>CANGZD010000001.1 GCA_947458875.1 Sphingobacteriaceae bacterium
AATCGGCATTTTTCCTGTTAAATCACAAACTCTCGACATGACTGTAATGTGTATCGTTTATAAATAAACCCTTGTTTTAGGGCTTGCAAATATCAGGATTATATATTTAATACACAATACTTGAATGGAATATTTCTTTAATTTTTTAAAGTGGAGATTCGGATATTGATTCTTAATGTTTTTCTGGGTAAACTCGATAAAAATTCCTGAGATGAGTTTAAGAATCCGCAATTTCGAAGAATATACCCAGGTTTACAAAAAAAGCGTAGATCAACCCGAAGAATTCTGGGCAGAAATTGCCGAAAATTTCAAATGGCAGAAAAAATGGGATAAAGTATTGGATTGGGATTTCCGCAAAGCGGATACCAAATGGTTTTCCAATGCCAAATTGAACATTACCGAAAATTGTATCGACCGGCACTTGGAAAAACTGGGCGATCAGCCTGCTATTATTTGGGAACCCAACGATCCGGAGGAACATTACCGTAGAATCACCTATAAGGAATTGCATGCCAAGGTTAGTCAGGTGGGTACCATGCTCAAAAACAATGGCGTAAAAAAAGGCGATCGTGTTTGTATTTATATGCCGATGGTTCCTGAACTGGCTTTCGCAGTACTCGCTTGTGCCCGTATCGGCGCCATCCACTCTGTAGTATTCGGTGGTTTTTCGGCGCAATCAATTGCCGATCGTATTCAGGATGCCCAGTGTGAGGTAGTGATTACTGCCGATGGGGGATTCCGTGGTACCAAGGATGTTCCACTAAAAAATGTAATTGACGATGCCCTGGTGCAGTGCCCATCGGTAGGTCGGGTAATTGTACTCACTCGTAGCCGTACCCCGGTTTCCATGATCAAAGGCCGCGATTGCTGGTGGGAAGATGAAATTAAAAAGGTAGAAACAATGGGTAATCCGGAATGTGTGGCAGAGCCGATGGATGCCGAAGATGAATTATTCATTCTTTATACATCCGGTTCCACCGGAAAGCCTAAAGGTGTGGTCCATACCTGCGGCGGTTACATGGTCTGCACCGGTTATACTTTTGCCAATGTATTTCAGTATGAACCCGGCGAAGTGTTTTTCTGTACCGCCGATATCGGCTGGATCACCGGCCATTCTTACCTGATGTATGGTGCTTTGTTGCAGGGAGCTACAACCTTGATGTTTGAGGGTGTACCAACCTGGCCTGATGCCGGCCGCTTTTGGGAAATTGTAGACAAATACAAAGTCAATATTTTGTATACGGCGCCAACTGCCATCCGTTCGCTCATGGGCTTTGGTGATGAACCATTGAAAGGGAAAGACCTGAGCTCACTCACCAAGCTGGGTTCGGTAGGAGAGCCGATTAACGAAGAAGCCTGGAACTGGTTCAACGAAAAAATCGGTAAAGGCAAATGCCCAATTGTAGATACCTGGTGGCAAACAGAAACCGGCGGTATCATGATCTCGCCTTTGGCGGGCATCACCCCAACCAAACCAGGCCATGCTACTTTACCGCTGCCGGGCATTCAGCCTTGTTTGGTAGACGAAAACGGACTTGAAATTGAAGGCAATGGCGTAAGTGGTAACCTCTGTATCAAATTTCCTTGGCCGGGCATTATCCGCACTACCTATGGCGATCATGAGCGCTGCCGTACCACTTATTTCTCTACCTACGACAATAAATATTTTACCGGAGATGGTTGCTCACGCGATGAGGATGGTTACTACCGGATTACCGGCCGTGTGGATGATGTGATCAACGTTTCCGGCCACCGTATCGGTACTGCCGAAGTTGAAAATGCCATCAATATGCACGCCGATGTTATTGAAAGTGCCGTAGTGGGTTACCCGCATGATATCAAAGGGCAGGGTATTTATGCTTATGTGATTTTGGGCTCTTCGCTTCACGATCACGACCTCACCAGACGTGATATTTTGCAAACCGTAACCCGCATTATCGGTGCCATTGCCAAACCGGATAAGATTCAGTTCGTTTCGGGCTTACCCAAAACCCGTTCAGGAAAAATTATGCGTCGTATTTTGAGAAAGGTGGCAGAAGGAGAGACCGAGAACCTCGGAGACACAACCACTTTGCTCGATCCGGCAGTGGTGGATGAAATTAAAGCCGGAGCCTTGTGATAAAAGGGTAAAGGCATTATTTCTTATTTTAGCAGGATGAAAAAAGAAAAACCTGTCATCCTGGTCGTAAACGATGATGGCATTGACGCACCTGGCATCAAGGCCCTCATCGATATGATGAAACCTCTAGGAAAAGTGGTGGTGGTGGCTCCTGACAGTCCGCAATCGGGCATGGGCCATGCCATTACCATTGGCAAGCCGCTCCGATTAACGCAAGTGCATTTGTACGAAGGGGTGGAGATGTATAAAACTTCTGGTACACCAGTTGATTGTGTGAAGTTGGCTGTACATAAGGTTTTAAAAGGTAAGAAACCCGATTTATGCGTGTCCGGCATCAACCACGGGCTCAACAATTCGATCAATGTCATTTATTCCGGCACCATGTCGGCAGCTATGGAAGGGGCTATTGAGAGCATACCTTCCATCGGTTTTTCTTTAGATGATTTTGGCTACGATGCCGATTTTAGTCCCCTTACCGAATTTGTGCAGAATATTACTCGCCAGGTGATCGCCAACGGACTCCCGGTAGGCACCCTGCTAAATGTAAACTTCCCGAAAACAGATCAAATTAAAGGGATCAAAATTTGCCGACAGGCGAATGCCAAATGGGCGGAGGAATTTGACGAAAGACAAGATCCGTACAAGCGCAGTTATTACTGGCTAACCGGTGTTTTTCAAAATAACGACCAGGGTCAGGATACTGATGTTTGGGCCTTGGAGCATGGTTATGCTTCGGTGGTGCCGGTACAATTCGACCTGACTGCTCACCATGCCATTCCTTTACTAAATACCTGGAATTTTGATGTTCATGAAGGATAATTTTGCTAGTCTCATGATCGACAGCTTATTTTCTATTAAATACCGCCCATGAAATATTACCTGATAGCCGGCGAAGCCTCAGGCGATTTGCATGGTGCCAATTTGATGAAAGCCCTTAAAGCGCTCGACAAGGACGCAGAATTCCGCTTTTTTGGTGGTGATTTGATGTTGGCCGAAGGTGGTGTTTGTGATAAGCATTATTCAGAAATGGCCTTTATGGGTTTTATCGAGGTGTTGGCCAATCTACGCAGCATCGCTAAAAACCTGAAGCTGGCTAAAGCATCGGTAAAGGCTTACCGGCCCGATGCTTTGATATTAATTGATTTCCCTGGATTTAACCTGAAAATCGCTGATTTCACGAAGTCTGAGGGGATTCCGGTGCATTATTATATTTCGCCAAAGGTTTGGGCCTGGAATCAAAAGCGGGTGCTCAAAATCAAGCAAATAGTTGATCATTTATACTGTATTTTGCCTTTTGAAGTTGATTTTTATAAGACTTGGGGTATGGAGGTAGATTATGTGGGCAATCCTTTGATGGATGCCATCAGTTCTTATCCGTTCAATCTCAATTTCCGTAAAGATCATCAATTAGATAATCGCCCAATTTTGGCACTGCTCCCGGGTAGCCGAAAAATGGAATTGAAACATATTCTGCCGCAAATGATCGCTGCCAGTGCTCGCTTCCCGGATCACCAGATCATTATTGCAGGAGCACCAAATTTCAAACCAGAAGATTATGCCACTTACCTGGTCGATAGGGTAATTCCGATCGTTTTTAATGCTACATACGATCTGCTAAAAAATGCTCAGGCTGCTTTGGTAACTTCAGGTACAGCTACTTTAGAAACTGCCCTACTGAACTGCCCGCAGGTGGTGATATATCGCGGTAGCAAAATTTCGGTATTCATTGCCCGATTATTGGTTAAGATCAGATTTATCTCATTAGTGAACCTGATCATGGATCGTGAGGTTGTAAAAGAACTGATTCAGGAAGCAGCCCATCCTGATCGGATAGCTGAGGAGTTAAATGCGCTATTAAATGATTCTCCGGCAAGAAAGATGATGCTTGAAAATTATAAAGTTCTGGCTCAAAAGGTGGGTCCCGCAGGTGCTTCAGAACGGACTGCTGCACTTATTCAGAAATATTTGCGCAAATCAGATTAATTCCCGAAAATTGCAGTCCCAATGGGGGATTAGCTCAGCTGGCTAGAGCGCTTGCATGGCATGCAAGAGGTCATCGGTTCGACTCCGTTATCCTCCACCAAAATTAAAGGCTCACCGAAAGGCGAGCTTTTTTATTTTAATGACATTTTTTTTACATGAACTATTCCGCAGACAAAAATTCCACTTTTATGTTTGCGGTGTGAAAGGGGTTCTAAATCAAATTTTAGCTTGTTTAGTGATCTTCTCTTTTTCAGTTGTTATTTCAGCTGATTACTGGAGAAGTCCCAATTTTGCTTCGATTGTGATTCTAGAGATTGAGCCAAAAAAGAGCAGCGAAAAACGTTCTGAATCATCTAAAGAATTAAAGCAAGAGTTCAAACAACCTCTAATTCCACATTCCCGCAATGCTTACTTCCCGGATTTATTTTCTTCTAAAATGTCTGACTGGTACCTGGAGATTTACTCTAAACCACATCTAAGCAAATCTGATCTCCCGCCGGAGTTTGCCTGATTTGATTTTTTGCATTTTGCGGGTCATGATGCAAAATTGCCTGCATATGGGTTGTAATTTGTAACTTGTCATTTTATTAACTATCCAATAAGTATTTATGAATCCAATAAAGCGCCTTTGGGAGCTTATATTACTAGATAAAAAAGAAATAGGTTCAGTCTATTTTTATGCAATATTTAGTGGCTTGCTTCAGTTAAGTGTTCCTGTGGGTATCCAGGCGATTATCAGCTTTGTACTTGGTGCCTCCATGGTTACTTCCATCTATATTTTGATCTTACTGGTTGTAATTGGAGTCTTTTCTGTAGGCTTTATGCAGCTGAACCAAATGAAAATCATCGAAAAAATTCAACAGCGCATTTTTGCCCGTTACGCTTTTGATTTTGCAGAAAAAGTCCCCCGTTTCGACCTCATTAAAATGGATGGATATTATCTTCCGGAGAAGGTAAATTATTTTTTCGATACGCTGAATGTGCAGAAGGGCCTTTCTAAATTATTGCTTGATGTGCCTACGGCAAGTATCCAAATTTTATTCGGATTGTTATTGCTTTCACTCTACCATCCGGTTTTCATTGTTTTTGGATTGCTACTTATTTTGATTTTATGGTTAATTCTGAAGACTACTGCCAATAGCGGTTTATCTACCAGCTTGAAAGAAAGTACTTACAAATATTCGGTGGTGGCATGGTTGGAAGAAATGGCAAGAGTGATCAAATCTTTTAAATTCAGTCAAGGATCACACCTCAACCTTGAAAAAACAGATGAGCGTGTGTCGGGTTATTTAAACGCCCGTACAGACCACTTTAAAGTTTTGCTCTTCCAATATCAGGCTCTTGTAGTTTTTAAAGTGGCCATAACTACGGTGATGTTAACCGCTGGCACTTACCTTTTACTGAACCAACAACTGAACATTGGGGAGTTTATTGCAGCAGAAATTGTGATCCTTACTGTTATCAGTGCTGTTGAAAAATTAATTGGAAGTTTAGAAAGTGTGTATGATGTGGTAACCGGCTTAGAAAAACTGGCCATAGTGACCGAAAGCCCGCTGGAAAAAGACGGTGATGTTGACTTAGTTCCACACGGAAAAGGTTTAGAAGTTCAGTTTAGGGATTTCAGTTTCAGTTATCCTGATGGTAAAAGGGTGCTCAATGATCTGAATTTTAACATTCCTGCCAATAGTATTGTTTGTGTGAGTACTCAAGCCGGCTCAGGTAAATCAACTTTTTTAAAAGTATTGAGCGGTAATTACTGTGATTTTGAGGGGGGGCTGCTTTTAAATAAACTACCTATTAATTCTTACCAATTGGAAAGTTTGAGAACCCAGATTGGGGTGTTCCTTAATCAGCAAGACATATTTATGGGAACGGTTTGGGAAAATATTACCATGGGTAGGTCTGAAATCAAACAAGAAACGGTGATGGAAATTGCCAATGGCTTAGGGATATCTCGTTTCTTAGATCAACTCTCTAACGGCTTCAAAACCAAACTGGATCCGAGTGGTAAAAAAATGTCAAGCACCTTGGCCAAATCTATCTTGTTGCTGAGGGCATTTGCCAATCAGCCCAAATTAATTTTGCTCGAAGACCCATGGGAAGGTTTAGACACAAGTGTTCAGGAAAGTATCAAGAACTATCTTTTTAACCAGCTGACCAACGCTACCGTAATTGTAACTACAAAAGATGATGATTTTGCTCGTAAATGTGATGGACAAATAATTTTAACAAATGGTAAAGCAAATTTTGTCACTAAGAAATAAATATGAAAAATTCTAAAAAGCAATTTTCATTTAAATCGTTTGAACAGATCTATCTGGTGGATCGAAATAGTAATGTAAAGTACTGGTTCTTCGGTATTATGGGGTTCCTACTGATGATTCTCTTATTGCCATGGACACAGAATATCAAGGCCAAGGGAGTGCTCACTACTTTGTATCAGGATCAGCGTCCTCAGGATATTCATTCTCCTATTCCGGGTCGTATTGTAAAATGGTGGGTGAAAGAAGGTGATTATGTTAAAAAGGGAGATACCCTGTTACAGATTTCAGAGATTAAAGAAGATTACCTCGATCCCAGACTAGTAGGACGTACGCAGGAACAATTGCAGGCCAAGAAAGGATCTATTGATTTTTACGAAGGAAAAATCGTAGCAACTGGTTCTCAAATTGAGGCCTTGCAACAATCGAGAAAATTAAAACTGGAGCAGTTGAATAACAAACTGATTCAGTTAGATAATAAAATTACTGCAGAATCAGCTGAAATCACGGCTGCAAATAATGAGTTTAAACTAGCAAAAGATCAATATGAACGTCAGCAATTGATGTTCGAGAAGGATTTAGTTTCCCAAACCCAATTACAACAAAGAAATATTGCATATCAAAATGCACTGGCTAAGAAAATAATCGCTGAAAATAAATTAGCGCAAACTCAACAAGAAGTGCTCAACACCAAAATTGAAAAAAATAGTGTGGAGCAAGATTATGCGGAGAAAATCAGTAAAGCTGAAGGTGACCGTTATCAAACCATGAGTCAGGTGGCTACCGGCCAAGGAGAGGTAGCTAAGCTCGAAAATCAATTGAGCAACTATACCATTCGAAATGGTATGTATATCCTTTTGGCACCCCAAGATGGTCAGATTGTACAAGCCAATAAAGGCGGTATAGGTGAAGTGCTTAAAGAAGGAGAGCGAATTACCATTATTGTGCCTCAGGTGAAGAATTACGCCGTTGAAATGTTTGTTCGTCCTGTTGACCTTCCATTGGTCAATGTAGGACAGTCGGTACGTTTCATGTTCGATGGTTTCCCGGCTATTGTGTTTAGTGGTTGGCCCAATGCCAGTTACGGAACTTTTGGTGCCAAGATTGTAGCCTACGAAAATACCATCAGCCCGAACGGCTTATTCAGGATTTTGGCAATTGAAGATCCTAAAGAAAAACCATGGCCGCCACAGTTGAAAATAGGCAGTGGTGCCCAAGGGATTGTACTCTTGAAAGACGTGCCAATTTGGTACGAATTGTGGCGAAACGTAAATGGATTCCCGCCAGATTTTTATCAGATCAAGGCAGATGTAAACAAGGATGCTGCACCAAGCAAAACGAAGAAATAATGAAACTTAGGAATTTCCTGTTGATTTTTTTGATTGGTTTTTCTGGGAAGCTTCATGCTCAGGATTCACTTATTTCGCTCAATGCCGAGCAAGTTTTATCTATTGTTAAAGCATACCATCCGGTAGTCAAGCAAACAGATATCTCTATTGCCAAAAGTAAGGCTGAGATCACACAGGCTCGTGCAGCATTCGATCCGATTATCAGTAATTATACTGCCCGAAAAACTTTTAACGGACTCAATTACTACGATTATAATTCACCGCAAGTAAGTATCCCAACTTGGTATGGAATAGAGATTTATAGCGGCGTAGAAAACTTGAGCGGTAACCGCTTAGACCCCACTGAAACTGTAGGGCAGTCCAGTTACTTGGGTATCAACATTCCATTAGCCAAAAACTTATTGATTGATAAGCGAAGAGCAGCCCTGAGGCAGTCTAAAATAATGAACACGCTGGCCAAGGTGGAGCAGCAATCAGTGGTCAATAATTTATTGATGGAAGCCATGGAAGCCTACTGGCATTGGGTGAAGGCTCATCAAACGCTTACAGTTTTAGAAAATGTGGTGCAGGTAAATGAGAAGCGATTTAATTTAGTTAAACAAGCTTATCTTTTAGGGGAGCGACCGGGTATTGATACCGTTGAGGCGCTGGCACAACTTAATAGTTTTAAATTTGAACGAAATCAACGCTTGCTTAACTTTCAAAATGCGGGATTAGAGCTCTCTGCTTATTTATGGAAGGCAAATGGGGAAGCCTATGTTTTGCCCGAGCAGGTGGTCCCTCAATCTGGTTGGGAAAGTGAACTCAATATTCAAAATTTTAGCTTGGTGCTAAATGATCTGATGGATGCCGCCGAAAAAAATCATCCCGATTTGAGGCAATATGATTATAAAATTGAGTCGCTCATTATTGACAAAAGATTGAAATTTCAGGATTTATTGCCGAAGGTCGATTTGAGCTATAATCACCTGGCCAAAGGTTCGGAATGGTTCCCGAACAATGGTATCAATAACCTCTTCGAAAATAATTTCCAATATGGTTTAAAAATTGCTATTCCTTTACGTTTTTCGGAGGGTAGGGGAGCATATAAGGTAGCTAATTTGAAGTTGCAGGAAACTAGACTCGACCTTAACCAAAGCCGTTTAAAAGTTCAATTAAAAGTACAATCGTACTACAATGAATTTTTAAACTTAAAGAATCAAACCAGTTTGCAAAGTGGCAACTTCGCTAATTATCAGCAGTTAGTAGAGGCAGAGGAAACCCGATTTTTCAACGGTGAAAGCTCCATGTTTTTGATCAATGCCCGAGAAACTAAAGCACTCGAAGCGCAGGAAAAGTTAATAGAACTAAAGGCCAAATACTTTAAGACCATTTATGCCTTGCAATGGAGTGCTGGTTTATTGAATTGATTTTTTAACTTCTTGAATTGAAAACGGACCTTTTTAGGGGCAGGACGGTTCTGATCGCTACCATGCATCAGAAGGAAAAGGTGATGGCACCCCCTTTAGAAAACGCACTTGGGCTCACATCAAAATTATGCCCAACGCTCAATACCGATTTATTCGGCACTTTTTGTGGAGAACAAATTCGTACAGAAAGTCCCATCGAAACTGCCAGGGCCAAGTGTTTAAAAGCTTTAGCCATCACTGGACTTGATTTGGCTATAGCAAGCGAAGGCTCGTTTGGTCCACACCCCTCCCTTTTTTTTACCAATGCCGATGTAGAAACATTGGTCATGATCGATCAACAAAATCAATTGGAATTTGTGGTCACCGAGATTAGTTTGAATACTAATTTTAGCTCAAAATCCATTAACAATCTACAAGACTTAAAAGATTTTGCTCAACTTACAGGCTTTCCGGAACATGGATTGATTTTGCGTAGAGCTGTTGATGCGTTCGAAGATCAACTCAAGGGAATTACAGATGAACAGGTGTTGGAAAGCCACTTTGATCATTTGATGAATTTACATGGACAGGCCTATGTAGAGACCGATATGCGTGCCATGTTTAATCCCACCCGTATGCAGGTGATTGCTCAAGCGATGAACAAATTAATTGCTTTGCTTGGTAGTGAATGTCCGCAATGTCAAACCCCCGGCTTTGCGGTATCGGAAGCTATTCCCGGACTTCCTTGCGATTTATGCGGTTTACCTACCCGTTCAATTTTATATCATCGGTTTCTATGTCAGAAATGTAACTTTGCGGAAAATAAAATATATCCGCATCAGAAGGAGAAAGAAGATCCGATGTATTGTGATTTCTGTAATCCCTGAATTTGAAGTTCATGATCAGTAAAGACATCAAGCAGGCTGTCCAAATTTTAACTAGCGAAGGCATCATTGGTTTGCCTACTGAAACTGTTTATGGTTTGGCAGGAAATATTTACAGTGAAAAAGCGATTGCGGATATTTATCGAATCAAACAGAGACCACGCTTTAATCCACTCATTGTGCATCTTAAAGCAGCCTCTGACTTGGATACGGTAGCTACCGATATCCCGCAAAAAGCTCGGGACCTTGCAGCGGCCTTTTGGCCTGGGCCTTTAACGTTGGTATTAAAAAAGCAAGCTCATATTCCCGATTGGATTAGTTCCGGAAAATCAACAGTTGCAGTACGGGTCCCTAATCATCCCGTGGCTCTTTCTTTACTTCAGCAAATCGATTTTCCATTGGCAGCACCAAGCGCCAATCCTTTCGGTTCCATCAGCCCTACCACTTCAGTACATGTGGAGGATTACTTCGCTGATCAAATCCCCATGGTATTGGATGGCGGAGCCTGTCAAAAGGGAATTGAGTCGACCATTGTTGGTTTCGAAGGCAATGAGCCCATCGTTTATCGCTTGGGTTCTGTATCTCTTGAAGAAATGGAGGCCGTTTGTGGAACCATTCAAGTTCGTAATCATAATGAAGAAGCACCGGAGGCACCGGGTATGCTTGCCAAGCATTATTCTCCCTCTACTAAGCTTATATTGAGCGATAATCTACCATCATCATTAGAAGCCCATCATGGGACAAGGATAGGTGTATTGAGCTTTTCAAAGGTTTTTGATGCTCCATCGATCATCAGGCTTGAAGTTTTATCAGCTAAAGCAGATTTAGCAGAAGCTGCAAGTCATTTGTATGCAGCCATGCACCGATTGGATCATGCAGACATCGATTTAATCATTGCTGAAAAATTACCTGAGGTAGGCCTCGGGAAAAGTATAAACGATCGGCTGAAACGTGCGGCTACACAATAATTACTCAAACACCAAAATAATATCAACTATTTACTAAATTTCGAGTATGAATTTTGACCTCCTCATTTCCAATTTAACCAATCCGGCATTTCTGTTTTTCATTTTAGGAATCGTTGCCGTAAAGCTGAAAAGCGATTTGGAAATTCCACAAAGCACTTCCAAATTCATCTCACTCTACTTGCTTTTTTCAATTGGATTCAAGGGTGGGCAAGAACTCTCTCATGAAACCATGAGTATTGAAATTTTCTGGTCCATCTTATTCGGAATGGCGATCTCCATTATCATTCCGGTTTATTCCTTCTTCATTTTAAAAAGAAAGTTAAATGTTTATGATGCAGGGGCGATTGCAGCCGCATATGGTTCGGTAAGTGCCGTCACCTTTGTTACCGCTGTGGCTTATTTAGATGCTTTAAATATAACTTTCCACGGACACATGGTAGCCATTATGGCTTTGATGGAGTCTCCGGCCATAATTGCTGGTTTAATACTGATTTCAATTTACGTAAAAGGGGAAAAAAGCGAAGTGAACAACTGGACAGTGGTCAAACACTCTTTTACCAATGGTAGTGTTTTGTTGATTCTGGGTAGTCTAATTATTGGCTTTTTAGCCGATGCAAATCAGGCAGAAGGAATTAAACCATTTACCAATGATATTTTTAAAGGCTTTCTGTCGATTTTCCTTTTAGATATGGGTATTTTAAGTGGGAGAAAGCTGAGCAGCTTTGTTAAGAATGGCTGGTTCCCGATTATTTTCGCCATTTTGATTCCGCTTGTAAATGGTTGCGTTTTTGCATTACTCAGCTCTTTGGTTACTGATGATGTTTCCAACCGTTTTATGTTTGCGGTATTAGCCTCCAGTGCCTCTTATATTGCTGTTCCGGCTGCAATGAAATTGGCGGCTCCTAAGTCAAATCCGGGACTTTATATCCCGATGGCATTGGCAATTACATTCCCGTTCAACATTACTTTAGGAATGCCCATTTACCTTTCCTTGATCAATCAATTTAGTTTGAATTGAGGGTTTTGGTAACAAATATCACCCTCATTAATTATTTTAAAGGGTAGGTTTGGCAAAAATAGTACAATAATCATGCAGCTAATCGCTTTCTTTCTCACTGCTCTGGTTGGTATTTCTTTAGGCCTTGTGGGCAGTGGGGGTTCTATTTTGATGGTTCCTATTTTAGTTTATGTAATGGGGATGGAACCCATGATGGCCACTTCTTATTCCCTTTTCATCGTAGGTGTCACCTCTTCAATCGGAGCTTTCACCAATTACCAAAAGGGACAGATTAGTATTCAAACAGCTTTCTTGTTCGGATTGAGCTCCATTTTAACAGTTTTCTTGACCCGGAAATTGCTGATTCCACTCATACCCGATCCAGTCATGTCCATCAATGGATTTCAGCTCAGTAAATCCTTGAGCACCATGGTGCTTTTTGCCATGCTCATGTTGTTTGCCGCAACTGCAATGATCGGGAATACAGGAACTCAAGGCAATGTCTCATCTGATCAAAAAAGCAGTTTTTTCAAACTATTTACATACGGTATTTTAATCGGACTGGTAACCGGGTTTTTAGGTGCAGGCGGCGGTTTCCTCATCATCCCTGTATTGGTCTTGATCTTAAATATGCCCATGAAAAAGGCCGTAGGCACCTCCTTGCTGATCATCGCCTTGAATACACTAATTGGATTTACAGGCGACTTGGGACAATATGAAATTCAATGGACGGTATTATTGAGCCTCACTGCGATATCCGCATCTGGTATTTTTGTGGGAGGATGGTTGTCTAAAACCATCGATGGAACTCAATTGAAAAAGGCTTTTGGATGGTTTGTGCTGGTAATGGGTGCTTACATCATCCTCAAAGAGCTATTCCTAAAATAGTATTCCAATTCCTTCTCTAACAGATTGTAACCTTTGTTACCGTTTTAAGGTATTCATTTGCATTAACTTGCAGTCTCAATTATTGGATATGAAAACAATCGAAATTTTAGTGGAGAATATCAAATGTGGAGGTTGCATGAACAGCATCCAATCTGCTTTGATGAAAATGGATGGAGTAGAGCAAGTTGCGATTTTCAAAGAGGAAGATAAAGTAAGTCTGATAGGCACAATGATGAACCGAGATCAAATCATCCTTAAACTGGCCGATTTAGGTTATCCTGAAAAGGGAAATAACAGTTTACTAAGCAAGGCCAAATCAATGATCAGCTGTGTGGTGGGCCGGATTTCAGCATAGTAAAGTAGTATGAAAGCCTGGATTAAAAACAATTATTTATATCTGCTGGGCGCATTTTTCGGCGCTATTGCAGGCTATTTATATTGGCAAGAGATTGGTTGCCTTAGTGGGACCTGCTCAATTACTTCAAAACCCCTGAACAGTACTTTGTACGGAACCTTGATGGGTGCTTCGCTTTTTGGTTTATTTAAAAAAGAACAAACAACAAAAACAACATGAGTTTTTTAAATTTTTTATTTGGCGGCGGTGATACCGTCGATTTAAAACCTTTGATTGAAGAAGGTGCTTTCTTGGTAGATGTACGTACAACTGGCGAATTTGCCGGCGGAAATGTGAAAGGTTCAGTTAATATCCCCTTAGATAGTGTTCAGGCACAAATCGGTAAGTTCAAGGGTAAAAAGCATATCATCGTATTTTGCCGAAGTGGTAACCGAAGTGGTATGGCCAAAAATATCTTGGAGCAAAATGGCTTTAAAAATGTGGTGAACGGTGGTACCTGGGAACGAGTAAACCTGTTCGTCTGATGATGATTTAATCAGCAATACCTCATGCAAATAACATGCGGAATATGATTAAATTCGTTTCCGCATGTTATTTTTTACGCTATTGCATTTGTAAATGAACTTAGGAATCCTCTCCCAATTATTCGAACCAGCACTCTTGCGAGAAATTGAAGAATTTGGCCAATCTCAGCAATTTAAAGAGGGCGATTTAATCATGGATTACGGTAAATATGTCCGTATGATGCCAGTGGTAGTTTCGGGCACAATAAAGGTGTACCGCCGCGATGAAAATGCTAAGGAGATTTTGTTGTACTATTTGTCTAGCAGTGATAGTTGCTCTATGGCCTACAGCTGCTGTATGGAGGCTAAGAAAAGTGAAGTTAAAGCTGTAGCCGAAGATCAGGTGGAGCTGATTGCTATTCCGCATACCAAACTTGATGAGTGGCTGTGCAAATATCCCAGCTGGAAAAATTACATCATGCGTAGCTTCAACGAACGATTTATCGAACTGCTAAAATCTATTGAAAGCATTGCTTTTCATAAGCTCGATGAACGCTTGGTGGCCTACCTTAAAGAGAAAAAGCGACTGAGCGGTTCCACTGTGGTAAAAGTTTCGCATTATGCCATTGCCGATGAGTTGGCCACTTCAAGAGTGGTGATTTCTCGCTTGCTTAAACAATTGGAAAATGAGGGGAAAATCCTGCTGTACAGAAACGAAATCAAATTAATGCCCGCTTTTTTTGAAGACTAGAGCCTATTTGATGAGTTTGTGACTTTAGTTACCAATGTTTCCTACTGCTTTTCTGATATTTGTTAAAGCTTAATTTATTGTAGCTAATTAGAGATATGAAAATCGAACAAATTTATACCGGATGTTTGGCCCAGGGTGCTTACTACATCCAATCTGAAAATGAAGTAGCCATCATCGATCCGCTTCGCGAAGTAAAACCTTATATCGAAAAAGCAGCGGCAAATGGCGCCAAAATCAAATATGTTTTTGAAACGCATTTTCATGCCGATTTTGTCTCTGGGCATCTGGATTTAGCCAAAGCAAGCGGTGCTCCAATTATCTACGGTCCAACGGCACAGCCCGGCTTTGAGGCCTATATCGCTAAAGATGAAGAAGTATTCAATTTGGGTAAAGTAAAAATCAAGGTCTTGCATACTCCTGGTCATACCATGGAGTCGACCTGTTATTTATTGATAGATGAAAACGGTAAAGAAACCGCTTTGTTCTCTGGCGACACCTTGTTTATTGGTGATGTGGGACGCCCTGATTTGGCACAGAAAGCTGCCCACTTGACGCAGGAGCAATTGGCGGGTACTTTGTTTGATTCATTGCGTACTAAAATAATGACACTGCCCGACGATGTGGTGGTTTACCCAGCTCATGGAGCCGGTTCTGCCTGTGGTAAAAACATGAGTAAGGAAACCAGCGATACTTTGGGCAATCAGAAGAAATTCAACTATGCCCTGCGTGCCAACATGACCCGAGAAGAGTTTGTAAAAGAAGTAACCGATGGCTTAATGCCACCTCCTGCTTATTTCCCCGAGAATGTGCGAATGAATAAAATGGGTTACGAAAGTATCGATCAGGTTTTGGCAAAAGGGACCCGTGCTTTAAGTCCGGCTGAGTTTGAGGCAGCAGCCAATGAAACCGGTGCCATTCTATTAGATACCCGCGATGCTCAGACTTTCGCTAAGGGATTCATCCCGAATTCCATTAACATTGGTCTCAACGGTAGCTTTGCCCCTTGGGTGGGTGCCTTAATCCCGGATATCAACCAGGAAATTTTAATTATTGATGAAGAAGGTCGGGAGCAAGAAGTAGTTACCCGCTTGGCTCGTGTAGGTTACGATCACGCCATTGGTTTCCTCAAAGGTGGGGTAGAAGCCTGGGAAAAAGCAGGTTATGAATTAGATAGCATTGAATCCATTGATGCCGATGAATTGGCAAAGCGTCAGGAGGCCGATCCTTCCATCCACATCCTCGATGTACGTAAACACTCCGAACATTATTCAGAGCACATCATGGGTTCAGAAAATATACCTTTAGATTACGTGAATCAGAACATGTCGGCCATCGATAAAGACAAAACCTACCATGTGCATTGCGCCGGCGGATACCGTTCAATGGTGTTTATCTCCATTTTAAAAGCTCGTGGTTTCGATAAACTGATTGATGTAAAGGGTGGATTTAAGGCCATTAAAGACTCCGGTAAATTTAAGGTGAGTGATTACGTTTGTCCCAGCACCCTATTGTAATATGTTAGAACTCATACAAGCACCATGGCCCTGGTATGTTTCCGGGGCCTTGATATCCCTCATCATGATCTTGATGTTTTTCTTCGGGAAGACTTTTGGATTCTCTTCAAATTTCAGAACCCTTTGTGCCGCTTGCGGTGCAGGTAAAAAGGCTAAATTTTTCGATTTCGATTGGAAATCTCAGCAGTGGAACCTTTTATTCCTGATCGGTTCAGTAATAGGAGGTTATCTCTCTGCTAATTATTTAAACAATGGACAGCCCTTGCAATTAGCGGAAAGTACGGTTGCCGATTTAAAATCTTTGGGAATCACTTTCGATGGACAGATGAATCCTTTGCAGCTTTTTGGCATCGAAAACTTATTTAATCTTAAGGGATTTCTCACCCTTTTGGGCGGTGGTTTGCTGGTAGGTTTTGGTTCACGTTATGCCGGAGGGTGTACTTCTGGGCATGCCATCACCGGTTTATCTAATCTACAATGGCCTTCGCTGATAGCGGTGATTGGTTTTTTCATTGGAGGTTTGGCGATGACTCATTTATTTTTCCCCCTAATTTTTTAAGTTGATGAAAGGATTGAAATTTATAATTGCAGGTATCTTTTTTGGCATCGTGATGAGCAAATCCGAAGCCATTTCATGGTATCGTATTCAGGAGATGTTTCGTTTCCAGTCTTTTCATATGTATGGTATCATCGGTACAGCGGTAGCCATAGGTGTCATCAGTATATTTTTCATTAAAAAATATCAATTAAAAGATATTGAGGGAAAGGTTATTGTGATTCCGGATAAAGAAAAAGGATGGAAGAAAGGGATTTTTGGCGGAACTATTTTTGGCATGGGCTGGGCTTTAACTGGTGCTTGTCCAGGTCCGATGTTTGTCAATTTGGGTCAGGGTTACTTGGCATTCCTTCTCATTATTGTCGGTGCAACAATAGGAACCTACGCATACGGTGTATTCAAGGATAAACTTCCTCATTAATTTACAGTATGATGAATAAAATCTTAACAGGTTGGAATTTGATGCGTCTACTTAGATTGCTGATGGCCGGAGTAGCAGGCTACAATGCCCTTGTATTTAGAGATCCGTTTATGGGTTTGATAGCAGTATTTTTTCTTTATCAAGTTTGGGCCAACGTCTCCTGTGGTGGCTTAGTTGCATGCGAGCGACCAGTCAAATCGGATATCAAGTAATCACTTGGTGGCATAATAGGGTGATAGAAACTTAATTAGTCAATTTACTATGGGAAAGCAATCGCAATCAAAAAATAGTTTTGCCGAACTTATCAAAGGTGAAAAGCCTGTTCTAGTCGATTTTTTCGCAGAATGGTGCGGCCCTTGTAAAATGATGGCCCCCATGTTGGCCGATTTGAAAAACCGTATCGGCGATAAGGCAACCATCCTTAAAATTGATGTAGATAAAAATCCGGTTGCAGCAGCAGCATATCATGTTTCTGGAGTGCCTACACTTATTTTGTTTAAGAATGGGGAAATAAAATGGCGTCAATCTGGGGTAGTACCGATTCATACTTTAGAACAATTGATCAATCAATATTAATCTCCCTACTTTCTATCTATATTTAATACATCAACACATCCAAAAATGACCCAATTTCAAGCCGTTGTTCAGTGTAAGTGTCCGCGTTGTCGTAAAGGCGATATGTACAAACACAGCCTTTTTAGTTTGAAGTATGACGAGATGTATGAATACTGTCCGAAATGTGGTTTACGCTACGAAATTGAGCCCGGATTCTTTTGGGCAGCCATGTATGTAAGTTATGCATTTAACGTTGCCGAGTTGGTAATAACCGGTGTGATTGCGGGTCAGTTTTTGGGCGAAAATGAGATTTGGTGGTTAATTGGTATTGTGCTTTCGCCGATATTGGTTTTGATGCCCTTTAATTTTCGATATGCAAGGGTATTGTTATTACACTTTTTATCCCCGATTAAATACGATAGAAGTTACGAGAAAGAGTAGTGATTTACGAGTTCGTGGTGCCTATTCCATCATTTTGGCAGCCAATTGCGACCTAGATTTCACCCCTGTTTTTTGGTAAATATGTTTGAGGTGCTGGTTGACAGTACGCTCAGAAATGAATAAGGCCTGAGCAATTTCTCTGTAGGATTGTCCTTTTTGAATACATTTCGCAATTTCTTGTTCCCTGGGAGTGAGATTGAGCAAGACTGCGTTCATTTGCTGTTGTTTCTCAGAAAAACTGTTGATCAGGATCCGTGCTGCACTTGGTGATAAAGCTGCACCATTGTGCATGGCGTATAATACCGCCTCCCTCACTGCTTCCAACGACATGTTCTTTGTTAAGAAACCATTGGCGCCATTTTTAAACGCATTGATCACATTTTCTTCACTGTCATGAGTAGTCATCATGATCAGTTGTGTTTGATAGAATTTATTTTTAAGCAGAGGCAGGGTTGCAATCCCACTGATGCTGGGTAACTGAATCTCTAATAAAATGACATCTGGTCTTTCGGTAATTTTTTGCTGATCTAATTCGTCAAAAGATCTCACCGCAAATACACAGGCAAAAGCACTATCGCTTTCAAAATACTCCCGGTAGTTTTCCAGCAAGAGCTCATTGTCTTCAATAAATCCAATTTTTATTTGATTTAATGTCATGATAAATTTCAAGCTGGCTGGCTTAATTGGCCATGGTATTGCTTTAAGGTTGATTTTAATTTAAAACAATTGCTCAATGAGCGCACTATTTAAAATTAAAGATATTATATTTTATAAAATAATCACTATTTAATGCTGCTTGAGCATTAAAGACAATGATTGATCATCATCAACTCAAAAAAAAAGCCCGCTTAATGGGCGGGCTTAAATTTTTTTTTTTTAGCGTCTTAATTCATCATATCTCTTCTGAACATCATTCCACCCTGCCCAGGCATTTGCATGTTCATATTGCTGGGAGCCTGGCCATTAAATTTTTGTAGTTTCAGGCTAAAGGTAAGCAACGCATAACGAGCTAAGCGGTTGCTGCGGGTATCGGTAATGCTGTTGCCTGTGACTGAACGAGACACACTGGTATTTTCGTTGTACACATCAAATATTTGTAAACGGAGGGCGCCTGCTTTGTTTTTTAAGAATTGTTTCTCTAAGTAGGCATTCATGATGAATGGATTCACTGCAAGTGAACCACTAAAACCTTGGTTAATGGTTTTAATAAAGTCTCCGCCCAACAACCAGGTCTTCCATAAATAAATTTTCCCATTAAAAGTGGCATTCCAGTTAGATACCCGAGTATTAGGCTGGCTGGCCAAACTATAATTATTTCGATTGAGCGTGTAGTTCACTCCAGGACTCAATTCTAACCAATCTTTAGGATTGATCTGAAAGTTTGCACCTTGGCTCAGAATGGTGTTTTTACCAATATTTTTTTGATTTTCAATAAAGTTGACGTTGTTGGTATAATTGGCACTACCGTTAAATGAAATGGTATATTTTTTCTCTGCCAATGGTTTAGACCAAGTATAGAAGAAATTCACGTTATAAAAACCATTCGTATTTAAATAGCGTGTTTCAATTCTGTTTCCGGGAAGAAACAAGGTGTTTGATACAACACGGTTTTGGCTCAAATTGGCAGAAAGGACAGTAAATAAAACGTCTCCTTTTTCGAAGTTGTAATTGTTATATCGAAGATTAACATTGTGTGTAAACTCCGCTTTCAAATTGGGGTTACCTACCACGGGGAACTGAGGATTTGATAAATCAGTTACAGGTTGCAGTTGGGAGAAGCTCGGTTCGTTGTTCCTGCCATTGTAAGAAGCATTGAATGCCCTGGTGCGTGAAAAATTATAAGAGTACCTCGCAACCGGAACAACAAATAACGCCGATCTTCTTGAACTGGTTTGGTTGGTGAGAGAACTGCCCGACAACAATGTTGGTTGTAAACCCAATCCAAGCGCATAATTGAATTTTTTCTGAGTAACACGATAGTTGAATCCAACCCGATTGGTCATAAAATAATAACTAAAATCATTACTCTGATCAGGTTTTAAAGCCAAAGTGCCACCCTCAATTAAAGTTCCAAAGGTCTCTCTAGAATTGTGATACTTGGCATGAGAAAAATTCCAGTTCAACTCGATACTCGAAGTTCGGCTGAGTGGTTCAATGAAAGAGAAGCTGGAGCGGCTAGTGGTATTGTTGTTGTTAATCGCAATTTGCTGCTCCTGATAGAGGTTAATGCTTCCGCCTCCAATTGGATAATTGATACTTTCGTTTATGGTATTGTCATCTTGATCGATCACATTCCTGTTCACAGAAAGACTGATGGAAGCGGTACGTCCTCTCTTGGCAAAACGGTGATTGAATAAAACATCTGCACCAAAGTTGGGCGTCTCTGAGCGGCTTTTACCAACATTGGTACCTTCTGAATTGAGTTGAGAGCCATTTTGCAAGAATTGGAAATTAGCATTATTGTCGCCGCTGCTTTGCGCCAAGTTGAAAAATGGAGTGATCTTCAAATAATTTAAACTATCAATCCGGTACTCTATGTTCCAGTTCAAACGATGGTTGATATTATTCGTGTTGTTATCGGTATTTTGGTTGTTATTAATCACACCGCTGGCGTTTACGTTCTGCTGTAAGATGGTACGCAATACGTTGTTATCACGGTTGGCATAACTGTAATTACCGTAAGAGCTGATTTTCTTTCCCCATTCATCTCGGTAGTTTAAGCCAATGGAGCCTACTTCGGTAATTCCATCCCCACTGGTTCCGCCACCACGATTTCCACCAAAAAACAGACCGCCGCCGCCTCCGCCAATTTGAACTCGGGCACCACCGCCTCCGCCGCTAAAGTTGAATAGGGAGGTATTGGTATTATTCAGGTTGGCTAATACTGAAATTTGTTGCTTGTCTCTAAAATAGTTGACACTGAGGTTCCCCTGGTAGCGATCTTCATTACCCTGACCGATGGTCCCTCTCGCAAAATAGCCAGTATTTTTGTCGGGTCTGATTTGAATATTCAGGATTTTCTCAGGATCACCTTCTTTAATACCCGTAAAATTAGCCTGATCCCCAAAGTCATCCACAATTTGAATTTTATCGATCAAATTGGCAGGGAGCTGCTGGGTTGCCGTCTTCACATCACCTCCAAAAAAATCTTTACCATTTACTCTTACCCGGGTAATTTGCTTACCCTGAGCTTTAACGTTCCCGTTTTGATCAACCTCCACTCCGGGTAGCTTTCTGAGGAGGTCTTCTACCTGTGCATCTTCTTTTAATTTATAATCAGAAGCCCGGTATTCAACGGTATCTTCTTTCACTGTTACCGGAGGAGTACCTGAAATCACTACCTCATTCAACTCCTTGGTACTTGCTTTAAGTGTGATGGGGTCCAGTTGAAGTTTACCCTCGCCATCTTTGTAAAGATATTTACGGTTAGTGGTCTGAAAACCAATACTGCTGATCGTTAATAGAAACTGTCCTGATTTTACATTGCTGAATTTGAAAAAACCATCAGCGTTACTTCTGGTAAATAAGGTATCTTTAGCCATGATCAGTTTGATGCTTGCAGCTATCACACTTTGACCGGATGAGTCTCTCACGGTTCCGTTTACTTCGTAATTGCTTTGAGCAAACACAAGGACGTTCAACAAAAGAAATAAAGTAAACAGTAATAATTTTTTCATGGTGTGTGTTAAGGTGTTATTGTATTTTTGGAGCCTGGGCTAAACGGCTTAAAATCCAAAATTCACCGGGTTCTAATCCTTCCAAACCGGGAAGCCGTTGAGGGAAAACGCTTCCCATACTATTCATGCACATAGGCCTGTTAAAATTTCTATTTTAAAGATTAGCGTTTAAATCCAAACAGTTAATTCTAATCTGGATAGCAAAAATATCATTTTTAACAGCATCAATTTGTAACAATTTCATAGTTGGGCTTACAGCACTCCAGAATGCTCACTTTCCTGAATTTTATTTTAGGAGTGACCAAAATTACTTAGACATTATTCCTGATTTTGTTAAGTGTTCGTTAAAAATTGTTAAAAGTTTAAATACAAAAAAAATGAGCCTCTAGAGAGACTCATTTAAATCATTTTATAATCATTGTAGATTATTTAAATCTATTTGGGTCTAAAATAATGATAGGGGTTTGCTGAATGAAAATAAACTTTGAGTGGTTTTGGCTGTTGCTTTAATTGACGTAGGTCTTCGCTGATTAATCGGATGAGTAGTTTATCAAACTCTTCGGTAAGTTTTGATAATTCGGGTTCAGTTGGCTTTTTCATAAATGATCGGTTAAGTATTAAACGTTCGGTTCTTTTTGTTCATGTTTAATAATCATTGCCAATCTTGTACCAAGGCTATTCAGAAGGCAGGTTAATTGGATTTTTTTCATCCTCTTTCTTAATATACTCTTCTATTTAGTGGATGATATGCTTCAAATCATAAAATATTAACCAAGTAGAAAATCTTATTCTCTATTTATAAATCAGCAAAAACTAAAACTGTATGCTTTACTATACATAATTGGAGCGCTCAAGGATTTAATTCTACAGTTGTGGAAATTTATCATCAATAAGGGGATAGAAAAATTTTAGATTTGCTTATCAGGAATTTGATTCTCGTGAAATATGGAAGCATTGAATTACAGTGAAGACAGTATCCGCTCCCTCGACTGGAAGGAACATATCCGTTTAAGACCGGGTATGTACATTGGTAAGCTGGGAGATGGATCGGCTTATGACGATGGTATTTACGTATTGCTTAAAGAAATTGTCGATAACTCTATCGATGAATTTGTGATGGGTGCCGGTAAGACCATTGAAATCAATATCACAGATCATAAGGTTGCCGTAAGAGACTATGGTCGTGGAATACCCCTGGGTAAAGTGATTGATTGCGTTTCAAAAATCAATACCGGCGGTAAATACGATTCTAAAGCATTTCAAAAGTCGGTAGGTTTAAACGGGGTGGGTACCAAAGCAGTAAATGCACTTTCTTCTTCTTTCACGGTACAGTCTTACCGTGATGGTAAAACCAAGAAAGCAGAGTTTGAAAAGGGAGACTTGGTAAACGACCTGCCCGAGACCGATACTACCCAGCGTAATGGTACGGCGGTTACTTTCTTGCCCGACGAGGGCATCTTCCGCAACTACCGTTTTATTCCGGAGTTTGTAGATAGCATGATCTGGAATTATGTTTTCCTGAATTCGGGTTTAACAGTTAATTACAATGGTCAAAAGTTTTTCTCGGAGCGTGGACTTTATGATTTATTAGACCGTAATACTGATGCAGAAAATATCCGTTATCCCATCATTCACCTCAAAGGAGAGGATATAGAAATAGCCATGACCCATGGCCAGCAATACGGCGAAGAATATTATTCTTTTGTAAACGGTCAGCATACCACACAGGGAGGTACACACCAGGCGGCTTTTCGCGAAGCTGTGGTGAAAACCATTCGTGAATTTTATAAAAAAGAATTTGATGCTTCCGATGTAAGAGCTTCCATCGTTGCGGCTATCGCGGTTAAAGTGCAAGAGCCTGTTTTCGAATCACAAACCAAAACCAAATTAGGTTCATTGAACGTTGGTCCGGAAGGCCCCAGTGTGCGAACTTTCATCAATGATTACGTTAAGAAAGAGTTGGATGATTACCTACACAAACATCCGGAAACTGCCGATGCCTTACTTAAACGCATTTTGCAGTCGGAGCGGGAGCGAAAAGACATTGCGGGCATCAAGAAACTGGCCAATGAAAGAGCTAAAAAAGCATCTTTGCATAACCGTAAACTGAGAGATTGTAAAATACATTTCGACGACCAACACGAACGTAAACAAGAAACTACTTTGTTCATTACCGAGGGAGATTCGGCCAGTGGTTCCATCACTAAGTCAAGAGATGTGCAGACCCAGGCAGTATTCAGTTTGAAGGGAAAACCATTGAATTGTTACGGCTTAACCAAGAAGGTGGTATACGAGAACGAAGAATTTAACCTGCTACAGCATGCCCTTAACATTGAGGATGGCTTAGACGGATTGAGGTATAATAACATTGTAATTGCTACCGATGCCGACGTGGATGGGATGCACATTCGCCTTTTGTTAATGACTTTTTTCCTGCAGTTTTTTCCTGATTTGGTGAAAGCACGGCATTTATCCATCTTGCAAACGCCATTATTCCGCGTAAGAAATAAAAAGGAAACCATTTATTGCTATAGCGACGAAGAACGCCAGCGGGCAATCAATAAATTAGGTGGTAAGCCAGAAATTACCCGATTCAAAGGTTTGGGAGAGATATCCCCCGAAGAGTTCGGCTTGTTCATAGGCAAAGATATACGCCTCGATCCGGTTTTACTTAACAAGGAGCAAAGCATCAAAAGTTTGCTGGAGTATTACATGGGAAAAAACACCCCCGAAAGGCAACAACACATCATTAAGAACCTAAGAATTGAGGTGGATTACCTGGAGCAAGACCGCCTGGCGGAGGCTGCAGCCCAAGAACAAGCCTTAACTGCATAATAAAATTTGAATTTGACTTTAGTATAGGATGAGCGAAGAATTAGACCCAGCATCAGCATCAGAAAACGAAATTCACCATAATATAATTCCACTTTCCGGATTATACGAGAACTGGTTTCTTGACTACGCTTCTTATGTAATCCTCGACCGTGCTGTGCCGCATATTCACGATGGATTAAAACCCGTACAACGCCGTATCCTTCATTCATTAAAGGAAATGGATGACGGGCGGTTCAATAAGGCGGCAAACGTGATTGGGAATACGATGAAGTACCATCCACATGGTGATGCTTCTATAGGCGATGCAATGGTTCAAATCGGTCAAAAGAACTTGCTGATTGATACGCAAGGTAACTGGGGGGATCCCATTACCGGAGATTCGGCAGCAGCGCCCCGTTACATCGAAGCCCGCTTATCTAAATTTGCGCTGGAGGTGGTGTTTAATCCAGACACCACTGAGTGGCAGTCCAGTTACGATGGTCGTAATCAGGAGCCAGTGACGCTACCGGTTAAATTTCCGCTACTGTTAGCTCAGGGTGCAGATGGTATTGCCGTAGGTTTGGCTACCAAAATTATGCCTCACAATTTTTTGGAGCTGATTGAGGGTTCAATAGAAGTTTTGAAGGGTAATCGCCCAAACCTGATGCCCGACTTTCCTACCGGCGGGATGGCTGATTGTTCGGCTTATAATGAAGGCCAGCGTGGCGGTAAGATCAGGGTGCGTGCTAAAATTGTAGAACGCGATAAAAAAACTCTGGCCATTACCGAAATTCCATTTACCACCACCACCGGTGGTTTGATCGATAGTGTGATATCAGCCAATGACAAGGGCAAGATTAAGATCAAGAAAATTGAAGACAACACCGCCAAGGATGTAGAAATCATCATTCATTTGGCACCGGGTATTTCGCCCGATGTGACCATTGATGCCCTCTATGCCTTTACTGACTGTGAGGTGTCTATCTCCCCCAATACCTGCATCATTAAGGGAGATAAGCCACATTTCATGAGTGTAAATGATATACTCACTGAATGCACCAAGCATACCAAGGCCTTACTAAAACAGGAATTGGAGATCAAATTATCGGAGCTGAAAGAAAAGATCTTCTTCAGTAATCTGTTAAAGATCTTTATACAGGAAGGGATGTACAAGCACCCCGACTATGAAAATTCAAGTGATTTTGAAAACGTAGTTTCGGTATTAAACACGCTCTTTAAACCATTTATGGAGCAATTTTACCGCGATATTTTGCCGGAAGATTATAAGAAGCTCATTGAAAAACCCATGAGCAGCATTACCCGCTTTGATGTGAAAAAAGCCGATGAGCAGATGAAGGCTTTAGAAGAAGACATCAAGGCAGTCAACAAAAACTTAAAAAACCTGACGGAATATGCGATCGCCTGGTTTGAAAAACTTCGTAATAAATACGGCGAAGGAAGAGAACGCAAAACAGAGTTACGTTTGTTCGATAAGGTAGAAGCAGCTAAAGTGGCGCTGGCCAACGTGAAATTATACATGAACCGTGAAGACGGTTTTATTGGCACCTCGCTTCGTAAGGATGAATTTGTTTGCGATTGCTCGGACCTGGACGAGATTATTGCCTTCAGGGCCGATGGTAAATTTACCGTTACCAAAGTAGCCGAAAAAGTTTTCGTGGGTAAAGATATCATCCATGCACAAGTGTTCAAGAAGAACGATGAACGCACCGTTTATAACCTCATTTATAAAGATGGTCAAAGCGGTGTGGCCTATGTAAAAAGATTCTCGGTGCTGGGCGTAACCCGCGATAAAGAGTACGATTTGACTAAAGGAACCAAAGGTTCGCAAGTGCTCTACTTTACTGCCAACCCAAATGGAGAAGCCGAGGTGGTCAACGTGGCCTTGAAGCCGCATTCGAAACTTCGCAAATTGCAATTTGACCTCGATTTTGCAGAACTGGCCGTAAAAGGCAGGGCTTCTATGGGGAATACGGTCACCAAATATCCGGTCAAAAAGATCTTATTAAAAAGTAAAGGCGTTTCTACTTTGTCGGGTCGTAAAATCTGGTTCGACGAATTGTTAAAACGTTTGAATGTAGACGGACGTGGTAAATATTTGGGTGAATTTGATGGAGATGATCAAATACTGTGTGTAACCGCCGATGGCGTGTACGAGCTCTGCGGCTTTGATCTAAGTACTCATTTTGATGACAAGCTACTGCTCATCGAAAAATACCATCCTGAAAAGGTTTACTCGGTGGTGCATTATGATGGTAAATCGAAGAATTTTTATGTAAAGCGCTTCTTCTTTGAGAAAACTTCCGAAGGGAAAAAGACTGCCTTTATTTCTGAGGAAAATGGATCTAAATTGATTTTGATCAGCGGAGTCAAGCAGCCAAAAGTAAAACTGGAGGTGCTCAAAGGTAAAACTCAAACCCCCGATACCTTGGTGCAGGACTTATCTGAATTGATTGATGTAAAAGGCATGAAAGCCATGGGCAATCGATTGAGTCCGCATGAAGTGAAACAGGTGGAACTAATTGCCGGTGAAGAGCCAGATGAGGAAATAACTCTACCAACAAACCAAAAAGTGGACCCCATTGCCGAAGCCGAAAATACCGAAGCCGCGGAAGAGCCCACGGACATTAAGGAGGATTCAGAAAGTGCTAACCCTGATCCTGTCCAAGCAGAGCCGGAAGAAGCAAAAGTAGCGGAGGAACCTGAAACACCTGCTAAATCAGTCAGTTTCGAAATTACCAATCCGGACGATGTAGAAATTGACGATAAAGGCCAGTTGGGTTTATTTTAACGTCAGGTATATATTCCCTTCTTGGATTTTAATTTTCATGGGGATGCATCCATTGCTCATGCAATCCGTTGGTTTGCAAAAGCTGGTGCTTGAATCCTACATCAACTTTTGTAAACGAATTTTTTGTAATTAAGAGTCAAATGTTTTTATTACTTTTAGTTATAAAATATCTACCATTACCTAATTGAAAATCAATACTATACTGCCTGACTTGCGTATAAAATCACTCTATACCTCGAAGGTATCTCAATTTGAAAATCACTGAAATAATTATCATGAAATTTTTTCTCAAAACTTTAATCCCCATTTTGTTCTGCGTAAACTCAGTGTTTGCAAATAATATCAGATTGAAAAATGTATCTCTGGCCGATACAGTTAAAGCCTCGAAGGAAGTTAATATCAAGTTCGATCTTTCTTGGGAGAATTCATGGCGTGATGATATCAATTGGGATGCCGCCTGGGTGACCATTAAGGTTAAACGGGCAAATGGTACATGGAAGCATATTAAACCCCAACTAACAGGGTTTAGTACAGGAACCAATGGGGCCAATGCTAAAATTGTGATACCAACAGACCGCATGGGGGCATTCATTTACCGTTCCCAAAAAGGATCTGGTGTGATGGACCTGAAGGATATCAAGCTGCGCTGGAACTACGGTCTCGATTCGGTTGCTAATATCGATTCTGCCGAGATCAGGATTTTTGCTACCGAAATGGTGTATGTTCCAAAAGGGAATTTTGCTTTCGGAGATTCCTATACTAATAATCCTAACTTATGGGATAAGATCATGCCTTCCATATTTAAAACCTTTACTCCTTCCGATACCACCAAGTACGGGTCCAATACGCCTATGTTTACCGTTATTTCTGACAGACTCAGCCCAATGCTGAGTAATTATGAGTCTGGAAACTCACCCTCCTCCAATTCTGATCAGGAAATCAGATCCGGGATTTATATACATGGATTAAATGGGATTGCGGTAAATAATAGCGGTACCTATAAATACCCCGATTTCCCGACTGGTTATAAGGCATTTTATTGCATGAAATATGAGGTAACACAGGGGCAGTATACCGATTTTCTAAATACCACTACAACCGCAAGTACGCAAAATACTTATATGTATGGCACAAACCTGCTCCCAACTACAAATAATTCAAGATTTACAATAACTAAAAGCGGTAGCAATTATGTGGTAACCCGACCAGACCGAGCGCTGGATTTTGCAGAATCACAACACCTATTTGCCTTTGCCAATTGGAGTGCCCTGCGGCCAATGACAGAACTGGAGTTTGAGAAGGCTTGCCGCGGTCCGTTGGCACCCAGACCATACGACCGGGCGAATGGTCCACGATCTATGATGCGCATGAATATGAACACGTCTATTTTTAACCTAAAGCTTGATGGTCCGGAAACAGGAACTGAAACTGCCTTAGGTGTTGATTCTACCAAATACCTATCGGTGAGTAGTAATAGCCAGATTGAAGGAGGTGACGGAGGTAGTGGTGCTTATAGGGTAGGCATATTTGCAACGTCAACATCCAGCAGAATAAGTTCTGGTGCCAGTTATTATGGAATTATGGGTTTAACAGATAATGTGGCAGAGTACGTGATTAGTCTTAATTCTGAAAGATCCAGGTCTTTCAAAGATGTAAATGGCTCGGGTGAAAATCCTACGGGATATCCGAATGTGTCGCATTGGTTTGGCCAATCGGGTGGTATATTATCAACTTATCAAGATATGATTTTCAAAAATGACAATGTATCTTCTAGATATTTCGGTTCACCTGCAGGCTTCAGAATGGTACGCAGTGCCCCTGAAGACAACTAATTCAATACTGGTTTATTACGGTGAGAAAATTACTCCTCCTTCTGTACTTTATTATTCAATGGCAGTTTACACTTGCCCAGCAGGAGGCCTTGTTGCTAAAATCTCCTACTAATGGTCAAGTATTATCCGGGGGGGCTATATTTAACATCACCTGGGAATACAGTAATGTTGAAAATATTAAGATCGAGTATTCTTCCGATGCGGGGGCTACTTGGTCAACGGTAGTTGCCTCTTATCCCGCATCAGCGGGTACCTACCCCTGGCTGGTGCCTGTTAAACCTACCAATAGCGGGAAAATTAAAATTTCGAATGTGTTCAATAGTGCTACGGCCAGTATTAGTGCCGGGGTTTTTAGTATCGCCCAGCCAAAATTGGAATTAGATATTGATACTGCTGCTATTTTAAGCCCCGGGAATGTATTTCAATTAAAATGGACTAGTTTATCGGTAGAAAAACTGAACATTTCGTATTCGAGAGATGGTGGAGCTACATATCAACTGATCAGCAAGGGCTTTCCTGCTCTGGCAAGTTCATTTACCTGGATCATACCGGAAATTAGCCAAAATCAGATTCAACTAAAAATGGAATCTGCAGACGATGTAAACGTGAAGGTAATTTGGCGAGCGAAAGTGAGTGCCAGACAGCAGTCTGCTAATATAAAATATCGTGGTGGAAGTTTTGACGGATTTACGGGCAGGTCGAATGCCAAAGCACAGCTTGAATTACTGTATCCAAAAGGAGGGGAGAACTTGGCCTCGTTTTCAAGCCAAAACATTCGTTGGAAATCCTTTAATATCGAATATCTTAAAATTGAATTTTCGGCAGATAGCGGCCAAACTTGGATAGTTGTAACTGATGCTTATCCGGCTGCAGCACAACAAATGGATTGGAAAATCCCTGCTACTATTACAGCGAAAGGGATTATCCGTTTGACTGCAATTGATGGCGGAGATATTTCAGCAAAGAATCCCCTGCCTTTTAAAATCCCATCCAAGAGTATCGCTATCGATAAAGCCTTTAAGCCTCAATATGTTTTACAGGAGCCCATTCCTTTGTTTTGGGTGAATAACGGGATTGAGACCGTAGATCTGTTCTATAAAAAAATGAGGGACCCGAAATGGACACTGATCAGAGCCTCCTTACCGGCCTCCATGCTTCAGTTTGTTTGGGTACCTCCTGTTAGCTTGCAGGCTGATTCCATCTCCATAAAAATTGTGGCTAAGAATTTCGACTTTCAGGATTCTACCTCCATCCCAATAGCAATCAAGAACAGTTCATTACAGCCGGTAAAATTCAGAGGCGGAGCATATGATGGGTTCTCTGAAGCAAGTAATTATAAAGCTAAACTTAATTTGGTTGCCATTAAAGCCGGGACTGTTTTCGATGCATTTGCGAAGACGGATATTAGCTGGACTTCTTCTGATTTAGAATATATCGATATCTTTTTTTCAAAAGACGGGAAGAAGACATGGACAAATGTAGTCAAGGATTATGCAGCTAAAGCTGCTCGCTACCAGTGGCAAGTTCCTTATCTCCCTACTAAATCAGGTTTTATTAAGATCGTTTCCTCTCAGGACAGCAGTTTATTTTCTATTTCTGAACGATTTGAGATTTCGGAAAGCTATCTCAAGCTTTCGGTTGATTCTGTGTTTGAAGGCAGCCCAAATGGGCTGGTGCCGATCAGATGGGTGCAATCTGGCCTCAATGATTTGGCCATCTCCTTCAAAAAAGCAGATACTTCCAAAGTTTGGACCCGTATTACAACCAAATATCTTGCTTCGGCGGCTTCTTATCTTTGGGTGAATACAAAGACTTTAGATGGGTATTATTTTATTAAGGCTGCCGCAACGCTGGCTCCGTTCAATGCAGACTCCGTGCGTGTGCGGTTTATTCCCACACAGTTAAAAACAGATGTAAGTAAATATAGGGGTGGTAGCTATGATGGTTTTACTTCCCGCACCAATGTAGGTAAGATCTTGGTTACCAAACCGCAGGCAGGAGAGATTTTACTGGCCGGTACTACTTATCTCATCAGTTGGAAAACTGAAAAGGTTGCAGATTCTGTTAAAATAGAATATACCACCGATAATGGGAAAACATGGAAAGTGATCACCGCTGCCGTTGATGCAAAATCTGGAGTTTATTCTTGGAAAATTCCGGCTTCGGTGACCCCTAATAGTACGAATGCTGACAGTTGGAATACTTTGCTGAATACTAACGTTTCTCTTAATGAATGCAGAATCAGAATTTCAGAGCTCAATGTGGCGGATGCCCTGGAGGGGATATCGAACAATACCTTTAAGATCAGTAGTACCATTATTCAACAGAGCCAGACCATTAGTTTTGATGCAATTACTGCCAAACGGGTGGGCGATCAGCCTTTTGTGTTGAAAGCCAGGTCGAGCGCCAATTTGCCAATTTCATTTGCTGTTGAATCGGGTCCGGCCAGTATCAAGGATAGTACCTTGACTATCACTGGTATGGGTTTAATAAAAGTGAAGGCCAGCCAAGCGGGGAATAATTTATTTATACCTGCGACTGATGTTTTCAGAGAATTTATGGTAGATGTTTTACCTGCAAGTACATTTAGAATAAAGACCGTATCTGCAATATGTAAAGGAGCAGCTAATGGGTTAATTACCATTAAAGCAAGTAAGAATTTGCCGTATAAGGCTACTTTAAAGTCTGCCAACTTGAATCAATCTTACGATTTTAGTGATACATTAAGCATTAAAGATCTGCGTGCGGGTAAATACAGTTTATGTATAAGCATCACGGGTGTTGGTAATTACGTACAATGTTATGACCTTAACATAGGCGAACCTGCTGATTTATCAGTGTATACGCAGTTAAACCTTTCGGCCAATACCCTGACCCTGAGCATGGCAGGCAGCGACACTTATTTTATTTCCATTAATGGTGAGAATTATACCAGCAACTCGGCCAAACTGGACGTTCCTTTAAAGCCAGGGGTGAATAGAATAAAGGTGAATGGGACCCAAGCTTGCCAAGGAGTTTATGAAGAGGAAGTATATGTAAATGAACAAACGGAAGTTTATCCTAATCCTTTTAGTTCTGACTTAAACATTAAGCTCGATGGGCAGGAGAATAAGGAACTGTACATTAAAGTATTAAGCAGTTCGGGCATCAAGGTATATGAAGGTACCCAGCGGGTTCAGAACAATTTGATCCGCTTGGATTTATCGAATCTGGAGAGCGGTTATTATTTCGTGCTGATTGGCAAAAATACTTATAAGGTAATTAAGCAATAGTTAGTTTTTAATGGCTAGTTTTTCGCCAAACTCTTTCATGAATTTTTCCAGCTTTGGCTGGATCACAAAGCTACAGTAGGGCTGATAGCTGTTCTGGTTAAAATAATCCTGGTGGTAGTCTTCTGCCGGGTAAAACGCACTTTCAGGACTGAGTTCTGTTACAATGGGGGCATCGAATACCTTGGCTTCTTCCAATTGCTTGATCAGTTGCATTGCCATATTTTTTTGCTGTTCATCCGCATAAAAAATAACCGATCGGTATTGGGTTCCTACGTCATTTCCCTGACGGTTCAAGGTGGTAGGGTCGTGGGTTTTAAAGAAAGCCAACAAGAGCTCTTCTAAACTGATTTCTTTCGGATCATAACTGATCTGTACCACTTCTGCATGGCCGGTTTTTCCGGTACAAATTTCGCGATAACTTGGGTTTGGAAATAGACCACCCATATAACCCGAAACTACTTTCGTTACACCCTTCAGTCTTTGAAAAACAGCTTCGGTACACCAGAAACAACCACCACCTACAACCAGCCTGTCCATTTTATTGGTATTGAATATAAGCGGGTTTAGGGGTCAGTTTTACCAATTCTTCAGGTGTCATCATCCGGTGTGGCGGGTTCTTGATGTCGTTCTTGTAGAACAACTTAAAGCCGGTAAACTGCACCGGTTCACTGTAAATCCAGTGGCGGTAAGTTCCTTTTTTCAGTTCTGGTGCACCCCAGCCATCCATGTGCATCACCAGCTGTACTTCCGGACGTAGTTTAATTTGCTTGCTATTGGTCACCATACCCTTTGTAAAACGATGGATGGTAAATACCTTCGGTGGCAATCCGTGCTCTTGTACCAGTTTGGCCAGGTAATCGGAACAATAGTTGATATCGGCAGCATCATAAGTGCCAATTTTAGTTCCTGGTTTAGCTCCTGTTTTCATAGAAAACTCAGGATCGATGCCCAAGTGTACATTATGTAGTTTTAGATATTTTTCCAGTCGGGGTAGTTCGTCTCTAATGGTGCTCAGCGCTACTTGAATATCTAAAAATACAATTGCATTGCGCATTTTTGCAATGCTCATTACGGAGTCTATTTGCTTATCGGGCATGCGGAAACGGTACTTGCCATCTTTGCCACCATCTCCCTGTGCCACTACTGCAATGTAGTGCAATGCTGGTTGAACGGGAGTTTGAGGATCGGCCTTTTCCCATCTTTTTACTTCCTGATCTAATTTGGCGAGCATTTGCTTTGGCGGCAACTCGCCTAAAATACCCATGCGTACCGAATATAAATTACCGTAATAAGCTATAATGCGTTTAAACGGCAGAATGGCTCCGGGCAATGGATAGGGTTCTTTCTTTACCGGCCATTTCCCGGTAGTATCACCATTGGCAAGTGCCTTCATCTTTTGACGATAGGCTAAGGTATCGATAGCTGGATAGTTGGCTGCTCGTTTTGAGGTAATGCTATCGGCTTTAGTTGCTTTGGCCGAGCCATTTGAATTGCTGCAGCTGCTCAGTCCTACACAGGCAATAAGTAAGATAAGGATGAATTTTTCGAAGTACATGGGTCTAATTCAATTTCGTGTAAGTGGATGAAGTTGAAGATAACAAAAATCCGCAGTCCTATTTAAAAAACCTTCCAAAAACACCTAAAGGCAATTTGCATCCGCTTTTTGCCTGTAAATACAATTCTCCGCAGCTGAGGTTGCTGACCGCAGGATGGGAACTGGTAATGAGATTTTCGATAATGACGGAAGAGAAGCCCATTGAATAGGCGTTTAGGATGAGGAAGTGTTCTTTTTCATCGAGTAATTGCACTACATCCTGCATCATCTCCTGAATATGGTCTTCTAATTTCCATTTTTCACCATTTGGGCCATGGCCATAGGCCGGCGGATCGAGGATGATGCCATTGTACTTTTTGCCTCTTTTAATTTCTCTTTTCACAAATTTTAAGGCGTCTTCTACTACCCAGCGGATGTCTTTTAATTTGGATAATTCCTGATTTTCGTTTGCCCAGGTGACCACTTGTTTGATGGAATCGACGTGAGTGGTATCGGCACCCGCTGCCCTGGCAGCCAATGAGGCGCCTCCAGTATAGGCAAACAAGTTCAACACCTTGGGCTCCGGGTTTTTGAATCTTTTAATTTGAGCTGCAATAAAATCCCAATTTACGGCTTGTTCTGGGAAAATACCTACGTGTTTGAACGAGGTTAATCCTAAACGGAAATTGATGTTGATGTCTTTATTTTGATAATTGATTTGCCAGCGATCGGCTGTTTTTGGATTTTTTTTGATCCAGTCGCCCGAAGTAGCCGAACGCCCTTTGAAACGTATGTGGTGTAATTTGGTCCACTCGCTTTCGCTCCATAGTTTTTTCCAAACCGCCTGTGGCTCGGGGCGGATGAGGATGAGCTCGCCAAAACGTTCTAATTTTTCAAAATCGCCACAATCGAGTAATTCATAATCTTTCCAATGGGCAGGGCTAAGTAGTTCTATCATGGCGGGTTGTTTTTATTTTTTGAGGGCTTTCATGAATTTGCTGGCGAAGATAAAATCATTCAATTCCTGATTTTTAGTAGTGATGATTTCGTCGTTGGAGCCTTCCCACCATTTTTTGCCTTCGTACAGGTAGAGGATTTTTTCGCCGATGCCCATTACCGAATTCATATCGTGGGTTACCACGATGGTGGTGATCTGGTATTCGTCGGTGATCTCGGCAATGAGTTCGTCAATTACGATGGAAGTTCTTGGATCGAGGCCTGAGTTTGGCTCATCGCAAAACAGGTATTTAGGGTTCATCGCAATGGCTCGGGCAATACCCACCCGCTTTTTCATTCCTCCTGATAATTCGGAGGGATGTAAATGATTTTTTCCTGCCAGGTTTACACGTTCCAAACAAAAATTGGCTCTTTCCAATTTCTCTTGAGCAGTTTGGTTGGTAAACATGTTGAGCGGGAACAAGATGTTTTCTTCTACGGTCATGGAATCAAAGAGCGCCGATCCCTGAAAAAGCATGCCGATTTCTTTTCGTATGGCAATGCGTTCTTCAAAATTCATGCGAGTAAAATCTCTTCCATCGTATACTACATTTCCCTGGTCGGGCTCATGCAAACCTACCATGCATTTCAATAGAACGGTTTTACCGGATCCGGATCCCCCGATGATGAGGTTAGTGATTCCCGGATGAAAGGTTGCCGAAACGCCATTGATTACCTGATGATCGCCGAAGGCTTTATGAATATTTTTTATTTCTATCATAAGAGCAATTGGGCAATAACGTAATCGGCACAGAGAATCATGATGCAGCTGATCACTACCGCACGGGTACTGGAAATACCTACCTCGAGTGCACCGCCTGAGGTATAAAAACCTTGGTACGCTGATATGCTGGTGATGATGAAAGCGAACATGACCGATTTGACCATACAGACCGTAAAGGTGAAGGGTATAAAATCTTTGGTGATGCCATAAATATAGTCTTGGCCAGTAACGGCACCTGACAAGGAGCCAGCAAAATAGCCACCAGTAATACTCAGTGCTATTGAAATGATCACCAAGAGTGGAATCATGGTAACCGCTCCTACAATTTTTGGGAGGATGAGGTAGCCTGGTGAATTGATACCCATGATTTCAAGGGCGTCTATTTGTTCGGTTACCCGCATGGTGCCTATTTGTGAGGCTACACTCGAACCTACTTTACCGGCCAAAACAATGGCCGAAATAGTGGGGCTGAGTTCGAGGATAGATGAATCGCGGACGATGGTGCCGATGACTGACCTTGGCACAAAATCACTCACCAGCTGGAAAGCGGTTTGTACCGTCGTTACAGCGCCTAAGAATACGGAGATGATGGTAACGATACCGATTGAGCCTATTCCGATGGCCACCATTTCTTTCAAAATTTCCTTACGGTAAATGCTCCATTTTTCCGGACGTCGGAATACGGCTTTGAGCAGCAGAATGTATTTACCGAAGGGTTGAAAAAACATGATCCGTAAGGTGGCTTTTTTTGGTAAAAATAGGAAGCTGTTTTGGCTTTAACTAATGTGCAGGGATTTTTTCATTCTTCGGTGCTGTTCTTTTGATGGATTTGTTGGTTGATCTGGTTGATGAGCTGCTGTAGCTCGGGAAGGGGGATGCCTGCGGTTTTTTGTAGCCAGTTGAAATGATCGCTTTGTCTTTTAAGCGCTTTAAGTGGATGGTTTTCCAATAAACCTTCTTCTTTGTCGGGGATGTATTCCAGCAAATCGTTTGGTGTGCATACAAGTGCCTTACAAAGGGTTTCGACGTGTGTGAAATGTAGGTGGGTGTGTTCTCCGCTGAGGATGCGCTGAGCGGTATGCCTGGGAATGTTGTGTTTGATGAGGTAGATGCAGGGTTGTGAGATGCCGCGTTCATTGAACAGGCGGCTGAGGTTGAGTTTAAGCATGATTAAGTATTGTTTTTTGTACTTAACGTGCTATTATGCGTATTTATTGTGCGAGTGTGTGTTTTGCAGTTAAAAATGTGCGTTTTGCAGTTGCGAATGTACGTTTTGCAGTTACAAGTAATTGACCCGCACATGCGAAGTTCTGTATTGAAAGTATGAGTATGTGAACATCGGGTGTGAGTTTCTGATTTGTACGTGCGAACATGCGAACTGCATATGCGAGTTGCTGTTTAGAGTATCCGAATGTACGAACAGTTTGTTCGAATTTCTGTACATGAGATGCTAGATTTACGACATTTGGTGTCGTTTCAACCAGAAAATGAAATCCTATCTGCCGAAAACAAAGACGCTGTTTTAAAAGCCTACTGTTAACTATGGTGAGAGTTCAAACCATTCTACATATACGCCGAGCAGTATATGCCAAAACAGGTAGTGCCCTAATCTGAGGGAAAGGGAGGCCAGCAATCCTGATTTTTTGTAGTGTATGGCTTGTATAAAGTTCATTAAAAAGCCGCTTATTAAGGAATAAGTAATTAGCCAAAGACCTTCGGAGGGCATTTGCTCCAAGGGTTCTCTGATGGCAGTTAACACCGCTCCGGCCCAGAAAAAGGCATCGAGGTATTTGCCGTTTTTGTGCCATTTGCCCAAAAGCAGGATCAGCGTAAGTGGGATGAGGCGGTAGAAGACCTCTATTTCGAGTGCGCCTGAGAAAAATAAAAATATGGAATAGGGGAAGGGTTGCAGAAACGGCGGCAGTTCGGTGTAGGGCTCCGGGTGGAGTAGGTATTTGATGACGAAGATATCGAGTATACCAAAAATCGCTCCTGTGAGTATTGGAATCAGCCATTTGGACTGTTTCGTTGTTTTTTGCTCGCAAAAATCTGGTAGCCCTGCTTTTGATTGATAAAATAAAAATGGTAGAGCGATGAATAGGAGTAAGATATTTTGAAAGTCCCAAACCCGCAAAAATTGGTGTTGCGCTTGTATGGATTGTCCGTAAAGGGATCCGATTGCAGCAATGAGGATAAAACAGAGGTAGATGAGGAGGTTTGTTTTAACGGCTTTGTTCATGTAATGGACCCAACTATGGGATTGTTAAGTCGCAAAAATAGCTTAGGGAATGGTGCAATTCCAAGAAATTTCTTTGTGTACCGATGGTCGTTTCCGCTTGTTTCAATTTGATTTAAGCAAGGCTAATTTACCAGCCAGGTAAGCCATGGGCAGGTAAGCGAAAATTAAGTCGAGCGTATTGAACCATGCGGGTGAAGGGAGCATGAATACATTGGCGGTGCCGCCTGCGAAAAAGAAAATACCAATGCCAAGTGCGAATTTCAAACGATGGTTTGCTGCAATCTTAGCCGCAGCAAAGGCTCCTGCAAAAGTGCCCAGGGCATGTGCCAGAAACGGAAAAATGAAATGTTTGAGGTGCAGGGATGCTTTTAAGCCTTCGGTCGTGGTGACGTTTACGCCATCTGGTGGCGGTATGATACTGGGGCCGATCATGATGATGCTCATGTTTAGCAACATGCCGATGAGGATGCCCATCAGTATGGCCAAGAAATTTTTTACAATGGGATTCATGTGCTTTAGGTTTTAAATATCAAACGAATGGCTATTAGATTTATTCTTCTAGTTTAAGAATTAGGTGGAGGGGTAGCCTTTAGTTTTTGTTATACTAGATCTTTCCTTCAAGAATTATGTTTGTCATTAAGTCCTATTCCATTAAAAATTTGTGCTTTATATTTTTCTATTCGTCCAATTCTTGTCTGTGGTTGTTTAGGTTGCGAAAAATGAATGATATAGCCTCTTTGTCGTCCTGGTGTTAAAGCATAGAACGCTTTTTAAATGGAGGTTCTGCTTCAAAAACTTGTATTAGCTCGTCTGGAATTGGTTCAGGGTTTTTTATGAACTCCACTTTCCTTCCACTTTCTTCGATGGCTATTGCTTCTGATATGTAAGACTTTAGCACATTTTTTTGCTTTTCAATTTCTTCTATCGTTTTAAACTTTACAATTCTGTCTGACTGTAGATTACCTTGTTGTTGTAGTATTTTGTGTTGGTCGCTTAATAATACTCCTTTGAAAAAACCAATATTCGCAGATTCTTTTAGTGCGTTGACTGTTAGCACATTTTTTCCCTTGTGTGTATAAACGGGCACTCCCCACTTGATTTCTTCTGTTAAACCCGAGTCCAAAACGATCTGTCGGAGGAGTTCTAATTCCTCCACCCAATTCAATACTTTGCATTTTGGCGTTCCTCCAAATTTGCACCGCATACAACCGTCTGCTAGATATTTGTCAACGTTTGGATTCATGAATTAAATGGTGTGTTCTTTCTCTTTGTTAATTTGTTCTACTAAAAAACTCTCACCAAAAGATAGTTTTTTTGCTAAAGGACTTTTTGGTTCTACCACTCTCCAGAACGGTGTAATTTGATCAATTGGTGCTCCTTTTTGGAATTTTTCATAGCTTGCTTCGGCTACTATTCTTAAAAATATTCCTGTAGTTACAGGGCAAGTATAGTCGGCATGATGATCTAAAGCAAGATCTTTTCTTAAAGTTTTGCTGTTGACTTGTTTTCCAAAACTAATTTCTTGAATATATTGATCAATTAATTTAGGGCTGGCAATCAACATTGTACTGCCGGCTGGAATATCAGCAAAGCCTGATTCGATACGTTTTATTTGTGGCTCCTTCTTTTCATGGAGTTTCTCCAGCCAAGTTTTCTTCTTTGTCATCTTATTTGCTTTGTTCATTTAGTAAAATCATACTAAACTAAAATTAAAAAAAGTAGATATCATCCATCCATACCGATTTTTGGATGTTTTTTTGAAAAAAATGATCTATCAATTGATCTTCTTGTTAGCGGTGATGTTTTGTTTTAATGAGTTTTAGGATTTAATTTTTACTCCTTCAAACTTCTATTCCCAGAAATCTGTTTTAACTTCACTTTATGAACGCATTGATAACAGGGGCGACTAAAGGCATTGGCCGGGCCATTAGTTTTAAATTGGCTGCAGCGGGCTACCATTTGGCCATTTGTGCCCGCAATCCAGTAGAGCTGACTGAATTGTGCAGCGAGTTGCAGGAAAAGCATCCGGATCTGGAGATCTATGCCCGTTCCACTGATTGTGGAGACCTGCAGGATTTACGAATTTTCGCGGAGGAAGCGCATCGACAATTGGGTCATATAGGTACGCTGATCAATAATGTGGGGCAATACTTGCCGGCTACTATGCTGGATGAGCCAGACGGTATTTTGGCTCAACAAATGCAGGTGAATGTGTATGCTGCTCATGAGTTGAGTCGTTTTTTTGGTCGACAAATGCGGGCAGCCGGGGCTGGCCATATCATTAATATTTGTTCGGTGGCGGGCCTGGATCCGGTAGTGGCGGCCGGTTCGTATAGTGTAACAAAGTATGCCTTGATGGGTCTAACAAAAGTATTGCGGGAAGAATTAAAACCCGCAGGAGTGAAGGTAACAGCTATTATTCCCGGAGCTACTTTAACGCATTCCTGGGAAGGTACGGAGATTGCTCCTGAGCATTTTATTCAGCCTGAAGATGTTGCTTTCGGTGTGCTTACTTGCTTACAAATGAGTGCGGGGGCTAATATCGATGAACTGGTAATTAAGCCGCAATCAAGTTTGTTTTAAAAATTAACGTTATGGAAAAGAAACTGTACAGAGAAACTAAAGATCGGGTATTGGGTGGTGTAGCTGCCGGCTTGGCTCGTTATTTAGAAATTGATGTGACCTGGGTGCGCATCTTGTTTATCTTGGTGACTATTTTCGGTGGTTCGGGCTTTTTGGTTTACCTGGTTTTATGGATTGCCATTCCCGAAAAACCTTTCAGTTGGACGGAGAATAATGGGAATACGGATTACCGAGTTAATCCTGAAGAGCCGGAGCGGGTAATGCCGGAGCCTGTGCGGGTGAAAAAGGGCAGTGGAATGCTTGTGGGTGGTTTGATCCTCATTTTCTTGGGTTTATTCTTTTTGCTCAATGAGTTTGATCTGATCCCTTATTGGTTCAACCTGGGTAAATTGTGGCCCTTGGCAATTATTATTCCGGGGTTTGTGATGCTGCTCAATGCCCGTGAAAAGACCACTACTTCTCCTAAAAAGGAGGAGCAGGAAAAAGGTACTGAAACAGATTCTATTATTTAATATTCCGCCTGATGAAATCTGAAAAAATTGTTTGGGGACTTACTTTGGTATTTGTGGGTTCTATTTTATTGCTCGATAATTTTGGAGTAATTGATTTTTATTGGCGTTCACTTTGGCATTTTTGGCCGCTTATTTTGATTTTGGTGGGCTTAAACATGGTATTTGCCTACGTTAAAAATACTGCTGTGGGTAAGGCAGCCATCGTATTACTGACTTGTTTGATTTTGGCTTTTATAGGTTATATGGGTATTAATAGAGAGCAGTCGGGTGATATTTTTATAGGGGATGCCGAGCAGGAGGAACCCATTGGAGTAGGGGAAGTAAGTTATTTCTCAGAGGCCTATCGTGTAGGTATTGAGCGGGCCGAACTGAATATTAAAGGCGGTGCCACTCAGTATCAATTAAATGAGACCAGCGAGCAATTATTTGAAGCGGAGGTGAAACGCAGTTTTGGTCAATATAGTTTGGAAAAAATCAGTCGCGATTCGGTGGAGGTACTGAACTTTAGGATGAAAAGTAAAAACAAGGATCTTCAATTAGATGAATTGGATGCCAATAAGGTAGACCTGCGTTTGAATCCGAATCCGATTTGGGACATCCATGTTGAATTGGGGGCCGGTGAAACTGATTTTGATCTTTCGGCTTTTAAAGTGGCAAGCCTGCACATTAAAGGGGGCGCAGCGGCTTTTGATGTGAAACTGGGCATGCCGGTTAATCAGACCCAAGTAGAGGTGAAAGCCGGAATGGCCGAAGTGAAATTGTCGGTACCCGAAGATGCGGGCTGCCAAATTGTGGTAAAGGGTGGCCTGACCGGAAAAGATTTTGAGGGTTTTACCAAGCAGGCCGATGGTTCTTATACTACCGCTAATTTTAATTCTGCTGCCAAAAAAATCATCATACAAATGAAAGGCGGCTTGTCTGATTTTGAAGTGAGCCGTTATTAATTTGAAAACGTATCTGGTGGTGATTGAGGGAAAACCTCAGGGCCCATTTTCTATTGAAGAGTTAAAACTGATGAACATTCAGCCCGGCACTTTTGTAAAAACGCCGGAGCTGGATGATTATAAAGAAGCGCATGAACTTTCCGAATTGCGTGAATTATTGGGTTTTAAAAAAGAGCTGATTCAGCCTCAGTATTTTGCCACGCTAGATGTTCGTTTGGTGGCCTGGTTAATTGATTACCTCCTAATTTGGGCAATTTATGTGGGGCTATCCTTGTTTATCATTTATTTTCTGATAGATGACCAGAAGCTAAAGATCATCATTCCATTTGCCAGCATTGTACTTATTCCTTTATTCCGTTCTGTCTATGTAACCGTGATGGAAGCCTCCAGCCAACAGGCCAGTCTGGGTAAACGTTTGCTAGGGCTCAAGGTGTGTGATGAATCGGGCCAGCGACTGAGTTTGTCAAAATCTATCTTGCGCAATTTGTGCAAGTGGATAAGTGCCCTAACGCTGGGTATTGGTTACATAATGGGTTTTTTTGACCGCAAGCAGCAATGCCTGCATGATAAAATGGCCGGTACGTTGGTGGTAAAAGAAAGACTTTTATGAGTTAGAGGTTCTCGCTTGTAAGTGCTAAGTCAAAAATTCAAGCTCATCATCCTCATTCCTCAGCTACAACGTTCAACTCACACCCTACAAATGAAATTTTTCTATTTTTGTTCGATATGAAATCCGACAGCCCTTCTGTGTTACCTGGTATTTACTGTGCATCTATGACCGGATATACACGTTACCTGAGTCGTGAAGTACGTATTGGTGATTTGGAAATGGGGGCTCATCATCCCATTCGTATTCAGAGTATGACCACTACCGACACTATGGATACGGCAGGTACGGTGGCACAGAGTATCCGGATGATCGAGGCGGGTTGTGAACTGGTGCGTATTACTGCTCCCAGTATGAAAGAGGCGCAAAATCTGGCTGAAATTAAAAAGGAATTGGCCAAACGTGGTTACCATACACCGCTGGTTGCCGATATACATTTCACCCCCAATGCTGCCGAGCTTGCGGCTCGTTTGGTAGAGAAGGTTCGCATCAATCCGGGTAATTACGCGGATAAAAAGAAGTTTGAGAATATTGATTATACGCCGGCCACCTATCAGGCTGAACTTGAACGCATTTACCAAAAATTCGCTCCTTTAGTTAAGATTTGTAAAGAATATGGTACCGCCATGCGGATTGGTACCAATCATGGTTCTTTGTCTGACCGGATCATGAGTCAGTTTGGCGATACGCCGTTGGGCATGGTAGAGTCGGCTATGGAATTTATACGCATTTGTGAAGATCTGAATTACCATAATTTGGTGATTTCGATGAAGGCGAGTAATCCGCAGGTGATGGTACAAGCCTACCGTTTATTGGTGGAGACCATGGCCAAAGAGGGGATGAACTATCCTTTGCATTTGGGTGTAACCGAAGCGGGTGACGGGGAGGATGGCCGTATCAAATCGGCGGTGGGTATTGGGGCCTTGCTGGAGGATGGTTTGGGCGATACGGTTCGTGTGTCGCTAACTGAAGATCCTGAGTTTGAAATTCCGGTGGCCCGTGACCTGGTGGAGCGTTATTCCTCTAGAACTCCCATAGCTGCCAGTTCTGAAAAGATCATTTTACCCGCTTCTTTTTCTCCGTATACTTACCAAAAAAGAGCGAGTGCCGAACTGAATACCTTTATTGGTGGACATCAGGTCCCGAGGGTGATCATTGATCTTTCGCATCAAAATCTGAAAGACCCGGCGGTACTCACTGAGGCCGGTTATCTGTATTCTCCCGTATTGGATAAGTACAGCATGGGGGAGCAATCGATCGATTTTGCCTATTTGGCCGACGAATTGCCTTCTTTCACCTTTCCAGGTAATTTGAAGCAGTTGTATAATTATGCTACCTGGAAAAGCCTAAAAAACGCTACTAATTGTCATCCTTTATATCAACTTTCTGAATATTTGCAGGCAGATAAAAAATGCCCCTCGCTGAACCTGGTTAAGCTTCGTTTATCTGATTTAGCAACAGCAGATTTTGACCGTATTCCACTGGATAAAACCCTTGTTTTTGTATTGGAGACCGGAACGGAGTATGGTATGCAGGAGCAACGTCAGTTTTTCTTCCAGTTAGAAAATATGGGTCTGGATGTTCCGGTAATCATAAAAAGAGATTACACTGGAATAACTGAAAATCAATTCCAGTTGTATGCAGCCACCGATGCCGGTGCACTTTTATTGGATGGCTTTGGCGACGGTGTTTGGCTACAGGCTCCAGAAATTGGTACTAAACTGTTGTTGAGTACTTCATTTGGTATTTTACAGGCCACCCGTTCACGGATTTCTAAAACGGAATATATTTCTTGCCCGAGTTGTGGCAGAACTTTGTTCGATCTGCAGGAGACTACTCAAATGATCCGCAGCCGTACCGATCATTTAAAGGGGATTAAAATTGGAATCATGGGCTGTATTGTGAATGGTCCGGGTGAAATGGCCGATGCCGACTATGGCTATGTAGGAACCGGCCCAGGAAAAATTACGCTATATCGTGGTAAAGAGGTGGTCAAAAAGAACGTGAATACAGAAAGTGCCCTGAATGAGCTCATCGATATTATCCGCGAAGACGGGAATTGGATAGAGCCTTCGATTTAATTGGATGTTCTTTTAAAAATCATTCGAATCTTAGCCGAGAATTATTCAATTCCTTTACAAATTACTGCAACTGAGTGTATTAGTGCTATTATTGAATTTATCAGTTAGGTATTCAGGTCATCTGCGTCCGATTTTTGTCAAAAAACCAAGTTCTTGACCATTTAAACTCAATTTAAATCCATTCTAAATTGGCCCGTTTGACAAAGAGGTGACAGTGGCTCTTTGGCAGTTTTTTACATTTGCAGCTGTTATTTCGAACAGGATTTATCGTTGAAGAATTTAAAAGTAGTTGCATTTACTCACAAACAAGTTGATCTGAAGAATTTGGGCGGCTTGGTTATTGCCGATGAGGCACTTGACCAAGTTCTGCATCAATTGAAAGGACAGCTGGGCATCGGGGAGATCATTTACCTTGGTACCTGTAATCGTGTGGAGTTTATTTTTACGCATGCCGAACTCATCAATCCTGTATTTGTTCAGAACTTTGTTCAGTTGCTCAACCCTCATGCCAACGCTGCCGAGTTAAAAGACTTGCTGGGCATGTGTGCAGTTTATGAAGATATTGATGCGCTCAACCACTTGCTGAGGGTATCTTGTTCTTTGGAAAGCTTGGTGGTTGGTGAAAAAGAGATCCTGGCGCAGTTGCGTCAATCATACGAAAAGTGTAAAAAAAGAGGGTTCACAGGCGATTATCTTCGTTTGGTGATGGATCAGGTAGTGAAAACAGCAAAGGCGGTTTACACTCATACTCAAATTGCTCATCATCCCATTTCGGTGGTTTCATTGGCATATCGCAAGCTGAGAGAAGCCAATGCGTTTACCAATGCACGCATCATCATTATCGGTGCCGGCGATACCAATACCAATTTCTCTAAATACCTGCAGAAGCATAAATATTCCAATTTTGTGGTGTTTAACCGCACTTTAGCCAAAGCACAAACGCTGGCTAATGAATTGAATGGCGAAGCATATGCTTTAGATGAACTGATGAATTATAAGAAGGGATTCGATATCCTGATCACTTGTACCAGTTCAACCGAACCGATTTTAACCCCGGAGCTCTATCAGTCTCTTTTGAATGGTGAAGAAGGTAAGAAAGTGATTGTTGATTTGGCTGTGCCTAATGATACCCATCCGGATGTGGTAAACAATTATCCTGTGCATTTCATTGAGGTTTTTGGCTTGCAAGATTTAGCAGAAAAAAACAAGCAGGGACGTTATGATGAATTGGTTCACGCAGAAAAGATCATTGAAGATCATTTGATAGAATTTCGTTCCATTCTGAAACAAAGACGCATTGAAGTAGCCATGCGCAAGGTGCCTGAGCAGATCAAAGAGATTAAAGAAACGGCACTGAGCTGTATTTTTTACGAAGAGCTACAGAGCTTAGATGAAAACTCCCGAGAAGTGCTGGAAAAGGTGATTGCCTATATGGAAAAGAAATATATCAGCGTTCCTATGGTGATGGCTAAAGAAATTCTGGTCGACAATAGCTGATATTCCTTTTGACAGAGGAATTTGTTTTTTAACTTCAACATATTTTATTTTTCATGTCTTCCTCCAGTTCAACCTTTTCACACAGATTACCCTTGATCATTGGAACCCGGGGTTCGGAGCTTGCTTTATGGCAGGCTAATTTTGTAAAAGGGGAATTAGAAAAACTGGGTATTGCGGCTGAGCTGAAAATTATCAAAACGCAGGGAGATACCATCCTTAACCTACGTTTAGACAAATTAGAAGGTAAGGGTTTTTTTACCAAAGAGTTGGAAGAAGAGTTGCTGAACGGCAGTATTGATTTGGCTGTTCATTCCCATAAAGATTTACCCACCACCCATCCGCCGGGTTTAAGCATCGCTGCGGTATCGGAGCGTGAGGATCCTTCAGAACTGTTATTGATATTGAAAGATTGTGTGGATGTGCAGCAGAAACTTTCTGTAAAGTTTGGCGGTATGGTGGGCACCTCATCTAACAGACGCAAGGCGCAATTACTGGCTGTTCGGCCCGATTTGGAGATTGAAGATCTGCGTGGCAATGTACCCACTCGTATTCAGAAATTACGTGATGAGGACTACGACGCGATCATGATTGCCAAAGCAGGTGTGGAACGTTTGGGTATCGATCTCTCGGAGTTTTATGTGGAGGAACTGGAGCCGATGGAATTTATTCCGGCACCTGCACAGGGAGTATTAGCCATCCAGATTAGAGAGGATGATGAGCAATTGGCTGAGTTATTGAAAGCTTTACATCATGCCGATGTAGCTAGAGAAATTGGAGTGGAACGTAAGGTGTTGCAGCTTTTTGAAGGCGGATGCCACATGCCATTGGGCTGCTATTGCCGAAAGGAAGATGGGAAATATGAGGTTTGGGTATCTAAAGCCGCCGATGGGGAAGATTTCCCTGATCGTTTGCACATGAGTACTTCGAGTACCAAAGGCCTGGCAGAAGAAATTGTTTCCAAATTCAATGCTGATAGAAAATTTCCTGCCAATGTTTTTATCAGCAGAGCATTGCCCGAGCAATCTTATTTCCGTAAGGCCATGCAAAAGCATGGTGTTCAAATAGAAGACCGTTCTTTGATCAAGATTTTTCCTGTGATCAACAAATTGGATCCTTTTATTTTAAAACGGCTTGATTGGATCTTTTTCAGCAGTAAAAATGGGATTGAATATTTTTTCCAGCTGGAACCGCAGTTGCCTAAACATGTTAAGTTTGGGGTCATCGGTCGAGCTTCTGAAGAAATGTTGAGGCGTTTTGGTCACGTGCCCGATTTTAACGGAGAGGAAGATGGGATTGATACGACAGATATTGCCAAGGCATTTGCCAAGCTTGCCAATGGCCGCACAATCTTGTTCCCAGGTGCAAAAGATTCGTTGCGAACAATTCAGCAAGCACTTAATAAAGAAACCAAAGTGATCGATCTGCCGGTTTATGAAACGGAAATGGAGGAAAATGTAGCTCCATCCTTGGCAGAGGTGTTGATTTTTACCAGTCCTTCGAACGTGGATGCCTATTTTGCCAACAACCTGCTCGAACCCGGACAGCAAGTAATCTGTATCGGAAAATCTACCGGCAAAAAGTTCGATGAAATGAATGTAAATTATACCTTACCCTATTCGCCAGATGAAATTGGTTTGGCTGAAGCAGTGTTCGGATTAAGCTTTTAATAGATGATCAATCGCCCCAGAAGATTAAGAAAAAACCCTATTGTAAGGGAAATGGTAGCCGAAACACGCTTATCGAAAGATATGTTTGTTTATCCTTATTTCGTTGTTCCGGGTAAAGGCGTTCAAAACAACATTGATGCCATGCCGGGTATCTCTCATTTTTCGGGCGATACCTTGGTAAAAGACGTAGAGGCTGGTTTGAAACTGGGCCTGAACAAGGTGCTTTTATTTGGCGTTGGTGAGCAAAAGACCGAAGATGCCAGTTCTTGTTATCACGATGGTTCGTTGGTGGCCAATGCGGTGAGGGAATTGAAAAAAGCGTTTGGAAACGATATTTATGTAATTACAGATGTTTGTGCCTGTGCCTATACCACTCACGGACATTGTGGTATTTTGAAGGATGAGCTGGTACAGAATGACGAAACGGTTTCTGTATTGGCTAAAATGGCCCTCAGTCATGCTCAGGCAGGTGCCGATATGGTAGCGCCTTCAGATATGATGGACGGCCGTGTAGGTGCCATTCGCGAAAAATTGGATGCCAATCAGTTCATCCACACTGCCATCATGAGTTATAGCATTAAGTTCGCATCGGCTTATTATGGTCCTTTCCGTGAGGCTGCCGACTCTGCTCCTAACAAGGGCGATCGTAAAGCTTACCAGATGGACTTTCGCAATCCGAATGAAATGATGCGTGAAGCATTTTTGGATGAAGAAGAGGGTGCCGATATTTTGATGGTGAAGCCAGCATTGGCCTACCTGGATGTGATTCAACAATTAAAGCAACAAAGTAATTTGCCGGTGGCTTGTTACAATGTTTCAGGTGAGTATTCGATGGTGAAGGCCGCCGCCCAGGCAGGATGGATTGATGAGCAAAAGGTGACCATGGAGAATATGTATGCCTTCACCCGTGCAGGAGCTAATATCATCATTAGTTACCATGCCCGGGAAATTCTGGAGAACAAGTGGATGTAAGGAATTTTGAAAGAAAATCATGACTAATTTTATCAAAAAGCTTTTTTCGAGTAAATCTGATGCTACTGAGGCTCCTGTTTTTCATGTAGAGAAGCAAGATATTAGCCGGGTACGCTCTGCCGAATTGTATGAAAAAGCGAAACAATATTTCCCCGGTGGAGTGAATAGTCCGGTAAGGGCATTTAAATCCGTTTACGGTACACCGCTTTTTATTGAGAAAGGCGATGGCTGTCATTTATGGGATGCAGATGGTAATCAATTCATAGATTTTTGTTGTTCGTGGGGACCCTTGATTCTGGGACATAATCATCCTACAATTCGTGAGAAAGTGGTGGAGGTGATGCAAAACGGGATGAGTTTCGGGGCTCCTACTGCCCTTGAAAACGAATTGGCCGAGCTGATCATCAAGCACAATCGTTACCTCGAAAAGATCCGCTTTGTGAGTTCGGGTACCGAGGCCGTAATGTCTGCCATCCGTTTGGCCCGTGGTTATACCAAGCGTGATAAAATCCTGAAGTTTGAAGGTTGTTACCATGGTCACGTAGATGCCCTGTTGGTAAAAGCAGGTTCGGGCCTGGTCACCTTTGGCGAAACTTCATCAGCCGGAATTCCTAAATCTTTTGCTGAAGAAACCATCGTGGTTCCTTTAAATGATGAGAAAGCTGTAAAAGAAGCCTTTAAGCAATTCAAAAATCAAATAGCGGCTGTGATCATTGAGGGGGTACCTGCAAACAATGGTTTATTGATTCAGGACAAAAAGTTTGTTGAATTCTTACGTGAAATTTGCACGAAAAATAAGTCTTTGCTCATTTTTGACGAGGTGATCACCGGTTTCCGGATTGGTTTTGAGGGGGCAGCCGGATACTACCAAGTGCAGCCAGATATCCTCACCTATGGAAAAATTATTGGTGGCGGTTTGCCGGTTGGTGCTTATGGGGCCTCTGCCGAAATCATGAGTCAGATCTCTCCAGATGGAGCGATTTATCAGGCAGGAACTTTATCGGGTAATCCGGTAGCCATGGCGGCCGGTATTGCACAGCTCACTGAATTGGCTAAACCTGGTTTTTATAAAGAACTGAACGCGAAGACTGCTGAGTTTGTTGCAGCTATACAGCGCTATGCCGATACCCATAATTACCCGTTCATGGTATTTAGCGTGGGTTCTATTTTTTGGTTCGCATTTACCGAACAGTGCATTCAAACTGCCGAGGCAATTGATCCGAAAAGTATGGATAAGTTCAGGGTCATGCACCGTGAGCTCTTAAATCGTGGTATTTATTTGGGTCCATCTGGTTACGAAGTTGGTTTCGTATCTGCCGCTCATTCTAAAACTGACTTGGAGAAGGCGAAAAGAGCTATCTTTGAGTGTTTAGACATTGTGTTTAAAAAATAAAGCATGCGCAAGGCCTTCATCCTTTTTTATATCATAACGCTCTACGTCTTTGCAGAGATGGCCTGGTGGGGTTTTCTGTTGATCAAGGCAGAACCAGACCGGAGAGCGATGGTATTGGGCGAAGGAGCCGTTTTTTTATTTCTCGTGATTTTGGGAATTTTTCAGATGCACAAAACGCTGAGCAGAAAAGAAAAATTGCACCACCAACAAAAGAACTTTCTTTTATCGGTTACACACGAGCTGAAATCCCCGTTAGCCTCTATCAAGCTTTATTTGCAAACCATCTTAAAGCGTGAATTGGATGAGGAGCAAAGAAAATCTTTCATTAACAATTCTTTAAAAGATATTGAGCGTTTAGATGATTTGGTAGAGAACATGTTGTTGGCTTCGAAAATCGAGAACCGTTCTTATACTTTTCCTCAAACTGAATTTAACTTTTCTGAACTACTCACTAAAGTGGTTGACCGATTGCAGATCCATTCCTGTAGTTCGCAAACCATCAAAGCCTGTGTTACGCCGAATCTTTTTGTTAAAGGCGATCAAATTGCCATCACTTCTGTTATTTCCAATTTAATTGAGAATGCCATCAAATATTCGCCAGCTTGTGCAGAAGTATTGGTAAGTCTGGTGCCCAAGGGTGATCAGATCTTGCTGGAAGTGGCCGATCATGGACCGGGGATACCAGATGGAGAGAAAACCCGTATTTTTGAAAAATTTTACCGCATAGGTAATGAAGATACTCGCCAAACCAAGGGTACCGGATTGGGATTGTATATTGTTAAAAAGGTGCTAGAAATGCACCAGGCACAGGTGGAAGTTAGCGATAACCTGCCTGTAGGAACCAAATTTGAAATCACATTTAAACAGACCCATGGGAACTAAACAACGCATTTTACTTGTAGAAGACGAGGAACATTTACTCGAAGCCATTAAACTAAACCTCGAATTGGAGGGATACAAGGTATCTACCGCCACTAATGGTAAAAAGGCACTTAAAATTTTTAAGGAGGAACGCTTTAATTTGGTGATCCTTGATGTGATGTTGCCAGAAATTGATGGTTTTCAGGTGGCTGAAACCATTCGTTTGGAAAATACGGAAACCCCTATTATGTTCCTTACTGCCAAAAATACCAGCGAAGACCGGATTACTGGTTTGAAAAAGGGTGCAGATGATTACCTGGTGAAACCTTTTAATTTGGAGGAATTGATTTTACGTGTGGGTATTTTGGTGAAACGCAGTCTAAAAGGAGAAGATTTAAAGGAGCTCAATTCCTACCGAATTGGTGATAAAACCATTTATTTCAACTCTTTCGAGCTGAAACAGGACGATGGTCAGATTACTCCTTTAACTAAAAAGGAGACCATGCTCTTGAAGTTACTCATAGAGCGTAAAAATGAGGCCGTATCGCGTGAGCAGATTTTAGAAACCGTATGGAATTATGATGTTTATCCATCGACCAGAACCATCGACAACTTTATACTGACTTTCAGAAAATATTTTGAACCAGATCAAAAAAATCCAACCTATTTCCATTCTATACGTGGAGTAGGATATAAATTCATCGATAAATAATGTTTACCAGACGAGCTCGCTTTATTGTAATTGCTGTAGCCGCCGTGTTACTTGCCTGGACCGTATATGAAGAAGTATATGAGGTTTCGGCGGTCATTGCTTTTGGTATCATCTTTCTGATTTGGGGTTATTTTTCTGAAGGTACCGTGGTGATGGCAGCCAAGGAGTTCCACCATAAAAATTACGATAAGGCCGAGGAGCTTTTGTTGGAAATTGAAGATCCGGAAAGACTTAACCGCCACCGTCGGGGTTTTTATGAATTTATTTACGGCAATATTGAATTGCACCGTCAGAATTTTGATAAGGCGGAGCGTCATTTTCAAATGGCTACTCAATTCCCTCTGCGTAATCAAAATGACAAAGCCCTGGTTTGGGTACACCTAGCTAATATTTGTCTTCGTAAAAAAGAATTTGAACGCTCGGTAGCTTACATCGAAAAAGCCAAGGCACTCAATATTTCCTCCAGGGTAAAAAGTATCATCCAAAAAATAGAACAAGAAATACCAAAACAATCGTGAGTCAGCAAGCTATCGCAACATCTTTATTCATTAAATCTGCATTTTCACAAAAAACAGAACGTCCACCTGTTTGGATGATGCGTCAGGCTGGGCGCTTTATGCCACAATACTGGGAGATCAAGAACAAGTATTCGTTTCTGGAAATGTGTAAAACGCCGGAGATTGCTGCAGATGTTACCATGCTTCCGGTTGATTTGCTGGATATCGATGCAGCCATTTTGTTTTCTGATATTTTAGTAACGGGTGAGGCCATGGGAGGCGATTTGAGCTTCAATCAGGGAGTCGGTCCGAAGTTTGCCAATCCGGTACGCACAGCTGCAGATGTGGGTGCTTTGGAAATCGATGTGCAGGATCGTTTACAATACGTGGCTGACGCGATAAAGGTAATTCAGCAGCGTTTAAACGGAAAAATTCCATTGATCGGCTTTGCCGGTGCTCCTTTCACCGTAATGAGTTACCTCGTAGAAGGAGGCTCTTCTAAAGATTTTAAGCTGACCAAACTCATGTTGCACAACCAGCCGGAACTGGCGCATCAGTTATTGGCTAAAATTGCCAAAGTGACCACCGACTATCTGAACTTACAAATTGCGGCCGGTGTGAACGCTGTGCAAATTTTTGACAGCTGGGCTCAGGCTTTGGCTTGGGATGACTATCGTGAATTTTCACATCAGTACATTCAACAAATTATTGCCGGTTTGAATCGAAAAGACATTCCTGTTATTTCTTTTTGTAAAGGAAGCTCGGTTTTTGCGCCATTAATGGCCGAAGCCAAGCCAGATGTGATCTCTATCGACTGGAACGTTGACCTGAAAGATATGAAGCATCGCCTACCCAAAGGCATTGCAGTGCAGGGTAACCTTGATCCACATATTTTGTATGCCGATAAAACTGTGATCAAAGAACGCATCCATCGTTTATTTGAACGCATGCGTGGTGAAGATGGATTTATCTTTAACTTAGGTCATGGGATTATGCCCGATATACCTTTTGACAATGTAAAATACGCGGTCGAAGTGATCAAAGAATTCCGGTATTAATGACTTACCTCTATTTCAAATCCTTACACCTAATTTTTGTGGTCAGCTGGATGGCCGGACTTTTTTATATCGTCCGTTTGTTCATTTACCACACCGAAGCGAATGAGCGTCCGGAAGCAGAGCGCCAAATTTTACAGCGCCAGTTTGAGCTAATGGAATCGAAGCTATGGAATATCATCACTACACCTGCTATGGTCTTGGCTGTTTTAGCAGGCTTGGGTATGATCTACCTTAATCCGGCTTTATTAGAGATGGACTGGATGTTGGTGAAATTGGGTTTTGTGCTGGGTTTGCTTGTTTATCATTTTTTATGCCAGCGAATAATGCATCAATTAAGAAGAGGTGATTTTTCTTTGAGTTCCACCCAGCTTCGTATATGGAACGAGGTGGCCACCATCTTTTTGGTTGCCATTGTATTTACGGTGGTCCTAAAAAGTGCCATCGACTGGATTTATGGCTTAATCGGCCTCATCTTATTTAGTATCCTCATCATGTCTGTGGTAAAAATCTACAAATACTACCGCCAGCGTTCTCAATAATTTTCTTTTTTTTCTTCCATGATGCAACCATTGTCCTAAATATTGCATCTTTCCTAAAACGAGTACGAATTGAAACAAACTTTTACGATTGAATACTTACTGGAGGGATGTAAAAAAGGGGACAGACATGCGCAGGAGAGTTTATATCGGGCTTTAGCACCCAAAATGATGGGGATTTGCCTGCGTTATGCTGCCGATCGGGCAGATGCAGAGGACATCCTCCAAACAGGCTTCATCAGGATGTTTCAAAGGTTGGCTGATTTTAGGATGGAGGGTTCTTTCGAAGGTTGGGTGAGAAGAATTATGGTAAATACCGCCATTGAGGCTTACCGGAAAAATTTGAGAACCCTAACCGCGATTTCGTTGGATGATGTGAACGAGGAGCTAAGTCAAACTGATTGGAATGGTTTGGAACTGCAAGACTTACTTAAAATGATACAAGAATTACCTAATGGCTATCGGATGGTTTTTAACCTGTATGCCATAGAAGGTTATTCTCACAGGGAGATTGCCGATGAATTGGGAATTAGTGAAAGTGGTTCTAAATCGCAGTTATCAAGGGCCAGAGCCTTACTAAAAGAAAAAATTAAAGAATTGGAGGAAAAAGATCATGCAAGAAAAGTTAGATAAAGCATTCGATCGCTCTTTACGTGACAAGTTCAGGGAGTTCAGCGAGGAACCTTCACCAGCCGTTTGGGAGCAAATTGCTGTCGGTTTAGATCGTCCTGATAGGAAACGTTTACCCTACGCTTGGCTGGCAGCAGCTTGTGTAGTTATTTTTGCATCGGTACTACTTTGGCCGAAGCAGGAGCCAGAGGAAATGATTCTTGCGAAAGCTCCAATAATCAATTTACCTGCTGCCGAAACTGCATCGGCTAAACAGGAGAATTTTAAAAATCCAGCAATTGTACAAATTGATAAAAAGGTAGTTCCTAATTCTGTTCGTTATGAAGATCGGCTCGATTCAAGTAATGAGTTAATGGTAGTAGTTTCTTCTTCAGCTGATGTGCCAGCTGCTCAAAAAGAGCTCAATTTACAGCCTGCCGCTTCTACTCCTGTAGTCGCTGAAGCCGTGGTTGCATCGCCCATGCCGGATATGGACATTGCTGCAAACACTAGCGCTGTAATGAATGATCCTGAAGATTCAGCTGATAGCTTTGCACCTAAACAAAAGAAAGGTTTAGGAAAGCTGGTCAACTTTGTACTCAGTCAAGTTGACCCAAGAGCAGATAAACTGATCGAAGTTTCTGAGGATGCAGGTGAAGGATTACACATTACCGGATTGAATCTGGGACTCATTAAACTGAAAAATAAAACATCAAATAAATAAACCAAAAACATGAAACAATTCTTTACGTTCGCACTCTGTACTTTATTAATCATTAATGCATCGGCACAAGATAAAAAAGTGATCGATACGTTGGTGATCGTAAGCACCGATACCATCAAAACAAAATCGAGTAAAAAAGCCACCACGTTTATTAAGATCGGTAATTTAAAGATCAATACAAATGATAACAAAACTACTGTGGTTAAAGAAACTCCCAAAAACAAACACACGGTAAGTTTAAGCTTTGTGTTCGATCATTTTGATCTGGGCTTTAGCCGCTATGTAGATAATGGTAGTTTTACTTTGTCGCCGGCAAACAGCTTCCTTGAATTTGAGCCAGCTAAAACCACTAATGTTGGGTTTGATTTTTTTGAAATGAAATACAAGTCGGGCAATAGATTTGCATTCTTTATTTCGGCAGGTTTAGACTGGAACCACATCCGCTTGAAACAAAATATTACCATACAAAAAGATCAGCCACAGCTAACGGCTACTCCCGATAATGTAGAATTTAGCAAGAACCGTTTCAGCAGCCGCTACCTACGTATCCCTATCGGTTTCGAATTTAATACCCCGGTTCAAAAAGGAAAATATTTTCGGGTGGTGGCCGGTCCGGAGCTGGGTTTCTTGCTGAATGGTAAAGTGAAGCAAATTAGTGAGGAAAGAGGAAAAGAGAAATCTAAAGACGATTACAATTTCAATCCTTTCCGTTATGGTGCTCACCTACGTTTAGCTTATCAGAATACCGGTATTTTTGCCAAATATTATTTTAATGATGTTTTTGCAAAAGACCAAGGTCCTACAGACTTTAGAAATATCTCTTTTGGTTTAACCTGGGGATTTTAATTGGTGATAACGTTTACCTCTGTACAAACCCTGTCTGCATCTGCGGGCAGGGTTTTTGTTTATATTTGGCCAAATGTCTGAGGCTTTTTTATCCATTCAACAACTTAGCAAATCATATCCCGGCTCCACATCGGCAGGGGTTTTTGAAATCGATCTCCAAATTAACAAAGGTGCTTTCGTGGCTATTGTAGGAGAGAGTGGTTCGGGGAAAAGCACCTTGCTCAAATTGATATACGGTTTATTGAGCCCAGATATCGGCAAGGTGGATTTTAAGGGAAGCCGGGTATTTGGTCCGCAAGAGAAGTTGATTCCGGGCCATGAATGTATGAAGCTGATCGCTCAGGATTTTAACCTGAACACCTATGCCAAGGTGTACGATAACATCGCGGCCATGCTCTCTAATACCGATCTGGATGCCAAGAAGCAAAAGACCTTAGAAACCATGGAGTTTTTGCGAATCGATCATTTAGCCGATCGTCGTGCCGCCGATCTGAGTGGCGGGGAACAGCAGCGGGTGGCCATTGCCCGAGCTTTGGTAACCGAACCGGAGGTTTTATTGCTGGATGAGCCATTTAGTCAGGTGGATGTGATGATGCGCAAGCAATTGCGTGCCGACTTGAAACGCTTGTGCACTCATCTAGGTATCACCATGATTTTGGTTTCACACGATCCTTTTGATGGCTTATCTCTAGCCGATCAATTGATACTCATCCGTCAGGGGCGAATATTGCAGCAAGGGCACCCGAAGGAAATTATTAAACAACCGGTCAACGCTTATGTCGCTTCGCTCTTGGGCGAAGCCAATATCATTCCTCCGGCGCAAGCTGAATCTTGGCTGGGGTTAAATTTGAAACCGGATGAATGCCTGGCGGTCTACCCCTATGAAATCGCTATCACTGATGCAGGTATTCCGGCGGTGGTACGCCGGGTGCGGTATCAGTTAAATATTGATGAATTGGATGTAAAAGTAGGAGATCATAGCCTTACGCTCAATACCCCTACTGGCCAATTTAAGACTGGAGATGAGATATGGCTACAATTTAACAATTACAGAGTAGTAACAAAATGAATTTGTTATCCTTAGCACAGCAAAGAATCTTCATATTAAGTTTTTCGCTTCGCTCAAAATGACAATAACCAAAAAAGCCTCTTCGAAAATCGATGAGGCTTTTTAATGAGTTAACAATTCTGATTATTGAACGAGGCCGTCGGCCAATACAATTACTTTATTCTGCATTACCTCTACTACACCACCTTTAATTTGGTAGGTATTGGCTTGCTTATCTGCTGTGCGTACAATTAATTTCCCGCTTTCCAATGTAGAAATGATGGGAGCGTGGTCTTTCAGTACTTCGAAAGCACCCGAGGTGCCTGGTACAGTTACTGAGTTAATTTCTCCTTCAAATACCGTCTGGTCGGGGGTGTAGATTTCTAATTTCATCTTTAGATAGTCTTTAGCATTAAGTATTGAGTATTGAAAAATTTAAAGTGAGTGCACTACTCAATACTCATTACTCGGTACTATTTACGCGGCAGCTTCGGCCAATAATTTCTTACCTTTTTCAATAGCATCTTCAATGGTACCCACCAGGTTGAAGGCTGCTTCAGGATATTCATCTACTTCGCCATCCATGATCATGTTGAAGCCTTTGATGGTATCCTTAATGTCAACCAGTACTCCTTTTAAGCCGGTAAATTGCTCGGCTACGTGGAATGGCTGTGATAAGAAACGCTGTACACGACGTGCACGTGATACTACCAATTTATCTTCTTCAGATAACTCGTCCATACCTAAAATGGCAATGATATCTTGTAATTCTTTGTAACGTTGCAGGATTTCTTTCACACGCTGAGCGGTTCCGTAATGCTCATCACCCAAAACTGCCGGACTCAAGATACGTGAAGTAGAATCCAGAGGATCTACCGCAGGATAGATACCCAACTCGGCAATTTTACGAGACAATACGGTAGTCGCATCCAAGTGGGCGAAAGTTGTCGCTGGAGCAGGGTCGGTCAAGTCATCCGCAGGTACGTAAACCGCTTGTACCGAAGTGATGGAGCCTTTCTTGGTAGAAGTAATACGCTCCTGCATCAAGCCCATCTCGGTAGCCAATGTTGGCTGGTAACCTACTGCAGAAGGCATACGACCTAATAATGCCGATACTTCAGAACCTGCCTGGGTGAAACGGAAGATGTTGTCTACGAAGAACAGGATGTCTTTTCCTTGTCCGTCGCCTTCGCCATCACGGAAATATTCTGCAACGGTCAACCCAGATAAGGCCACACGTGCACGTGCACCTGGAGGCTCGTTCATCTGCCCGAAAACCAATGTTGCCTTAGAATCTTTTAATTTCTCTTTATCTACTTTGCTCAAATCCCATCCGCCTTTTTCCATAGAGTGTAAGAATTCATCACCGTAATTAATTACGCCTGATTCGATGAACTCACGTAACAAGTCGTTTCCTTCACGGGTACGCTCACCTACACCGGCAAACACAGATAAACCGGCATAAGCTTTCGCGATGTTGTTTACCAACTCCATGATCAATACGGTTTTACCTACACCCGCACCACCAAACAAACCGATTTTACCACCTTTTGCATAAGGCTCGAGGAGGTCAATTACCTTGATCCCGGTGTAAAGCACTTCGGTTTCGGTTGATAACTCGTCGAATTTAGGAGGGGTATTGTGGATAGGATAACCACCCGCATTGTCAACCTGATCGATACCATCAATGGCTTCGCCAACTACGTTGAATAAACGGCCTTTAATTTTATCGCCAACTGGCATTTTAATTGGTGCACCGGTATCGATGACGTCCATTCCGCGAACTAAACCGTCGGTTGAGTCCATCGCAATGGCACGAACGCGGTCTTCACCTAAATGTTGCTGAACTTCCAGAACAATTTTCTGTCCGTTTTCTTTTTTAATCTCCAATGCATCGTAAATTTTTGGCAATTGTGCATTGTTCGCAAAACTTACGTCTACAACCGGACCGATAATTTGGGCTATTTTTCCTGTGTTTGGCATATAATTACAGTATATTTTGATTTTTAACCTTCAAAAAACGCAGCTCTTTAATGCTGTCTTTTTTCGGTCTGCAAAAATACACTTTATCGCTGAAAAATAATAGAAGATCATTAATTTTTTCAATAAAAATCCGTGTAAAAAAATCGTAGAACTTAATTCTTTCTGAGGTGTTTAATGATGGATAGAAAACAATAAATGGAATGAAACTATTACATCAGTTAAAAAAAGCATGGCCAAGGGTTATTGCTTTAGTCTTTACATTGTTCTGTTCGTTAGCGGTTTGGTCGCAGGATACCACCACTACGGGCGAGCGTTCTACAACGCAGAATGAAACAGGTGCCTGGTACGATCAGGGCTGGATTTGGTTTGTCATCATCATCATCGCGGTTGTTTTAGTTTTGGCACTCACCCGCAAATCTGGAAAAGGTCCGATGGACAAGGATACCAATCGTTTCAAAGACCGCAGATAGCTCAAAAAGGCTTCCGGCCTTGTATGATCCGACAAATTTCTGCTCTTTTGAAGCATGAAAAGGATCATGGTTACCGGAAGTAATGGCCTATTGGGACAAAAAATTACCGATTTGGCTCTTTTGAATTCCGACATAGAATTACTGGCGACTTCAAAAGGGCCCGATCGGCATCCTGCGAAATCGGGCTATCAATACTTTGATTTAGATATTTGTGAGCCAGGTCAGACGGCAGCATTAATTGAAAAGCTGAGACCTGATGTTATGATCCATACCGCTGCCATGACCAATGTAGATGCTTGCGAAAATGATCAGGCGGCTTGCACCCAGCTCAATGTGGATGCAGTTGAAAATATTTCTTCTCTCTGTAAACAATACGATATTCACCTCATTCATTTGTCGACGGATTTTATTTTCGATGGAGAAAATGGTCCCTATGCGGAAGATGCCAAACCTAATCCTTTGAGTTTTTACGGGCAATCGAAGCTTAAGGCAGAGCAAGTGATACAAGCTTCAGGATGCAGAGCGGCCATACTCAGAACCATCATTGTTTATGGAATTGTGAATGATATGAGCCGAAGTAATATTGTACTTTGGGCGAAAGGCGCCCTTGAAAAGGGAGAAAGTATTTCGGTGGTGAATGACCAGTGGCGCATGCCTACCCTTGCCGAAGATCTGGCAGCCTGCTGTCTGTTGGCTGCTCAAAAAGAAGCGCAAGGTATCTATAACGCATCTGGTAAGGACATGATGAACATGGTGGAATTGGTTGAACAAGTGGCCGATTTTTGGAAGCTGGATAAAAGTTTGATCAAGCCAATCACATCAGCAAGTTTAAATCAAAGTGCGAAAAGGCCATCCAAAACCGGATTTATCCTCGACAAAAGTATTCGGGAGCTAGGTTATCAACCACATTCATTTATAGAGGGATTGTCAATTTTAGATAAACAACTCAAGTCAACTACACATTAATTTATATTTGATCAAATTTTAGAAAATGGCGAACATTAATAAAGGCCAAAAGGCCCCTGATTTTAAATTATTTAGTACAGAACTGAAAGAAGTTAGTTTGAGCGATTATGCCGGAAAGAAATTGGTGATCCATTTCTTCCCCATGGCTTTTACCGGTGTATGTACTACTCAATTATGCACCATGAGAGATACTTTTGGTTATTATGAAGGTTTGGGTGCAGAGGTAATCGCTATTTCGGTCGATTCACCCTTCACACTTGCTAAGTTTAAGGAAGATCAAAATTATCAGTTCCCGCTGCTTTCGGATTTCAACAAGGAAGTTTCAAAGGCTTATGGTGCCTGCTACGATGAATTTGTATTTAATTTGAAAGGGGTTTCTAAAAGAGCTGCTTTTGTTTTAGACCAAAATCACGAAGTGGTTTATGCCGAAGTATTGGAGTCGGCCGGCGATCTGCCCGATTTTAATGCGATTCGTGAAGCTGTAAATCAATAAAAACCAAAATTCTTTGCTTTTTTGAGTGGAACTCCTATTTTTGCAGTCCGTAAATCAATAGGACCTGTAGCTTAACTGGATAGAGCACCTGACTACGGATCAGGAGGTTAGGGGTTCGACTCCCTTCAGGTCCACAATACATGCAAGCCTTTTCGATCACCAACCGAAAAGGCTTCAAATTTTAAACACGATTCAGAAAGAAATGCTTAATCTGGTGTTATTTGGCCCCCCAGGTGCTGGAAAAGGGACTCAATCTCAAAAATTAATTGATCAATATCAATTGATTCATCTTTCTACTGGTGATTTATTGAGAAGTGAAATTGCTCAGGGGACCTCTCTGGGAATGGAAGCTAAAAAATTGATGGATCAGGGTGTTTTGGTACCTGATGAAGTCGTGATCGGGATGATCAGCAATAAACTCGATGCCAATAAGGATGCCAAAGGATTCATATTTGACGGTTTTCCTCGTACCGTGGCGCAGGCCGAAGCTTTAGATCACTTACTCGACACCAAGAAATCAGCCATTTCGGCCATGATCGCCCTCGAAGTGAATGATGACGAGTTGGAACGTCGTTTATTGTTAAGAGGCAAAGATTCGGGCCGTCCGGATGATGCCAATCCGGAAGTAATCCGCAAGCGTATTATGGAGTACAACAATAAAACAGCTCCCGTAGCTAATTTTTATAAAACGCAAAACAAATTTTACAGCATAGCGGGTATTGGGGCCATTGATGAAATCTTTGCCTCCCTGTGCTCCGTGATCAATCAACTGTAAAACCCAAAAAATAAAGCATAGCGGATGCGACATCAGCTGTCCATCCGCTATTTTTGTATCCAATCAAAAATCAAATGTCGCAAGGATCCAATTTTGTTGATTACGTAAAAATTTGTTGCCGCTCAGGTCACGGAGGGGCAGGTTCTGCGCATTTGCACCGCGATAAGCACACCGCCAAAGGTGGCCCAGATGGGGGCGATGGCGGCCGTGGTGGTCACATTATTTTAAGGGGAAATGCACAACTGTGGACGTTACTTCATTTAAAATACCGTAAACACGTAATTGCAGAGAACGGTGAAAACGGTGGAAGTGCATTAAAAACCGGCCGCACTGGTAAAGATGAGATCCTAGAGGTGCCATTGGGGACTATTGCTAAAGATGCCGAGACCGGAGAGACCTTATTTGAGATTACACAGGATGGCGAAACCCGCATTTTAACACCCGGAGGTCGCGGAGGTTTGGGGAATTGGCATTTTAAGTCGTCTACACAGCAAACACCACGATTTGCTCAGCCTGGAGAACCCGGTTTAGAAGAGTGGATGATTTTAGAATTGAAAGTTTTGGCAGATGTGGGTTTGGTGGGCTTCCCAAATGCAGGTAAATCGACTTTATTGTCTGTAGTTTCTGCTGCAAAACCCGAAATAGCCGATTATGCTTTCACTACCTTGGTGCCCAACCTGGGTATTGTTTCCTACCGTGATAATAAATCATTTATCATGGCAGATATTCCCGGAATCATCGAAGGCGCATCCAAAGGGAAAGGCCTGGGTTTCCGTTTCTTACGACATATTGAACGAAATTCTGTACTGCTATTTATGGTGCCAGCTGATACCAGTCGCACCATCCAGGAAGAATATCAAATATTACTAAAAGAGTTAAAAGCCTATAACCCAGAGTTAATGCACAAACCTCGGGTTTTGGCCATCACCAAATCAGATATGCTGGATGAAGAGTTGATGGAAGAAATGAGGAAAGATCTCCCTAAAATCCCATGTGTTTTTATTTCTTCGGTGGCACAAAAGGGTTTGTTGGAACTTAAAGATCTAATTTGGACTGCAATCAATACTGATTCCGAACAATAATTGCACTAAATTTACATCGTGAGAATTGCTATCAACGGTTTCGGACGAATTGGGCGTATCAGTCTACGTGCCTTGCTTCAAAAAGCAGGCTTAGAAGTGGTTGCTATTAACGATTTAAGCGATACGGCCACCCTGGCCCATCTTTTTAAATACGACTCTGTTCATCGTGGCTATCCGGGCCAGGTAAGCGCCACCTCCCATACTTTAACTGTTGATGGAAAAAGCATCCAGGTTTTTGCTGAAAAAGAGCCTAAAAATTTACCCTGGAAAGAGCTGGGTATTGATTTAGTGATTGAATCTACCGGACGTTTCACCTCAAAAGAAGGAGCCAGTCAACACCTGATTGCAGGAGCAAAACAGGTAATCATTTCTGCTCCTTCTCCAGATAAAGAAGTGCCAACCGTTGTATTGGGGGTAAACGATCAGCACATTGATCTCACTTCGCCGATTTTGTCAAATGCCTCCTGTACCACCAATAATGTGGCTCCAATGGTGAAAGTACTGGACGAATTATGGGGGATTGTTGATGGATCGATTACTACCGTCCACTCCATGACCGGCGACCAGAACCTGCATGATGCGCCACATAAAGATTTACGCAGGGCTCGTGCTGCCTCCGCATCCATTATTCCTACCAGTACCGGTGCTGCTAAGGCCATTACCGCCATTTTTTCTCATTTGGAAGGTAAACTTGGAGGAGCCGGAATCCGGGTGCCGGTGCTCAACGGTTCGCTGACTGATTTTACTTGTACTTTAAGTAAATCTGTCAGTGCGACAGAAATCAATACAGCATTTAAAAAGGCGGCTGAAAATGAGCTCAAGGGTATTTTATCTTATACTGATGAACCCATTGTATCTGTCGACATTCTTGATAATCCCCATTCCTGTATTTTCGATTCACAGCTCACCTCGGTAGTTGGTGGCTTGGTGAAAGTGGTGGGTTGGTACGATAATGAATCGGGTTATTCAAACCGACTGGCCGAGCTGGCTCAACGTATTTCGAAATTAAAATAATGACTCAATTTATTACTCCTGCCCAAGTATTGCCACTTCGTTCCCTTGTTTTGAGGAATGGTAAACCCGAGATCGAATGTGTTTTTCCAGGCGATGAGGTCCCTGACTCCTTTCATCTTGGTTATGAAAGAAATGGGGAAATCATTTGTGTGGCAAGTTTTTATCTCAAAGGAAAAGAAGGGTTTTCTGGAAAAGCTTATAAACTCAGAGGCATGGCCACCCATCCCGAATGGCAGGGCAAAGGCATAGGGAATCAATTGCTGAATTTTGCCATTGTTTACTTAAGAAATCAGCAGGCAAATTATTTATGGTGCAACGCCCGACAAAAAGCTTATCGCTTTTATCAAAGTATAGGTTTTGAGTTTATTTCTGAAGAATTTGAATTTCCTGAGATCGGTCCCCATAAATCCATGTATCTTAAAATACAATAAAATGCATTTTTCTTACCTTCGTTTTCGAAAACAATATTCATGAAAACGATAGACCAACTCAATTTTTCTAATAAAAAAGCCCTTATTCGCGTAGATTTTAATGTGCCATTGGATGAGCACTTTCAGATTACCGATGATAATCGTATTCAAGGAGCTTTGCCTACAATTAATAAAATCTTGAAAGATGGCGGAAGCGTCATCCTGATGTCGCACTTAGGCCGACCTAAAGATGGCCCCGCTGATAAATATTCTCTCAGACATTTGGTAGCTCATCTATCGAAAGTGTTAAACCGCCCTGTGGAATTTGCCAATGATTGTATCGGTCAGGAAGCGGTGGTTAAGGCCTCGGCACTGCAGTCTGGAGAGGTGTTGTTGCTCGAAAATCTACGTTTTTATAAAGAAGAAGAAAATGGGAATGTGGCTTTTGCTGAGAAACTAGCCCGTCTAGGTGATGTGTATGTGAACGATGCCTTCGGTACCGCCCATCGTGCACATGCTTCCACAGCGGTTATCGCCCAATTCTTCCCGCAAGCCAAATATTTCGGTTACCTCATGGCCGGCGAATTGGCCAATGCCGAAAAAGTGTTGAACCAAGCCGAGCGTCCGTTTACGGCCATTATGGGGGGCGCTAAAGTTTCTGATAAAATAGAATTGATTGAGCAGCTCTTGGGTAGGGTTGATAACCTGATTATTGGCGGTGGAATGGCATACACCTTTGCCAAATCACAAGGCGGTCAGATTGGTAAATCCATTTGTGAAGATGATAAACTGGATTTGGCTTTAAGTCTGATTCAGAAGGCCAAAGACAAGGGCGTGAATTTATATCTGCCGGTTGATACGGTAATTGCTGATGCCTTTGCCAATGATGCGAAGACGGATGTTGCCCCAACCGCACAAATTCCCGCCGAATGGATGGGTCTAGACATCGGCCCGAAAACCCGCGAAATTTTTGCCGAGGTGATCAAAAATTCTAAAACCATATTGTGGAATGGCCCGATGGGGGTTTTTGAAATGGAAACCTTCGAAAAAGGAACTAAAGAAATTGCCCTTGCCGTGGTAGAAGCTACTCAATCCGGCGCTTTCTCGCTTATTGGTGGCGGCGATTCGGCTGCAGCTGTTTCCAAATTTAACCTGACCGAGCAAGTAAGTTATGTTTCTACCGGTGGTGGGGCCCTATTAGAATATATGGAGGGAAAGGTATTGCCTGGAGTAAAAGCCATTAATGATTGATTAAATTTAATATCTAAGCAAAGAGCCCCGTTATGAAATTTCGTAACGGGGCTCTTTTTTTGACCCAAAGTGGGAGAAAAAGAGTGTGGAAAACTTTTTTGTGGGAGATTGTGGTAAAAAGTGGAGAATCTCTCTATTTTTACTGTTGAATAAAACCACAAAAGGCGCAATGGCTCACTTTTTAGGAGAATTTGATTGTAAACTCGATGCCAAGGGAAGGCTAATGATCCCTGCTGGCTTGAAAAAGCAATTGCCTGAAGCTGAGCGTGAGGGCTTGGTAGTGAACCGTGGTTTTGAGAAGCATTTGGTGGTTTACACCCGCAAAGAATGGGAGGTGATCGTAGATGAGTTGTCTAAACTGAATACCTACGAAAAGAAAACCCGAGAATTTATTCGATACTTCACCCGTGGTGCCTCAGAGTTAACGCTGGATGCAGCCAATCGGGTGCTATTGCCAAAATCTTTATTGGAATATGCTGGAATTGCCGGAGAGGTGGTACTTTCTTGTCAATTCAATAAAATAGAAATCTGGGCAAAAGATGCCTACGATTCACAATTGGATAACGAACCAGAAAACTTCGCCAACCTGGCTGAAGAAGTAATGGGCAACGCTGCTAGGAGGAACGCCAATGACTGATTACCATGTTCCGGTGATGTTGCAGGAATGCCTCGAAGGTTTGGCAATTAAGCCCGACGGCGTTTATGTGGATGTTACCTTCGGGGGTGGTGGTCATTCTAAAGCAATCTTGAAAAAACTTGGTCCTAAAGGTCGTTTGTTGGCCTTTGATCAGGACGCAGATGCGCAACAAAACATTCCTGCTGATGATCGTCTGATTTTTATCGATCAAAATTTCAGGTATTTGAAAAATTACTGCCGTTTGTATGGTGCCATTCCTGCCGACGGGATATTGGCTGATCTGGGAGTTTCTTCTCATCAGTTCGACCAAGCCGATCGTGGTTTTTCCATTCGCTTTGATGCCGATCTGGATATGCGCATGGACCGTAGCGCTGCTTTAACAGCGAAAGAAGTCCTGAATAGCTATCCTGAAGAAACGTTGCATAAGATTTTTGGCATTTACGGGGAAATCCAAAATGCTAAGTCGCTGGCCAAAACAATTGTTACTGCCCGCCTAAATCAGCCCATAACTACCGTACAGGAGTTTAAGCAAGTGATTAGCAGGCTCATTCCGAAAGGAAAAGAAAATAAATACCTGGCTCAGGTGTTTCAGGCTTTACGGATTGAAGTAAATCAGGAACTAGAGGCTTTGCAGGAATTTTTAGAGCAATCGGTAGAGGTCCTTAAATCGGGCGGCCGATTGGTGGTGATGTCTTATCATTCACTCGAAGATCGATTGGTGAAGAATTTCATAGCCAAAGGCAAGTTTAAAGGAGAGGTAGAGAAAGATTTTTTCGGAAACGAACTCAAGCCACTAAGGGCAGTTAATCGTAAGGCGATTGTAGCCACGGATGAAGAAATACAGGTGAACAACCGAGCCCGCAGTGCAAAGTTGCGCATCGCAGTTAAAAATTAAAATGACGAACCGCTTTAGAAACGAGATCATTGAAGAAGAGGAAGTGGAAATCGCTCCTGCTGAGGCACCTGTGGAGGAGCCAAAGGCCGAACTGCCACGTAATTTCTTCACCATTCTGTTTACTGAAGGCGTAGTTTCTAAAGAAGCGGCTACAGAAATGTTGCCTTTCATTTTGTTTTTGGCTTTTCTGGGGATGGTGTACATCGGGAACCGTCACTTTGCTGAAAACAACATCAGAGACATTGATAAAATGAGAAGAGAAGTGGTAGAGCTAAGTGCAGATTATAAAGTCTTAAAAGCAGATTTAATGCTCAGAAGCACCAAAACTGAAGTAGCTAAAGAGGCCGATACTTTGGGGTTGATGGAGCCGGTAGAGCCGCCTAAAAAAATTATGGTACCCGCAGATGAATATCAGAACTGATATATTAATTCGCGTTTATTTCGCTTTTGGGCTAATTGTATTATTTGCCTTTGCGGTGCTATTTAAGCTTTTCCATGTACAGGTGGTGGAAGGTAAAAAATGGCGCAAAATGGCCGATAGTATCTCCACCAAATTCGTGAAAGTGGAGGCCGCCAGAGGGAATATTTATTCAGTTGATGGCAGTTTACTGGCTACTTCGGTACCTGAATACGATATCAGGATGGATATTATGGCCGGCTCCATTGAGCAAGAAGACGCTTTTGAAGAGAAGGTAGACTCATTGGCTTACAGCTTAGCTTCTTTTTTTGGTGATAAAACTACCGAGCAATACTCCAGATTCTTGAGAGATGCCCGAAAGGAGAAGAATCGCTATTTGCTGATCAAACGAAACGTATCGCACAAAGACCTGTTGGAGATCAGAAAATTTCCAGTATTCAATAAAGGTAAAAATACCGGTGGCCTTATTGCGGTGCAGAAAAACAAAAGGATCCTGCCTTTTAAAGCCCTGGCCGCCCGAACCATTGGTTACAAAAACGAGAATGTTCAGCCCGTAGGCTTAGAGGGGGCGTACAGCAATTACATTGATGGAGAATCGGGGCGCAGACTAATGCAACGCATTGCCGGTGGCTACTGGATTCCAGTTAACAAAGATGAAGAGATCTCACCTAAACCTGGCGCAGATATCATCTCCACCATCGATATAAATATTCAGGATGTGGCCCAGCGTGCCCTGCTCAAGCAGCTTGTCAAGAGTCAGGCGCACCACGGTTGTGTGATTTTGATGGAAGTGGCCACAGGAGAGATTCGTGCCATTGCAAATTACACCAAGGATGGTGAAGAGGGAGTTTACAAGGAAAAATTCAACTACGCTATCAATGAAAGTCTTGACCCCGGCTCTACTTTTAAATTGGCTTCGTACATGGCATTGTTGGAAGACAAAAGGGTAGATACCAATACCATTGTGGCAACCGGCGACGGCAAATACAATATTCACAGCCATACCATTAAAGAATCGCACGGCGGATTGGGTAATATCAGTGTGAAACATGCATTTGAGGTTTCCTCGAACGTGGCTATCGCCAAACTGGTGGAAACCAATTACCACAATAATCCCAAAAGATTCACCGATTTACTTTACAGTTTTGGATTAAATAAAAAATTGGGCCTCCAAATTCCCGGAGAAGCTACGCCATTGATCAAAAATCCTTCTTCCAAAAGTTGGAGCGATCTGACCCTGCCGCAGATGGCTTATGGCTACGAGATGCGCATAACGCCGCTACAAATGCTGGCTTACTACAATTCAGTAGCTAATAATGGAAAAATGATCAGTCCGGTTTTTGTTCGGGAGATCAAGAGTCTGGGCGAAACGGTTGAAACGTTTCAAGCAAAAGTCATCAACGAGAAGGTATGTTCTGATGCTACTTTGGGCAAAATTCGTAAGATGATGGAAGGGGTAGTAGAAAACGGAACCGGCAAGGATGTGATCAAGAATCCATACTACAAGGTTGCTGGAAAAACAGGCACCGCTCAGGTTGCTGATGGCTCGAAAGGGTACAAGGGTAAACGATCTTATCAGGCCTCTTTTTGCGGTTATTTTCCAGCTGACAAACCTAAATATTCGATGATTGTGGTACTCAATGATCCAAAAGGGGTTTATTATGCAGCCTTGGTGGCTGGTCCCGTGTTCCGCGAAGTAGCTGATAAAGTTTATGCTAGCGACGCTCAAATGTTTAACAACATTCAGCAGCTCAAATTTGCCGGTCAGAATACACCCAATGCCAAGCCAGGAGATCCTAAAACCACCCAATTGGCGGCTAAATCTTTAGGTATCAGTGCCAGCGATAGTAATAAAAATAAACCTGCTTTCAATTACCGTGAAGGTTTTGTGCCAAACGTGACCGGAATGGGTTTAAAAGATGCGATGTATTTACTGGGCAATGCAGGGATGAGGGCTGTGCCAAAAGGAAGTGGTAAAGTAATACGACAGTCGGTGCCTGCGGGCAGTCGGGTGGCGAAAGGTTATCCAGTGGTTTTAGATCTGAATTAGATGAATACTTTGAAGGACATATTATACGGCGTTTCGCTTCAGCAGGTAATCGGATCTACCCATGCTGAAGTAGAGTCCCTTGCTTTCGATTCCCGATTGGTGAAACCAGGAACGTTATTTGTTGCCATCGAAGGAACCGTTTCTGACGGTCATCAATACATAAATAAAGCTATTGAGTTGGGTGCAAATGCCATTGTTTGTGAAAAACTTCCGGTGGAGATTCACGAGGGAATTCAATACATCAAAGTAGAAAATTCTGCGAAAGCCATGGGTATCATCGCAGCAAATTTTTACGATCATCCTTCTAAAGCATTAAAATTGGTAGGTATTACAGGCACTAATGGTAAAACCACCACGGCCACTCTGTTGTTCCAGTTGTTCATAGATCTGGGCTATAAAACCGGTCTCATCTCGACGGTTCAAAATCAGATCAACAACGAAATTATTCCATCCACCCATACCACTCCAGACCCGATTGCATTAAATCAGTTGTTGAGTAGAATGGTGGCAGCAGGCTGTGATTATTGTTTCATGGAAGTGAGCTCACATGCCATTGCACAATACCGAATTGCTGGTTTGAATTATGCTGGTGCGGTATTTAGTAACATAACTCACGATCATTTAGATTTTCATAAAACTTTCGAGGCATATTTAAAGGCCAAAAAACAGTTTTTTGATGAACTCCCCTCTACCGCATTTGCCCTAACCAATGCCGATGACAAGAATGGTTTGGTGATGATGCAAAATACCAAGGCTCACCAAAAAACATACAGCCTAAAACACATGGCCGATTATAAGGCCAAGCTGATAGAAAATCAGTTTAACGGCTTACTCTTAAATATTGATAACGAGGAAGTATGGTTTAAAATGGTGGGCAGTTTCAATGCCTACAACCTGCTGGCGGTTTATGCAACTGCTATGCTGCTCGACCAGGATAAATTGAAAGTGCTGACCTCACTAAGTCGCTTAACAGGTGCTGAAGGCCGCTTCGATTATTTGATCTCGGATCAGGGAGTGATTGGTATTGTGGATTATGCCCACACACCGGATGCCGTATTGAATGTTTTGAATACCATTCGCGATATCAGAAAAGGTAATGAACAAGTGATCACCATTATTGGGTGTGGCGGCGACAGAGATAAAACCAAACGCCCCATTATGGCCCAAGTTGCTTGTGAAGGAAGCGATAAAGTGATCCTCACTTCAGACAATCCGCGGACGGAAGACCCCGAGCAAATCATTCGTGAAATGGAAGCGGGAGTGGGTCCAAGTCATCGTAAAAAAACTATCGCTATCAGCGATCGGAAAGAAGCAATTAAAACCGCCTGCCATTTAGCTAAACCTGGCGATATCATTCTACTGGCTGGAAAAGGGCATGAAAAATACCAGGAAGTAAACGGGGTAAAATATCCATTTGATGATAAAGCCATTTTATCTGAAACCTTAAACCTGATCAACTGATGTTACATTATTTATTCACCTGGTTAGATAAAATTTACGACTTCCCCGGAGCGGGCTTGTTTCAGTATATCTCTTTCAGAACCGGCATGGCCGTGATTTTATCGCTGTTGATCACCACAGTTTATGGTAGTCGCTTGATCAATATTTTAAGAGCTAAACAAGTGGGTGAAACCGTTAGAAATTTAGGATTAGATGGTCAGATTGAGAAACAAGGAACACCTACCATGGGTGGAATCATCATCTTGCTGGGTATCCTGGTGCCCACCTTACTTTTAGCTAAACTGGATAATATCTACATCATTCTAATGCTGATCACCACCGTTTGGATGGGTGCCATTGGCTTTTTGGACGATTACATCAAGGTATTTAAAAAGGATAAAGAAGGGCTTGCAGGGCGCTTTAAAATCATGGGGCAGGTGGGTTTAGCGCTCATCATTGGCTGGACCATGTACTTCCATCCTGATATTGTGGTAAGAGAGCAGGTTGCCAAACCAACAAGCCCCGTAGCTCAAATTCAAGAGCATCGTATTGACAATCAAGTTTATTATACCCAAGATGTAAAGTCAACGGTCACCAATGTTCCATTCTACAAAAACAACGAATTTGATTATGCCAAAGTGCTGAAGTTTTTGGGGGAAGGGTATGAGCAATACGCATTACTGGTATTCATGATTTTTGTGATTGTCATTATTACTGCGGTTTCAAATGGAGCGAATATTACAGATGGCATCGACGGTTTGGCCACCGGAACTTCTGCTATTATCGGGATTACTTTGGCGGTTTTGGCCTATGTTTCGGGTAATACCATCATCGCCGATTACCTCAACATTATGTACATCCCCAATTCGGGAGAGCTGGTGATTTTTGCTGGTGCTTTTGTGGGGGCCTGTGTGGGCTTTTTGTGGTACAATTCTTATCCGGCGCAAGTTTTTATGGGCGATACCGGAAGTTTAGCGATCGGTGGTATCATTGCTGCATTTGCCATCATGATTCGTAAAGAATTACTGATCCCTGTTTTATGCGGAATCTTCCTGATCGAAAATCTGTCGGTAATCATCCAGGTGAGCTGGTTCAAATACACCAAAAAGAAATATGGAGAAGGTCGCAGGGTTTTCCTGATGTCGCCTTTACACCATCACTACCAGAAAAAAGGATATCATGAAGCAAAAATCGTGACCCGCTTCTGGATCATGGGAATCCTATTAGCCATTTTAACTATTGTAACCCTTAAACTGCGATAATGAGTATTAAACCATATATCGTGATTTTGGGCGCCGGCGAGAGCGGGGTAGGTGCGGCATATCTCGCCCAGAAGAAGGGTTATGATGTTTTTGTTTCTGATTTTGGAGCTATTGCGGATGCTTATAAGCAAGATTTGGAGCGATTATCCATCTCCTTTGAAGAAAATCAGCATACTGAGGAGCTGATTTTAAAGGCGCAGGAAGTGGTAAAAAGCCCCGGAATACCAGATAAGGCTCCAATTATTAAAAAATTAACTGAAAAGCAGATCCCGATCATTTCTGAAATCGAGTTTGCAGCTCGTTACACCAATGCCCAACTGATTGCTATTACCGGCTCTAATGGTAAGTCTACCACCACTATGCTGACTTACCATATCTTGAAAAACGCCGGATTAAAAGTTGGTTTGGCCGGAAATATTGGTCAGAGTTTTGCCAAACAGGTGGCCGATCAATCGTATGATTACTACGTATTGGAAATCAGCAGTTTTATGCTGGATAATATGTATGAGTTCAAGGCTAACATTGCCGTCCTCCTGAATATTACTCCCGATCATTTAGATCGATACGAGTATCAAATGGATAATTATGTGAATTCCAAATTCCGGATTATCCAAAATCAAACACCAGAAGACGTATTTATTTATTGCGCTGATGATGCAGAAACCCTGAAGGGACTCCCTCGTCATTCATCAAAAGCAAAACTTTACCCTTTTTCTATTCTCCATACTCAGGTGCAAGGCGCTTACCTGAATGGTGAAGAAATGATCATCAATTTAAATCAAAAACAACAAACCCCTTTAAATATGTTAATTGACGAATTAGCCCTACAAGGCAAGCACAACATTTACAACTCCATGGCCTCGGGTATTGTGGCTAAAGTGCTCGAATTAAGGAATGAGTCCATTCGCGAGAGTATGGGCAATTTCACCAATATCGAACACCGCTTGGAGCATGTAGCCCGTATTTCTGGCATCGAATTCATCAACGATTCTAAAGCCACTAATGTCAATTCTACCTGGTATGCCCTAGAAAGCATGAACACAGACGTGGTGCTGATTATGGGTGGAGTGGATAAAGGCAACGATTACCAGATGTTGAGAGATTTGGTAAAGTCGAAGGTAAAAGCTATTGTTTGCCTTGGCAAAGACAACCATCGCATACATGAAGCATTTGAAGATGATGTAGAAGTGATTGTGAATACTTTCACTGCCGAAGAAGCGGTTCAGGTTGCCTATCATTTAGCAAAGAAAGGCGATACCGTTTTGCTTTCGCCTGCTTGTGCCAGCTTTGATCTGTTCAAAAATTATGAGGACAGAGGTCATCAGTTCAAAAAAGCGGTGAAGGAATTATAATAGCAATCAGGTACTATCAAATGGAAAGAATATTCAATAAAACCAAAGGAGATCGCTGGATCTGGATCATTGTGATCTTGCTATCCATCTGGTCATTGATGGCCGTTTATAGTGCTACGGGTACCATTGCCTACAAAAAGGGGGTAGGTAGTGAGGCTTATTTAATTAAACACCTCATTTTTATTGTGGGTGGTATTGCATTGATGTATTTTTCGCATTTGCTCGATTATCGTCATTACGCAGGGATTTCTAAATTATTGATGGTCATCACCATCCCATTATTGTTATATACGCTTTTGTTTGGGGCGAATGTGAATGATGCAAGCAGGTGGGTAACCATTCCGATCATTAACCAAACGTTCCAGACCTCTGATTTGGCCAAATTAGCCCTCATTACCTTCTTGGCCAGAACACTTACCAGGAAACAAGAAAATATTAAGGATGTGAAAAAAGCATTCATCCCGATAATGGGTTCGGTTTGTGCGGTTTTCATACTCATTGCCTTGGCCAACCTTTCTACGGCGATCATGCTTTTTGGAGTAAGTGTTTTGTTGCTGATCATGGGGCGGATCAGTATCAAGCAGATTAGCATCGTGGTTTTGGCGGGAATGGTTTTATTGACAGCCGTTATTTTCTTAGGTCCACGCAGACAGACCTACATTTCACGCTTTCAAACTTTTTTGCATCCTGAAAAGGTTGACCCAGATAAATCGTTTCAGGCAAATCAGGCTAAAATTGCGGTGGCTACCGGAGGTTTATTTGGTAAAGGGCCAGGCAACAGTACACAACGTAATTATCTTCCACACCCTTATTCAGATTTTGTTTACGCCCTCATCATCGAAGAGTACGGCTTGGTGGGAGGTGTAACCTTATTAATTCTCTATTTGGTTTTTCTATACCGATGTGTGCTCATTGTTACCTACAGTCCCAAGGCGTTTGGGGCCTTATTGGCAGCTGGCTTGAGTTTTAGTTTAACCATACAAGCATTTGCGAATATGGCGGTTGCGGTGGGCCTTGGCCCTGTAACGGGCGTGCCATTGCCCTTGGTAAGTATGGGTGGAACGTCTATCCTGTTTACCAGCATTGCATTTGGAATTATTTTGAGTGTAAGTCGTGATGTGGAAGAAAACAAAGAAAAAGAACGTAAAAAAGTAATCATCGGCGAAGTATAACATGTCTAAAAGAGTCATCATAAGCGGCGGCGGAACCGGGGGGCACATTTTCCCTGCATTGGCTATTGCCAAGGCTTTGCAGCGCCTTGACCAGCAGGTGGAGATTCTTTTTGTGGGTGCTTTAGGTAGAATGGAGATGGACAAAGTGCCTGCTGCAGGTTTTCAAATAATTGGGCTAGACATACAGGGCATACAGAGAAAATCGCTAATGAAAAATTTGGCTTTACCATTCAAACTGATTAAAAGTTTGTTGAAAGCACGTAGCATCCTCAAAACATTTAAGCCAGATGTAGCAGTGGGTGTGGGCGGTTATGCCTCCGGTCCTTTACTCTTTGCAGCTGCCAATTTAAATGTGCCTTACCTTATTCAGGAGCAAAATTCTTTCGCAGGTTTAACCAATAAATGGCTTGCAAAAAAAGCAGAAAAAATTTGTGTGGCCTTTGATGGAATGGCGGCCTATTTCCCTCAGGAAAAACTATTATTCACTGGTAATCCAATTCGTAAAGAATCGGTAGCCATTGAAGGCAAGCGCAGCGAAGCTGCTGAGTTTTTCGGACTCTCACTCGATAAAAAAACTGTTTTGATAACCGGAGGGAGTTTAGGAGCCGGTACTTTAAATAAGGCGATCAAAAAAGATCTAAAAAAATTAATGAATGCCGATGTGCAAGTCATCTGGCAAACTGGCAAATATTATTACCGAGCAGTCCTAGAAGAATTAGAAAATCAGCTCGTGCCCTCTGTAAAAATATTAGAGTTTTTAAACCGCATGGATTTGGCCTATGCCATGGCCGATGTAATCATTTCCAGAGCAGGCGCCGGAACCATTGCAGAGCTATGTGTTGTTGGTAAACCAGTCATTTTGGTGCCTTCTCCTAATGTGGCCGAAGACCATCAGACTAAAAATGCTTTATCGCTCAGCAGTAAAAATGCAGCGATTCTAATTGAGGATGCAAAGGCGGTGCAGGATTTAGTTCCTACTGTTCTCACACTGTTAAGTGACGAGAAACAAGCTAAAGAGCTCAGTAGTAGTATCGCAAAATTGGCAATCCGCAATGCGGATGAAGTAATTGCAAAAGAGATTTTCCGTTTGATGGAAAAGAAAGGAGGCCAATGGAATTAGAACACATTAAGCGGGTTTATTTTGTTGGTATCGGCGGTATTGGCATGAGCGGAATTGCCCGTTATTTCCATAAAAGAGGGCTGATTGTTTGTGGCTACGATCGTACCGAAACTGCCTTAACAGCCAGCCTCATGAATGAAGGTATTGCGATTGTTTTCAACGATGATCCGGATTATTTGCCTTTCGCTTTTCAGGAGAACGACGAGCAAACATTGATCGTATATACTCCGGCTATTCCGAAAGATTCGGCCATACTCAATTATTTCATCGACCGTGGGTTTACGCTCAAAAAACGATCAGAGGTACTGGGTATACTAAGTAAGGGCATGTTTTGCATAGCGGTTGCCGGGACTCATGGTAAAACCACTACATCTAGTATGGTAGCCCATATTTTAAAAGATTCAGGCAATGATTGCTCGGCCTTTTTGGGTGGTATAGCCAGTAATTACGACAGCAACGTTTTATTTGGCACCAACCGGGTGATGGTGGTAGAAGCCGATGAATACGATCGTTCCTTCCTCACGCTCCATCCAGATATTGCAATTGTAACCTCTATGGATGCCGATCATTTAGATATTTACGGCGATCCGGCTCATTTAACTACTTCTTTCCAGCTTTTTGCTGCTCAAATTAAAAAAGGCGGACAGCTCATTCATCGTGCGGGCTTAGCATTAGAAGATGGAATTACCTATGCGGTGGAAAGTCCTGCAGCGATCAGAGCCGAAAAGGTACGAATAGAAGATGGTGAATTTGTTTTCGATTTTAGCTCTGAAGAAATTAACATTCCTGCCATCAAGTTGGCATTGCCCGGTAGGCATAATATTGAAAATGCCCTCGCAGCTATTCAGGCAGCTTTAATATTGCATGTGCCAGCCGAAAAGATCAAAACGGCACTGGCTAACTTTAAAGGGGTAAAAAGACGTTTCGAATACATTGTGAAGTCTGATAATCATATTTATATTGATGATTATGCACACCATCCGGAAGAATTAAAAGCCTGCATCACAGCTGTAAAGACCTTATACCCGAATCGCAAGTTAACCACGGTATTTCAGCCACATTTATTTAGCCGTACACGCGATTTTGCCGATGGTTTTGCCGAGGCACTCAGCATGAGCGACGAATTGTGGATGCTGGATATTTACCCTGCCCGTGAACTGCCGATGGAGGGAGTACATTCACAGATGATCTTGGCAAAGATGTCGATGAATAATCATCAATTACTCAATAAACAGGAAGTACTCGACCGGGTTAAAAAAGAGCAGCCGGAATTGTTGCTTACTGTGGGTGCCGGCGATATAGATACATTGGTTGAACCACTTAGAAATTTATTAAAGAGATGATTAAGCGGATTAACTGGAAAGGAATATTCATTGGCTTGGCTTGGATGATCACACTGTCGGGTTTGGTGGTATTGATGAGCTTTATTGAGCAAGAGAAGCATACGCAACAATGTCAGCAAATCAAGGTATTCATACCAGGAAATCAAACTTTTGTGAACCGCAGAGAGGTAGATCGGATTTTATTGAATAGCGGTGGCCAGCTGATTGGTCAGTCGCTCCGTTCCATTAACATGCATGAGCTGGAGAAGGCGCTCAAAATGAATCCCTACATCAAATCAGCCAAGGTATATGCCGATATGGATGGTACGATCTGGGTAAGAATTAAACAGCGAGAACCGGTTTTGAGAATCATCAATTCAAAAAATCAGGATTTTTATGTAGATGCTGATGGCTTAAAAATCCCTGTAAGTCCCAATTTTACTGCCAACGTTTTGGTAGCCAATGGTTTTATAACGGAAGACTTAGAAAGCAGGGTAAGTGGTTTGAAAACGCCAATAGGGAAAGACCTCTTTAAAACTGCCCGTTTCATTCAACAGGACACGCTTTGGAGTAATCAGATCGATCAGATCTATGTAAATGCCAAGCAGGAGATTGAATTGGCAACCCGCATAGGAGATCATCAAATTATCATGGGCAACGCAGACTCATTGGAGCGTAAATTCAAGAACCTCTTCATATTTTATAAACGAGCTATGCCGAAAATTGGCTGGAATACCTACAAAACCATCAACTTGAAATATTTGAATCAGATAGTTTGTAAAAAAAGTGGAAGCCAGCCTGAGCTAATCGCAACAGCAAGTCCGGCAGATTCTACGGTCACCGATTCAGTAAAAACAGTACAAGCAACAGTAAAAAATTAATATAGTTATCATCATGGAAAAAAATCTTACATCAGCCAAAAATTCACCGATTGTTGTTGGATTAGACATCGGTACCACCAAGATTTGTGCCATTGTGGGTCGCCGCAGCGAGTATGGCAAAATCGAAGTTTTGGGTATCGGAAAAGCCGAGTCAGCGGGAGTAACCCGTGGGGTAGTCTCCAATATCCAAAAAACGGTACAAGGAATTGTATCTGCAGTGGAAGACGCCAGCACACAATCTAATGTAGACATCAAAGTAGTGAATGTAGGGATTGCCGGCCAGCACATTAAAAGTTTACAGCATCGCGGAATCCTTACCCGTAAAGACCTGAATACTGAAATTCAGAAAACTGATATCGACAGGTTGGTTGCCGATATGTATAAACTAGTGATGCCTCCGGGTGAGGAGATTATTCATGTGTTGCCCCAAGAATTTACTGTAGACAATGAGCCCGGTATAAAGGATCCTATCGGGATGGCCGGCGTACGGTTAGAAGCCAATTTTCACATCATCTCCGGGCATGTAAGTGCGGTTAGAAACATTATTAAATGCGTAAATAATGGCGGTTTAGAGGCCGATGACCTGATTCTGGAGCCTTTGGCTTCTTCAGAGGCCGTATTGAGTGACGAGGAGAAAGAAGCCGGGGTTGCATTGGTTGACATAGGCGGCGGCACCACAGATATTGCCATTTTCCATGAGGGCATTATCCGTCATACGGCCGTTATTCCTTTTGGTGGAAACAGTGTGACAGAAGATATCAGAGAAGGCTGCTCGGTAATGCGCAATCAGGCTGAATTGCTCAAGACCCGTTTTGGCTCGGCACTTGCTGAAGAAAATAAAGACAATGAAATTATTTGTGTTCCTGGTTTGAAAGGTAGAGAGCCGAAAGAAATCTCAGCAAAAAATCTGGCATATGTGATCCAGGCCCGTATGGAAGAGATCATTGAGCATGTATACTATGAGATCAAATCATCCGGATATGAGAAAAAACTTATCGCAGGAATCATCATTACCGGTGGAGGTGCTCAACTGAAGCATTTGCCGCAATTGGTGGAATATGTTACCGGTTTAGATTGTCGTGTGGGCTATCCGAACGAACACTTGGCTAAAAATGAAGTTTTACCAAAAGGAACCTATGATGAATTGAAGAGCCCGATGTACGCTACCAGTATAGGTCTATTGATTAAAGGAATCCAATCGACAGAAGAGATATTGGAGAAGCAAGATGGCGATGTGAAAGAAGAAAAGCCAAGGATGATAGAGGAAGAAAAGACAGGTTTCGGCTTATTTGATAAACTCCTCAAAAAAGGGAAGGAATTCATTAAAGACGATATTAAGGACGAAGACTACCTGTAGTAATTTTCAACACAAAAGCTCTTTTTCCACAATTAGGGCGGGTGTGGAAAACTACTTTGTAAAAATGCTTAGTATTACCCTTTAGATGATCTATAAAGAATATAAATACAAAAGAATATAGATATGCAGTTTGAAATGTTAAAAGAAAAATCATCTATTATTAAGGTGATTGGTGTGGGCGGCGGTGGCGGCAATGCCGTTAATCATATGTATCGCCAGGGTATAACCGGGGTAGATTTCATCATTTGTAATACGGATGCACAGGCCTTAGAACTAAGTCCGATTCCAAATAAAGTTCAGTTAGGAGCCAGCCTTACAGAGGGAATGGGTGCCGGTTCGATACCCGAAGTTGGAAAAAACTCTGCTATCGAAAATATTGACGACATCAAACAGATGTTGGGTAGTAATACCAAGATGTTGTTCATCACTGCTGGAATGGGTGGTGGCACCGGTACTGGAGCCAGCCCGATTATTGCCAAAGCGGCCAAGGAGATGGACATCTTAACAGTAGCTATTGTAACCACTCCTTTTTCATTTGAGGGCAAGCGCCGTAAAATGCAGGCCGAAGAAGGTTTGGAGGAAATTAAGAAATATGTTGATTCTTTCCTGGTAATTTCTAATGATCGCCTGAGGGAAATCTTTGGTAACCTAACCCTTGGTTCAGCTTTTGGGCAGGCAGATGATATTTTAACTACTGCCGCCAAAGGTATTGCCGAAATTATCACCATTCCGGGCTATATCAACGTCGACTTTAAAGATGTCCGCACCGTGATGAAAGACAGTGGGGTATCCATCATGGGTAGCCATGCAGCCGAGGGTGAAAATCGTGCCCTAAAGGCGGTAGAAGGTGCATTAAGTTCGCCATTGTTAGAGGATAATGAAATAGAAGGTGCTCGATATATTTTACTGAATATTACTTCAGGAGACAAAGAAGTAACCATGGATGAAGTTTCCGTGATCACCGATTATATCCAACAAGAAGCAGGCTTAGCGGCCGACCTCATTTGGGGTAATTGTACCGACGATACGCTGGGTGATAAATTATCCGTAACCATTATTGCTACCGGCTTTCAAACCAGTGAACAAAGGCAGGTAGAAAAAGGCAACTACCAGCAAAAAACAGCATTTTTAGAAACGGAACAGGCACCCTTGGTGAAACCAGTAGAGCTGGTTAACTCTTTCATTGAAGACAAAGAAGAGTCAATAGAATTAACTGAGCCAGTTTTGAAAACCAGCGTGTTAGATCTCTTTGCAGAAATGGATACCGTTGTAGCAAATGAGCCTGAAACTCATTTTGAGGAACCACTTGCTGAACCGATTCTATTTGAAGCCCAAACGGAAGCTATGGAGCTGAACGAAATGCAGCCTGCTCCTTTCGAATTCGAAATGAAAGTAGAGGAGGAGAGCACTGTACTTTTTCAAAGTCAAACTTTTGAAAACGAAAGCACTGAATTGGAGTTTTCGGCTCCATCAGCACCAGAACAAGAGGAAGTGCCTCAAATTCAGATGCAAACTATCCACTCAGATGATTCTGTAGAGGAGCAATTGAAAAAATCAAAAGAACGTATTATGCGTTTAAAGGACCTTAGCATGAAACTCCGTACCAGTAATGGTTTGCAGGAATTAGAAAATGAGCCCGCATATAAACGTAAACAGATGTCTTTAGATCAGGTGCCTCATTCTTCAGAATCGCAGGTTTCACGTTTTACCCTTTCAACTGAAGAGGGAATTACTGAAATCAGACCTAATAATTCTTTTCTACACGATAACGTAGACTAAAAATTGAAAGCCCCCTAATTTGGGGGCTTTCAATTTAATCGCATTTACATGACAGTATTTTAATTGATTTATAGGCTGTCAAACCTTAAATTTGCTTTCATTAGAAACTTAACAATTCATTACATTGGATATTTTTGATAAGATAAAGAAACACATGGGCCCTATTGGTCAACACCAAAAAATGGCTCATGGTTATTTTGCTTTCCCAAAACTGGAAGGCGAAATTGCTCCTCACATGAATTTTCGCGGTAAGGAACACTTGGTATGGAGTTTAAATAATTACCTCGGTTTGGCAAACCATCCGGAGGTTCGGGAAGCCGATGCTACTGCTGCTGCCGAATTTGGGATGGCTTATCCTATGGGTGCCCGTATGATGTCAGGAAACTCCAACCATCATGAAGCATTAGAAAGAGAATTAGCGGAGTTTGTGGGCAAAGAAGACGCTTTTTTGCTTAATTATGGCTATCAGGGGATCATGTCGGCCATCGATGCTTTAGTGGATCGTAACGACGTAATTGTTTACGATGCCGAATCGCATGCTTGTATCATCGATGGCTTGCGCCTGCACATGGGAAAGCGTTTTGTTTATCAGCATAATGATATTGATAGTTGTGTAAAGCAATTAGAAAGAGCTACCAAGTTGGTAGAGCAAACCGGTGGAGGTATTTTAGTGATTACCGAGGGTGTTTTTGGAATGTCGGGTGCCCAAGGAAAATTAAAAGATATTGTAGAGCTCAAGAAAAAATTCAATTTCCGTTTATTAATAGATGATGCTCATGGCTTTGGTACCATGGGTCCAACCGGCGCAGGAACACACGAAGCGCAGAATTGTATAGATGGGGTAGATGTTTATTTTGGTACTTTCGCTAAATCGATGGCAGGTATTGGGGCATTTATTGCTACCAGCGAAGAAATCACCAATTTCTTGAGATACAACATGCGTTCACAAACCTTCGCTAAAGCCCTGCCTATGCCAATGGTAGTGGGTTTGCGTAAACGTTTGGAGGTGTTAAAGGCCAATCCGGAATTGAGAGAGAAATTATGGACCATTGCCACTGCCTTACAAAAAGGACTGAAAGAACGCGGTTTTGATATTGGTGTAACTAATACGATGGTAACACCAGTATTCTTGAAAGGTGAATTATCTGAAGCAACCGCCATTACAATGGATCTTCGTGAAAACTATGGTATCTTCTGTTCTATTGTAGTATATCCGGTTATTCCAAAAGGATTAATTGAATTACGTTTGATTCCTACTGCCATGCATACGCTTGAAGATGTGCAACGCACACTGGATGCCTTTAGTGAAGTAGGCGAACGCTTGAAAAATGGGTATTACCGCGAACAAAACGCTGTAAAAGCCTAAATTTTTCTATATTTTTAAAATGCCCCTTAGGATTATCTAAGGGGCATTTTTTGTTTATAAATACCCTGTATGTAATTGTATTACAGTGTTTTATAATTTTAATTTGACTTTTTGTTGTGGAGAAGGCCTTAAAATGTGGAAAAAAACCACTAAAAACAGCGATTTTTATTTGTTCGAGCTATTCTTTTTTAAATAAAAAGACTCTACATTAGCTCAACGTTATTACCAAATAACCTTATTAAACAACATTTAAATCAATAAAAAGATGAAAAAATTTAACGAATTCAAAGCTTTAGTAGCTGCCTTAGAAGGTGATGCTGACAAATTTTACAACAAAGGAAACAGCGCTGCTGGTACCCGTGTTCGTAAAGGTATGCAAGATCTTAAAAACTTAGCTCAGGCTATCCGTTTAGAAGTTCAAGAAACTAAAAACAAAGCAAAGTAATTTAATTACTTAGCACATAAAAAAGGCTTTCTGAATTCAGAAAGCCTTTTTTATTATATATCTCCAATGTTCTATTTCAAATTACTCAGCTCTTTTGCAATTTTTTGCTCGGTGTTGGTACTTACTGGTACTAAAGGTAATCGCAGATGATCTTCACAAATATTTAATTGCTTTAAGGCAGATTTAACTCCAGCCGGATTACCCTCCACAAAGCACAGATTGGTGAATTCGAGCAAACTGTAATGCAGCGGCTGAGCTTCCACAAACTTACCAGCCAGGCAAGTACGAACCATGGTAGAAAATACCTTTGGTAGTGCGTTAGCTACTACAGAGATCACCCCAACGGCACCCAGTGCAATCATAGGCAAGGTCAGTGGATCGTCGCCCGATATCAGCATAAAACCTTCCGGTTTTTCGGCAGCGATTTTATTGAATTGGTCGAAATTGGCCGAAGCTTCCTTTACGGCGATGATATTTTTGAACTCTTTTGCCAATCGTAGCACCGTATCGGCGCTCACCATACTGCCGGTTCTACCAGGAACATTGTATAAAATGATGGGAAGCGGGGAAACTTCAGCAATCGCTTTATAGTGCTGATAGATGCCTTCTTGAGTGGGTTTGTTATAATAGGGACTAACCGATAGAATGGCATCGAAACCTTTCGAATCAAAATTCTTCAATGTTTCTACGATCTCGGCAGTATTATTTCCGCCAATACCAGCAACTAAGGGCACTCTACCGTTCACCTTTTCTACGGTAAAATCCCAGATGGCTTTCTTCTCATCTTTGCTTAAGGTAGCAGTTTCTCCGGTGGTGCCTAAACTTACCAAGTATTCTGCTCCGCCATTAATGATATGGTCGATCAGGTTTTTTAAACCCGGAAAGTCTATTGAACCATCTGCCTTGAAAGGTGTAACCATCGCCACACCGGTGCCGTAAAATTTGTTCATTGCCATGTGATTGAAATTAAAATTAGTTATAATCCGATCATTTTGAGGAGTTCTTCATCAGAAATAATCGGGATATTCAGCTTTTGTGCTTTCTCCAGTTTAGAGGGACCCATGTTATCGCCAGCTACTAAATAATTCAGTTTGCTTGAAATGCTGCTCAATATTTTACCTCCGTAAGATTCTATCAGGTCTTTCAATTCCTCGCGGCTATATTTCTCGAAAACACCTGAAATGATGAAGTTTAAACCTTCCAGCTGATTGCCTGATAAAATAATTTCCTTTTGAATGCTTTCGAACTGTAGTCCGAAACTTTTAAGTATGTGGATTTGTTCACGGTGAGCTGCTTCCTTGAAATATGTAATCAAGCTTTCTGCAATTCTACCGCCAATCTCATCCACAGCGGTCAGTTCTTCAAGTGTAGCCGACATCAACCGGTCGATATTACAGAAGTGCGAAGCTAATTTCTTGGCAACAGTTTCGCCTACAAACCGAATACCCAGGCCAAAAAGAACTTTTTCGAAAGGCATTTCCTTCGATTTTCCGATCCCAGCTAACATATTGTTGATCGACTTTTCGCCGAAGCGCTCCAGCTTCATCAGCTCAGCTCTTTTTTCGTGAAGGGTATATAAATCACTGATTTGCTTCACAAAGCCTTGTCGGTAAAACGCCTCTATCGTTTCGGCGCCAATGCCATCAATATTCATTGCCTTTCGGCTGATAAAATGTTGGATACGACCCACAATTTGCGGAGGACAGCCTTCGTCGTTGGGACAGTAATAAGCCACCTCGCCTTCTTCCCTAACGAGTGTTGTTCCACATTCCGGACAGGTATTTGGATAACTAATTTTAACTGCATTTTCCGGTCTTTTTAAGGTATTTACCCCAATAATTTTAGGAATGATTTCGCCTCCCTTTTCAACTAAAACCGTATCGCCCTGGTATAGATCGAGGCGATTGATTTCATTAGCGTTGTGCAAAGTGGCTCTTTTAACGGTGGTGCCGGCTAAAAGTACAGGTTTTAAATTGGCAACTGGCGTTACAGCACCAGTACGGCCAACCTGATAGGTCACTTGTTCCAAGATCGTTTCTACTTCCTGAGCCTTGTATTTATAAGCAATGGCCCAACGGGGCGATTTGGCAGTAAAGCCCAATTCTTCCTGTTGAGCATAGCTATTCACTTTCAACACAATGCCATCAATATCATAAGTTAAGTGATGCCGTTTCTCCTCCCAGTAATGAATAAAATTCAATACTTCATCGATATTGCTACACAATTTTTGATGCTCACAGGTATTAAATCCCCAATTTTTGATTGCCTGTAAACTTTCCCAATGGCTACGGAATAAACGTTGTTCTGTATAAAGGAAGTAAATGAAACAGTCGAGCGGTCTTTTTGCCACTTCAGAAGAATCTTGCAACTTAACAGTTCCTGCTGCAAAATTTCTCGGATTGGCATAAGGAACTTCATCGTTCTGTATGCGTTCCTTATTTAATCGCTCAAATGCCTGTTTGTGCATGAACACCTCGCCTCGTATTTCAAAACTATCCGGATAGCCGCTACCACTTAAACGGTGCGGAATACTCCTAATAGTTTTTATATTGGCCGTTACTTCATCTCCCTGCGTACCATCTCCGCGTGTTACTGCACGAATTAATTTTCCATCCTCATAAGTCAAACTCATAGATAAACCATCGTACTTCAGCTCACAAACGTATTCAAAATGGCTGCCTATCGCTTTTTTTATGCGCTCGTCAAAATCACGCAGATCCTGCTCATTGTAGGTGTTCCCTAGAGAGAGCATGGGCCAGCGATGTTTTACCGTTTTGAATTCTTTAGTGATTTCACCTCCCACTTTTTGGGTAGGAGAGTCGGGGTTTTGGTATTCTGGATAGGCTTTCTCCAACTCTATCAGTTCTTCGAGTTTTTTATCGAACTCAAAGTCTGAAATGGTGGGCTGCGCCAATACGTAATAATTGTAGTTATGCTGGTTCAGTTCTTTTACCAGCTCATCCATTCGATCTTTAATATCAAAAAGCGACATGAAGCGAAGATAATGCTTTTAAGGTTTAAGGCAGCTGTCCAGTTGCAACTGAATTTCTATAAAAATATTCCGAAAATCGGCTTTTAGAATTTCCCTGTATTCCATCAATACCTTGGTCAGATCTTGAGAATTGGTTTGCTGTAAACCCTCGGGCCAAAGTCGCATGCTAATTCGGTTAAGTGCATATACAATTTGTTCACTATCGCGATAGCTGTACAGGTAACGACTCGAAATAAACTTTTCATAAAATGTGAAAAAAATGTGAGACTCTTCAATGCTATTTAATTTTAAAAATGAAGCTATTTTTTGCCGATCGACACCATTCAGTTGATGGTAGAATTGATCCGCATCAATCATTCCTTCAGTCAGGAGCAAACTGTCTAACATCAATTCCAAACTAATGTGGGCCAAAAATGAAGGCCAAACTTTGCTGGGTTTTAAAATATCGCCCAATGCCTGTTTGATGGCTGCCACGTGATCATTAAAAAAGACAGCACTGTGGAATTTTTTATCCACGTACAAGTGTCTTTTCCAACCTGCTAAAATTGACTGATGAGCAAGGTCGTTTTTAAAAAGTACCTCATTTTTATGTGGATGAGGATTCCATTTCTTATTCGCATTTTTCAATAGGTCGGGTAATACCGTGCCCAAGGCAAGGTAGGGATCATCTGTGAATCGATCGAAATAGAAATGCGACAAAAAATTCATAAGCTTTCATTAAAAATACATAATCCGAAGCGTAACTAATGCTCATGCGCTATTCATCCGTCAATTCTGTTATATTTGCTCAACTGATAAAAACGCTGTTTTCATGAATTTTATTGAAGAATTACGCTGGCGTGGCATGCTCCATGATGTAATGCCCGGAACGGAAGAGCAACTGAATAAGGAATTGACTTCGGGTTACATAGGTTTTGATCCTACGGCAGATTCTTTACATGTGGGGCACCTGACCCAGATCATGACCCTCATTCATTTTCAGCGGGCCGGTCATCGTCCGGTGGCATTAGTTGGAGGCGCTACCGGAATGGTAGGCGATCCTTCAGGTAAATCGGCAGAGCGTAATTTGCTTTCTGAGGACGTTTTGTTCCATAATGTGAGCTGTCTTGAAACCCAATTGAAAAAATTCCTGGATTTCGATTGCGGAGCCAACAGCGCCCTGATGGTGAACAATTACGATTGGTTCAAAAACTTCAGTTTCCTCGATTTTATTCGCGATGTAGGTAAACACATCACTGTAAATTATATGATGGCCAAAGATTCGGTGAAGAAACGTCTGGAAGGTGATTCGGGAATGTCTTTTACAGAATTTAGCTATCAATTGGTTCAGGGATTTGATTTTTATCATCTCTGGAAAGAAAAAAATTGTTTGGTACAGATGGGTGGTTCAGATCAGTGGGGAAACATGGTTACCGGAACTGAGTTGATTCGTCGCAAGGCAGGCGGAAGCGCCTTTGCCATTACTACCGAGCTGATCAAGAAAGCTGATGGTACCAAATTCGGTAAAACCGAGTCTGGAGCGGTTTGGCTCGATGCTAAAAAAACTTCGCCATTTAAATTTTATCAGTTCTGGCTGAATACCAGCGATGATGACGCCAAAACCTGGATCAGGATTTTTACCCTTAAAACCAGGGAAGAAATAGAAACATTGGAAAAAGAACACGATACAGCACCACATCTTCGTTTATTGCAGAAAGCGCTGGCTGAAGATATTACCATACGTTGTCATGGTGAGGCAGCCTTGCAAACTGCCTTAAAAACCACCGATTTCTTATTTGGTAATGGTTCGTTGGAATTCCTTCTGAATTTGAATGATGAGGAGATTTTGGATGTTTTTGAAGGAATCCCTCAATTTAAGGTACCAGGCTCAGTATTAAAGAATGGCATTATGCTAAATGACCTTCTTGCCGAATATGCGCCTGTTTTCCCCTCTAAAAGTGAGGCCCGAAAAATGATTCAGGGTGGTGGAGTAGCGCTTAATAAAGAGAAATTAGCTGACCCGGCTCAAGTAATTGATGCTGCACAACTCATCAAGAGTAAATACCTGGTGGTGCAAAAAGGGAAAAAGAATTATTTCCTGCTGATAGCCGAATAATTACTGCACCAAAAGGTTGCAGCCACGAATATCACTGTGGTCAAACCGGCCTAAAACCTCAAATTGGCCCTCTTCATGGAGGCGCCCCAAATCTTGCGTGGCAATAAAAGAACAAGAATAAATATTAGCCAGATCTATTACATTGATGCCGCCAGTTTTGTTGGCCGATAAATACTGGAAGGGATCATTGGTATCGCGGATCATCACTTTCATCCAAGGCGGACACTCGAAAATGCCATTGCCTTTTGAGTAGGCTTGCGAAAGCAATTCCGTCATACCATATTCAGAGTGAATTTTTTGCACACCAAATCCCTGGCAAAGGATTTCATGTAACTCCTCCCTTACCATTTCTTTGCGTTTGCCTTTCATCCCTCCGGTTTCCATCACAATGAGCTCCGGAAATTGGAATTGCTGCGTTTCGATAAAGTCGAGCAAGGCATAAGTCACCCCTATTAAAATTACTTTTTGCTTTTCATTTTGTAGTTGACGTAGTTTTTCGGCTAATTCCTGGTGATTATAGAGGAAGTAATTGCTGTTCGGCCGACTTTTACTCATCAGATCGTCAATCATGTAGATCAACGATGACCCTTCCCGCTCGGCATAGGAGGGCAATAATGCTAATAAATTATACTCAGCAATATCTCCATAAAAAAGTTGGAATGCCTGCTGAAAACTTCGTCGATATAGGTCGAGATCGACGACGGGATGAAGGCTATTAACTGTACCCGTTGTGCCCGAACTGCTGAATATAATGGCGGGTTCTGTATTACTGCTCAGGATTTGGTGACTCTTGAAAAAAGAAATAGGTAGAAAAGGGATTGCTGATACAGTTTCGATCTCAGCACTTTTGATACCCAAATGCTGAATAAATTCGCGGTAAACCGGATTGTTTTCGGCTTGAAACTGAAAAACCTCCAGTGCTTTAGTCTCAAAGTCCTGGAGGTTTTTGATCTTAAATATTTCTTCAGCCAAATGTTTGATCACCTTGCAAAGATACAATTTGCAGGGGGAGCATTTTTATCTGCTACGTCTAAAAAAACCTTTTTTAAATGATGCACCAGCCAGTGCTGCAGTTCCGGCTACCAGTCCGCCCAGTACACCAGTAATCAGCACTAAGATGAGCCAGTTTAAGTCCGAATCTGGCAGCATTAACATCTGTGCCACTCGATTTGCCAATAAATTTTCGTTGGGTAAACTACGAAATAGCGACATGCACGCCCAAAGGATAAAAATGGCACTAAAGCCATTCCAGAATGATTTCTTTTCACTTTGTCCGTTCCATGCAGCTAAGGCAAAAGCAATGGGAGTAATCACCCACCATGGCAAAAAGAATTGAGCAATTAAAGAAATGAACAGTATTAGGATGAATAACATGATGCGATAATTTTAGGTTATTTTTTTGTGATTTTCCAAGTGGAGATGATTCTTTCGGATGATTGATCTTTGGAGCGTAAATAAAGCAATTCGTTTAAACGACCTTCAGCCCAGGTATCCAGCATGTCATCATAATAAAAACTTCCGGGGTTGCCCGATTGACCACCGGGGAATACACCGTAGGCCTTTGGCTCCTTACCTAAAGCTACAATCATTCTCCAGGATGGCCCATTACTCTCGCTAAGGGCATTTACAGATGTTTTTGAGCCGCCGTTGAATAATGTTTTAGATCCAAATCCGGCAATTTTAGCCAAGTGTGGCACATTGCTGTGTTTAACATGCCCCCATTGCCATTTATCGTTCATTGGTCCGTATTTTTTAGTTAAACTGTCAATGGAAAGTTTGTAGGAGCTTAGCAACAAATCATTCAAGCCCTCTTTTTGAGGCGTTTTGATATTATCGAACCATTTTGATTGTGGCTCAGCCAGGATTAATTGTACTGTGCGGTCACGTGATGGATAGCGCATCGGGGTGTTGGCGTCGCCAAATTCATCCTCCCAGATTTGTTTTGACAACAGTTTTTGCCATATTTCAAAAATACTGGCACCTATTTCTTTGGCATCGTAAAATTTGTTCCATTTACTCACCACATTGAATGCCTTGCGTTCCTCATTATTAAGTTTGGCAGTATTTACGCCACTAACAAAAACCGAAAGTACATTTTGGGCAAAAATGCTGTAGTTGTCATTTTGCAAATTACGCATGCTATCTACCGTGATCTGGCTCATTTTGCTCAAGCGATCGTTGATGCGTTTGCCACGTTCATAACCTGAAAACTCCCAGTGTAAATAATAAGGGTAGGTAGGGTCGGCAGAGAACTGGTTAGCTGAACTTACAAAACCTCTTGCCGGATTTTTTACTGTTGGGTTCTGATCGGCAGGAATTCTACCTTGCCATTCGTTAGCTGGATTGCTACCGTCTAACAAAAATTTACCCTGACCTTTCCATTTTAATGGGAAATATCCGTTGGGTGTAATCGCTATATCATTATCGACGGTTGCAAAAAGGAAATTTTGGGCGGGAGCGCTGTAATAAGTCAGTGCTTTACGATAATCGTCGTAATTATTGGCTTTGTTTAATAAGTAAAAAGTGCGAACATCATTTGAGCCTTCATGCGCAATCCAACGTAATGCATAACCCTCCGGAATATTTTTTGCCTTAGCGAAATTGCCTGGCTTCTGATCCTCTAGGTAAACAACAGGTCCATGATGCGTGTAATAAACCGTGTCGGTGATGGCTTTTGCGCCACGAACCTGAATCGTTTCCACTCTTTTTTTAGTGGCTTGCCATTTATTATCATACCAATAAGATTGGTGAGATTGGTCTTTAAATTGAATTTGGTACCAGTCGAGCACATCAGAACCCACATTGGTTACTCCCCATGCCACTTTTTGATTGAAGCCGATAATTACTCCCGGAGCGCCAGGAATAGAAACGCCATATACATTTTGTTCCTGATTGATCAATTGGATTTGATACCAGATGGCCGGTAAGGTCAAGTCGAGGTGCGGATCATTGGCTAAAATAGGGTAGCCACTCATGGTTTTTTTCCCAGAAACAGCCCAGTTGTTACTGCCAATTCCTTCTTCTTTTTGTTTGGTCCGTATGGAGGCATTGGTTCCAACATTGGCATTAGCTGGAGCATTTGGGCTTGGTATTGGTTTGAAATTCCAGGCAGTACCCACCGGAATGATCGGCTCTTCCCGATAAGGATAGTCCGGAAAGAGGTCTTTCATCACCTCAGCACCATATTTCTTTAAAATATTGCTCATGTAAAATTCATCAGAGCCGCTGGCAAGCGTGGCAGACATCATTTTCAGCAGCAGGGCTGAATTAAGTGGTGTCCAGTTTTCTGGTTCGTAATCCAGTATTTTAAACTCAATGGGATAATCTCCTGGCTTGAGCGTTTGGATGTAAGCATTGATTCCTTCTGCATAAGCATTCATCATGGCTGCAATTTCGGGATCAGCCATCATGGTTTTCATCATGTTTTCTGCCCCGAAAGTCATTCCCATACGTCTTTGAAAACGATCTATATCCAACGCTTTTGGTCCAATTACTTCCGATAATCGACCCGAAGCAAAACGGGTTTGAAAATCCATTTGCCATAGGCGATCGCGGGCAGTTACAAATCCTTGTACAAAATATAAGTCGTGGTTATTGCTTGCAAAAATGTGGGGAATGCGTTGGTTATCGAATTGCACACTCACTTCGCCTTGCAATCCTTCTAAATTTAAATTCAGCTCAGGACTGGTATTGCTACTCTCCGCATTTTTCCAGAAACCTTGAAAGGGATCTAGGAATTTGGCGAGAGGGGGAATGTTTCCCCATTTATGGTTCAAAGCAAAAGTTAGCGATAGAGCTAAAAATAAGGTAAATATTGGTTTTAATGATTTCATTCCGTTGAAATTCAGATTTAAATTCTACCTAAATTATGAATAAAGATTTAAATGCTCTATATCCTCCTAAGAAAGTATTTTTTTGATAGTTCAAATGGAAGATTATGAGTTGAGTCCGAACTGGAAAGGAAAAAAAAATTTGCGATGTGTTAAATAAGTCTTAAGTTTATATTTGATTACTTATTAATCATACCAAATTATAAACTAAAACTTAAGATTATGCGTAAATTTTTTACCCATTTATCCGGGGCACTTATGTTGTTAATGCTCAGTGTTTCTGTTGCTATGGCACAAAGTGTAACCATCTCGGGTACCATCACCGACAAGTCTACAAATGAAACTTTACCAGGAGTTTCAGTTACCATTAAAGGTACTAACACTGGTACATCAACCAACTCAAGCGGTAAGTTTACCATTACTACTTCAGAAAAAACGCCATTTACCTTGGTAGTGAAGTATATTGGGTACGAAACAATTGAAACCGCAGTTACTGGTTCAAATGCTAACCTGAATTTCCAGTTAGCCCCTCAGTCAGTACTAGGTCAGGAAGTAGTTGTATCTGCTTCTCGTACTCCTGAGCGTATCTTGGAATCGCCAGTTACTATTGAGCGTGTGAGTGCTGCTGCTATCCGCGAAGGTGCGAACAACTCTTACTATGATGCACTTGCTAACCTGAAAGGGGTAGAAAGTAGCTCACAGTCTCTAACTTTCCGTTCCATCAATACCCGTGGTTTTAACTCTAACGGTAACGTGCGTGTAAACCAAATTACGGATGGTATGGATAACCAGGCTCCAGGTTTGAACTTCTCTGTAGGTAACATCATTGGTTTATCTGAGTTAGATGTAGAGAGCGTGGAATTATTACCTGGCGCATCTTCGGCCTTATATGGATCTGGAGGTATGAATGGTACTATATTAATGAACTCTAAAAGTCCATTTGATTATACCGGTTTAAGCGTGCAATTGAGAACAGGTATGAACAACATCAACAGCCCAAGAGCTGGAGTTGATCAGTCTCCAATGTATGACTATTCATTCCGTTGGGCTGTAAAGTCTAAAGACAATAAATGGGCCTTCAAAACCAGCACTTCATACTTATCAGCTAATGACTGGCAAGCGTTCGATAATTCAAACTTTGATCGTGTAGGTCAAAAAGCCAAAGCTGGTGATCGCTCAAGTGACCCTGCATTTGATGGTGTAAATACCTACGGAGATGAAGTAAGTGCCAATATGTTTGGTGTTGCACAATCTGTTCAAAATCAAACCCGTAACGGTATTTTGGCTGCTACAGGTAATACTGTGGATATTGTGGCGTTAATGAACGCTTCTTTACCTGCCAATGCTACTCAAGCTCAAATTGGTGCATTCATTAACGGATTACCATCTGCAATCAGAACATCAGTGAGCAACATGGTTCCTTTCTATTTCGGTTTGCGTAATAACTTGATTCCTAACCAAACGGTTTCAAGAACAGGTTATAATGAAGCCGATTTAGTTGATTATAATGCAAAATCAATCAGAAGCTTAAATGCCTTACATTACAGAATTAACGATAAATTAGAAGTAATTGCTCAGGCCAACATTGGTTCCGGAACTACAGTTTATACCGGTTCAGAGCGTTATTCTATTAAAAACTTCCGTTTATCGCAATATAAATTAGAGTTGAAAGGTGAAAATTTCTTCTTGAGAGGTTATACCACCCGCGAAAACTCTGGAGACTCTTATAATGCGACTGCTTTGGCATCATTCATGAATGAAACTGCCAGACCAAGTACTACTTGGTTCCCTCAATATGTAGGTAACTATTTCGGTGCAATTTCTGCGGGTGCTACTCCAGCGGCTGCACATGCTGCCGCGAGAGCAACTGCCGATAATAACCGCTTGTTGCCAGGAACACAAGGATTTAACGCAGTAAAAGAAGAGATTACTTCTAAAGTAATTGGTGCTGCAGGTGGTGGTGCGAAATTTGCCGATAAATCTTTTGTGAATCAGTTTGAAGGTATGTACAATTTCAGCAATGCATTGAATAATGTAGTTGATTTGCAAGTAGGTGCCATGTACAGACAATATACCTTAAATTCGAACGGTACCATTTTTGCTGATCAAAATGGTGATTTAACTATTGATGAAGTGGGTGCGTTCATTCAGGTAGGTAAGAAGTTTTTCAATGATAAATTGAAATTAACTGCTGCCAGCCGCTACGATAAGAGCCAGAACTTCGAAGGTCGTTTTACACCACGTATTACCGGGGTATTAACTGTAGCACCTAACAATAACATCCGTGCTTCTTACCAAACCGGTTTCCGTATCCCAACTACTCAGAACCAATATATCATGTTAAATACTGGTTCTACTACCTTGGTGGGTGGTATTGCGAGCATGTTAGATTCAAGAGGTTTACGTACAGGAATTGGTCGCGGATATACTCGTGAGAGTGTGGCTGCAGGTAGCCCAGTTCAGTACAACTTCAATTCTGAGTTAAGACCTGAAAGTTCTCAAACATTTGAGATTGGTTATAAAGGATTGATCACTAAAAACTTATTGATCGATACTTATTACTATGGAACCACCTTTAAAGATTTCATCTCTACTTTGGCTTTATTGAGAAATGAAGATGCCAACGGAAATCCAATTGGTGGTCTTCCTAACGCTTCAAGTAGAGCTTACGGTACAGTAGTTAACGATCCAAACAATGTAAAATCTTATGGTTTCGGTATTGGAGTTGATTATTTGATGAACGATTTCAAGATCAGTGCTAACGTAACCAGCGACAGATTGAACCAAAACGCAAGCAGCAGTGTGTTGCAAAGCGAATTCAACACTCCAGAGTGGCGTTATAACTTAGGTTTAAGCAAAACCAACTTATTCAAAAACGTAGGTGCCGGATTAACTTACAGATGGCAAGATCAGTTCCTGTGGACTTCTTCTTTCATCACTGGTACAGTTGAATCATTTGGTACTTTAGATGCTCAGGTAAACTTCAGAATACCTAAGCAAAAATTAACAATGAAAGTGGGTGGTTCTAACATCACCAACCAATATTACAGAACTAACTTTGGTAACCCAATGGTGGGTGCTGTATACTATGTTTCATTCACTTTTGATCAGTTAATGAAATAATTAACAGTTAACAGATTTGAAAAAGCCTTCCCGATTTCGGGAAGGCTTTTTTTGTGTAAAGAGTATCAGCTATATTTTTCTTTACAAAGGATCTCAATTTTATTAGTGCATAAAAAAACCTCTTCATTTCTGAAGAGGTTTTTGTTAATAAGGTTATGGTGTTATTTTAGTTTACAGGCATATTGTGCCAGATCAACCAATTTGTTAGAATAACCCCACTCATTATCATACCAGGAAACCACTTTAACAAAATTGTCATTTAAAGAGATACCAGCCTTTGCATCGAAGATAGAAGTGCGGGCATCGGTTAAGAAATCCTGAGAAACTACATCATCTTCCGTATAGCCTAAAATTCCTTTGAGTCCACCTTGTGATGCTTTTTTCATAGCGCCACAAATTTGTTCATAGGAGGCTGGCTTTTCTAGCCTTACGGTTAAGTCTACCACCGAAACATCGGGTACAGGTACACGGAAAGACATGCCGGTTAGTTTCCCCTTTAATTCAGGAATAACCAGTGCAACCGCCTTGGCGGCTCCGGTAGAAGAGGGGATGATGTTCTGATAGGCACCCCGTCCGCCTCTCCAATCTTTTACAGAAGGGCCATCAACGGTTTTTTGAGTAGCTGTTACCGCATGAATAGTACTCATTAAACCTTCTAAAATTCCGAATTCATCATTTAACACCTTTGCAATGGGAGCCAAGCAGTTGGTAGTGCAAGAGGCATTCGAAATGATATGCTGATCTGCTTTGAGCGATTGATGATTCACACCCATTACAAAAGTTGGCGTATCATCTTTGGCAGGAGCAGAAATCACTACTTTCTTGGCACCTGCATCCAAGTGTTTTTGAGCATCGGCCTGGCTTAAAAATAAACCGGTACATTCCAACACTACTTCAGCGCCCACTTCATTCCATTTTAATTGCGATGGATCTTTTTCAGCACTTACACGAATGGTTTTACCATTGATTACCAATTGGCCATTCACTACTTCCACCTCACCTTTAAAAGGCCCGTGTGTTGAATCATATTTTAGCAGGTAAGCAATATAATCTACATCCATTAAATCGTTAATGCCCACAATTTCAACATCAGGTCTTGAGGCAGCAACGCGGCACGCTAGTCTTCCAATTCTACCGAATCCATTAATTCCGATTTTCATTCTTAAAATTTATTTTATGATATAAGTTAGTTAATTCTTTTTAGGGTACTTAATTATTAAACAAAGGTAATAAAAATAGCCTATAATATTGTACAAAGTACACTAAGTGATTTTGTGGAATATTTGCCCTTTCGGGCTGATTATTTTACTTTTATATTTATACACCTAATTATATTAATTTGAAAGCCTTACTCCCATCGTTCGAATCTATTTTTTCTATAGACTGTGTCATTTTCGGTTTCGACCGCGGTGAACTGAAGATATTGCTTATTGAACGTAATGAAGAACCATTTAAGGACTGGTTAGCTTTGCCGGGTTATTTGGTAGCGCAAGACGAAAGTATTGATGATGCTGCTTCACGAATCTTACATGAATTAACCGGTTTGAAGGATATTTTCATGGAACAGTTCCATGCTTTTGGTGATGTGAACCGGCACCCTCAGGGAAGGGTAATTACGGTAGCCTATTTTGCCATGCTCCGTTTAAATGGAGCAAAAGAATTGAAACCCTTAACTAGTTTTGCTAAGAAAGCATTTTGGCATCCGGTAAATAATTTACCTGCACTGGCTTTTGACCATTCTGAAATCTTCGAAAAAGCACTCCAGAAGATCAAAAGAAAGATTACTTATCAGCCCATTGCCTTTGAGTTACTGCCCGAAAAATTTACGCTTACTCAGTTGCAAACACTTTACGAAGCGGTACTCAATAGAAAATTAGATAAAAGAAATTTTCGAAAGAAAATGCTCAATTATGGCATTTTAAAAGAATTAGATGAAAAGCAGAAGGGAGTATCCTATCGTGCAGCCAAACTATATAAGTTTGATAAGCGCAAATACGCCAAACTTTTCAAAAACGAATTGAGTTTCTAAGCTATTTAGGTCGGCTTATTTTGATGGATTAATGGTTTTGTTTTAGATGCCCGATTTTTCACACCTTCACGTACACACTCAGTTTTCTTTGCTCGATGGAGCAGCAGACATTGGTCGTTTATTTAAAAAAGCACAGGCCGATGGGATGAAAGCTATGGCCATTACCGACCATGGAAACATGTTTGGGGCCTTTAAGTTTGTTGCTGAAGCTAAAAAGTATGGAGTGAAACCCATTGTGGGCTGTGAATTTTATGTAGTAGCCGATCGCCATAAAAAAACATTTACCAAGGAGAACAGAGATCAACGATTTCACCAGCTTTTCTTAGCAAAAAACGCCAAAGGTTATCAAAACCTGGTTAAACTTTGTTCTTTAGGTTACATGGAAGGCCTGTATAGTAAATGGCCCCGTATAGACAAACAGTTAATTGAACAATACCACGAAGGTCTCATTGCAACCACCTGTTGTTTGGGAGCAAGTGTTCCTCAAAGTATTTTAAAAGATGGGGAAGAAGCTGCAGAAAAAGAATTTAAATGGTGGTTAGATCTATTCGGAGAAGATTACTACATCGAACTCCAGCGTCATGACATACCGGAGCAAGAAAAAGTAAATGAGATCTTGCTCAAATTTGCCAAAAAATATGAGGTTCCGGTCATTTGTTCCAACGACTCTCATTATGTAGATCAGCAAGACGCTAATGCACACGATATTTTATTGTGCGTAAACACAGGTGACGTTCAAAGTACGCCTATTGCAACCGATGAGGAGGGTGGCCGTGGTTTTAGGTTTGGTTTTCCAAATGATCAGTTCTTTTTCAAGACCCAGGCTGAAATGGCTCAGCTTTTTCATGACCTGCCGGAGGCCCTCGATAATACCAATGAGATTGTGGATAAAGTGGATGTGTTGGAATTAAAAAGAGATATCTTGTTGCCTAATTTCCCCATCCCACCCGAATTTAAGATACACACCGACGATACCCTGAACCAGTGGGAGTACCTTAGCGACATTACATTAAAAGGAGCAAAAAATCGTTACATAGATATCAATCCTGAAATACAGGAGCGCCTTGATTTTGAGTTAAATACCATCAAGATTATGGGTTTTGCCGGTTACTTTTTAATTGTTTCTGACTTTATTCAGGCTGGCCGCGATTTGGGCGTTTTTGTAGGTCCGGGTAGGGGTTCGGCTGCGGGTTCGGTAGTGGCCTATTGTATCGGGATTACCAACATCGATCCCATCAAATACAATTTACTTTTTGAGCGGTTCCTCAATCCCGATAGGAAATCTATGCCCGATATTGATACCGATTTTGATGATGCCGGGCGACAAAAAGTGATCGATTATGTGGTAGATAAATACGGCAAGAATCAAGTGGCACAAATCATTACTTATGGTTCTATGGCTGCAAAATCGAGTATCAAGGATGTGGCGAGGGTGCTTGATTTACCTTTGGCAGAGTCCAATGCGCTCGCAAAGTTGGTGCCCGATCGTCCTGGTACAAACTTGGTTCAGGTACTTACCGCCCCCATCGACGGGATTAAAAAGGATTTAGGGAACGACGACCTTGAAAATGTAAAAAAACTCAGAAAAATATTATCGGAAGAAAAATCCATCCATGCCAAAGTACTTAAGGAAGCCATGGTATTGGAAGGATCGGTCCGAAACGTGGGCATACACGCAGCCGGTATCATCATTGCACCCGATGATTTAACAGATATTATTCCAGTGGCCACCTCTAAAGAGTCAGATCTACTGGTAACCCAATACGACGGGAGGGTAATTGAAGATGCCGGGGTCATCAAGATGGACTTTTTGGGCCTTAAAACGCTTACCATTATTAAAGATGCACTTGCCTTAATTAAACAGAATCATGGTTTGGAGATAGACATTGACCACATTCCGCTGGATGATGCCAAAACATTCGAGCTCTATCAGCGAGGCGATACCAATGGTACTTTCCAGTTTGAGAGTGATGGTATGCAAATGTACCTCCGCGACTTGAAACCGGATAAGTTTGAGGATCTCATTGCGATGAATGCCCTGTATCGTCCGGGACCCATGGTTTACATTCCGCAATTTATCCACCGAAAACATGGCCGCGAACAGGTGAGTTACGACTTGGCGGATATGCAGGAATACCTCGAGGAAACTTACGGTATTACTGTTTACCAGGAGCAGGTGATGTTGCTTTCGCAGAAACTGGCCAATTTCAGTAAAGGGGATGCCGACGTATTGCGTAAAGCGATGGGTAAGAAGCAGATCGAGGTGCTGAATAAGATGAAATCGCAGTTCATGGAGGGCTGCCAAGCCAATGGCCACGATCCGAGAATTTGTGAAAAAATATGGACCGACTGGGAAGCCTTCGCTCAATATGCTTTCAATAAATCACATTCTACCTGCTATGCATTTGTAGCTTATCAGACCGCTTTTTTAAAAGCCAATTATCCGGCCGAATACATGGCCGCTGTGCTGAATAACCAGGGTAACTTAGATAAGATTTCTTTCTTTATGGATGAATGCCGTAAGATGGGAATTCCGGTTTTGGGTCCGGATATCAATGAGTCTGATTTGAACTTTACGGTAAACAAGAAGGGAGAAATCCGTTTTGGAATGGCTGGAATTAAGGGAGTGGGTGAAAAGGCGGTGGAGTATATGGTAGAAGAAAGAAGGGCAAAGGGCCCCTATGCCAGTATTTATGATTTTGCCCGAAGAATTAATTCGAGAGCAGTAAACAAAAAAGTGTTCGAAAACCTGGTTTACAGCGGATCTTTTGATGGTTTTGAACCCAACCGGGCCAAGTTTATGGAAAAAACGGACGGTGGTTTAACCAATTCCATCGACAGACTGATCAAATATGGCAATGATTATCAGAATCAGCTGAACTCATCGCAAAACTCATTATTTGGAGGTACAAGCGATGCCCATATTCCTGAACCAACCCTACCTGACTGTGAAGAATGGCCTTTGCTTGAGATGTTGAAGTATGAGAAAGAGGTAATCGGCATTTATCTTACGGGCCATCCATTAGATAATTATCGTTTTGAGATGGATCATTTTTGTACGCATCAGGTGAAACAATTGGGCTTACTCAATCGGATCAAATCTGGAGAGATGATGGAAGAAGATCAAGCCGAATTTTTGAAGATCAGAGGCCGCGAATTGGTAATAGGTGGTCTGGTATCCAAGTCAGCTCATCGAACCACTAAAACGGGTAAGCCCTTTGGGTCGTTCGTATTTGAAGATTATCAGGAATCGGTGGAGTTGGTGCTGTTTGGTGATGACTATGTGAAGTTCCGCCAATTTATGGAAGATGGCTATTTTTTGCAATTACGTGGGGTGGTTGCTGAACGTTTCAGACAAGAGGGGAACTGGGAATTCAAGATCAACAGTATTTCCTTACTCTCTGAACTGAGGGATAAAATGGCAAAAGTACTGACCATTCAGTTACCGCTAAATGAACTAAGTGATGAATTGATGGCTCAGCTGGATGAGATGGTCAAATCAAATGCCGAAGAACACCGCGAAAGAAAATGTTCATTGCGTTTTCGCCTGGTTGATTTTGATGGAGGAAACGTGCTGGAAATGCCTGCCAAGAGTTTGAAAATTAATCCGAGCGATCAATTTTTACAGAAAATAAAGTCCCTAAATGGCCTAAGCTATAAGTTGAATTAGTGTCAGAAATAGCTTTGAACTGTATAAAAATCAACAGATATTTTATCTTTGATCTTTAGTATTGTAAATTTTTAAATCATGGCATTAGAAATAACAGACGCCAACTTCGATGAAGTGGTATTGAAATCAGATAAACCAGTATTGGTAGACTTTTGGGCCGAATGGTGTGGTCCTTGTCGCATGGTGGGTCCAGTAGTAGATGAATTAGCTAAAGAATACGAAGGAAAAGCGATCATTGGGAAAGTAAATGTTGATCACAACCCAGAGATCTCCATGAAATTTGGTATCCGTAATATTCCTGCTTTGCTTTTCTTTAAAGGTGGTGAAATTGTAGACAAACAAATTGGTGCCGTGCCTAAATCAGTATTGGCCGAAAAACTAAGCAAGCAATTATAGTCCGCTTTAAAAAATGAATGAGATCCGGCTAGCAATGACCGGATTTTTTTATGCACAATGGTCAAGTGCTTCGCAAATGGTTTCGCAAGCAAAACGAATGGCTTCTTCGTTAATAATTAGGGGCGGAGCAATGCGCATGGCAGTTTCGCAGTGCAAAAACCAATCGATGATCAAACCCTTTTCCTGGCAATATTTAGAAACCTTTTCTACTATTTCAAAACTTCCTAACTCTATACTGAGCATCAGTCCTTTACCTCTGACCTCTTTGATCTTTGGATGCTGCAGTAGTTCGCGAAACAGGGTCTCCTTTGCTGGAATTTGATCGGGAAGTTGCTCATCCAGTAATACTTCCAATGTAGCCAATCCAGCCGCACAACTTACCGGATGTCCTCCAAAAGTGGTGATGTGACCTAAAATTGGATTCTCCTTTAATACATCCATCATTTCCTTACTTGCGATAAAAGCACCAATGGGCATTCCACCGCCCATTCCCTTGGCCAGCAGCAAGATGTCTGGGATAATCCCGTAATGCTCAAAGGCAAACATACGGCCGGTACGGCCAAATCCCGATTGTATTTCGTCCAGAATCAATAAGGTGCCTGTTTCTGTACAGCGTTTTCTGAGCGCCTTCATGTAAGCCTCTTCCGGCACACGAATGCCTGCTTCACCTTGGATAGTCTCCATGATTACGGCAGCTGTGTGTTCGCTAATTTGGTTTAGCTGCTGAGTTTCGTTGAAATCAAGGAATCGAACATCGGGTAATAAAGGGCGGTAGGCCTGCTTATAATGTTCGTTACCCATCACGCTCAAAGCACCGTGTGTACTTCCGTGATAGGAATTTTTAAAAGCAATAATTTCAGATCTGTTGGTGAAGCGTTTGGCCAGTTTGAGCGCACCTTCCGTAGCTTCAGCTCCTGAGTTAACAAAGTAAACAGACGCAAAAGGGGGAGGTAAAACCGAGATCAGTTTTTTTGCAAATTGTACCTGTGGCGCCTGAATAAATTCGCCATAAACCGTCAGGTGCAAATAGCGGTCAACCTGATCTTTAATGGCTTGAACCACTTTTGGGTGACGGTGACCTATATTACTCACCGCGAAACCCGAAATCAGGTCCAGGTATTTTTTTCCGTCCGGACTATAGAGATATAGCCCTTCACTACGTTCAATTTCCAACATTTTTGGACTGTTGGAAGTTTGTGCAGTATTTAACAGGAAAAGTTGTTTATGACTAAGCATCTTCCAAAAATACAAAAGGCCTCCGGATAATTCCGAAAGCCTTTGTAAAAGAACATGTTTTCACGATTATTGTTTTCTGCGTTCCTGTAGGCGCTTGATCAGTTCTCGTCTGAATTCCTTTTCAGCTTCATACAGGTGCAGGACTTTTTCAGAAGAAATCACCTTACTGAATTCACGGGTATATTTTTTGCGTATTTCGAGCATCCGGCTTTCCATTTCCATTTGTTCGTTTAAATGCTCATCTGCAGATCTCTGCTGATTAGTCTTACGTTCAGCTATCCGTTCCATCGCCGAAGCCATCCGTTCTTTCGCCAAAGCTCTCAGTTCTTTTTGGTATTGATTATACACCGGCCAGAATTTCTCGGCTTCTCTTGGACTTAAATCAAGTTTCTGAGTAAGGAAACCGATTTTAGCCGATTCCAATCTCTCCATTTCCATCCGGGGGTTTGCCATGCCTGGTCTTGGTCCTGGCCCAGGTCTCGGGTTTACAGGCCGCTGCTGGGCAAAAGTACTTGTCATACACAATAGGGCTATCCCCATCAGGGCAGCTATAAATTTCAAATTTTTCATAAATTTTGATCGATGTAGGTTGCTAATTCTTGTTCGTTGGCTCCGGTAATCAGTCCTGGTGTTCTTTGCTCTCCCAGTTGATTAATGATCAGGACGGCATCCGCATCTTCGATATTCATCTCCAGATAGGCCACGATCTCCTGTTCAGGAATCTCGTCCCAGTTTACTTTGGCCGAAGTGTTTTTTTGTAGATTGAGATATAAAGTAATGCCCAATATGCAGGTTAAACAAGCTGCAGCAGCATAGCGGGTCCACATCGGAATGATCCGGGCTTTTGCAGGTTTTTTTGTTTCCTGTGCGATCCGCTTGTTGATCCGACCCGAAAGGGTCTCGAAATAAGCATCAGGAACTACAAATGGATTGATCTTCTCCATCTGTGCCAGTTTAGGGGCCTGTTCCTGCCAGTTTTCAGTATGTACTTTCGTTCTCATTTGTTTTTAAGATGGAGGATGACTGCAAAGGTTTAATCTTGGGTCAGTAAATAATCTTCAATTTTTTTTACGGCCAAGTGGAATGAAGCCTTGAGAGCACCTACACTGGTGCCCAGTGCAACAGAAATTTCTTCATATTTCAGCTCTTCAAAATATTTGAGTTGGAAAATGAGTTTCTGTTTAGCTGGCAAAGTTTCCATGGCCTCATACAGCCTTCGCTGAATTTGTTCACCGTTCAAATAATCGGAAGAAGAGAGGTTATCGGCCAGTGTATCTCCGAAATCATCAATTGAGCTGTGGTTTCGTTTTTTCTTCTTTTCGAGAAATTGCAAGCATTCGTTGCTGGCAATACGGTAGATCCAGCTGTAAAGTTGGGCATCTCGGCGGAAGCCGTCGAGGTTTTTCCAAACCTTGATGAACACTTCCTGCACCAGGTCATCGGCATCGTCATGATCGATGACCATGCGGCGGCAAAGCCAGTAAATTTTTTGCTGATATTTTTGGAGGAGCAGCTCGAACGCCTCGTTTCGGCTGCTTTCCTTCGCGAATTTTTCTAAAATTTCAGAATCGGATATCAGCATCATTTAGTTTATCAAGGACCTGAATTCCGGCTGAAACCGAAATTAGTCCCTGGCTTGTTTTCTGGCTATCACTTTCTGTACCGCTTTGATAATCGCTTCACTATTCAAGCCGTATTTTTCCATCAATTGATCGGGTGTGCCACTCTCGCCAAAGCTGTCATTAACCGCCACATATTCCTGTGGAGCCGGTGAATGTTGGGCTAAAACCTGAGCAATACTATCGCCTAAACCACCGAGGCGGTTATGCTCCTCGGCAGAAACCACACAGCCGGTTTTGGCAACTGAAGTTAAGATGGCTTGCACATCCAAAGGTTTAATGGTATGGATATTAATAATTTCGGCATCGATACCCATTTCTGCCAATTTTTCTCCGGCTTCGATGGCTTTCCATACCAAATGACCCGTAGCAAAAATGCTCACATCCTTGCCTTCGTTCACCATCCAGGCTTTGCCGATCTCAAATTTCTGATCCGGATCGGTAAATACCGGAACCGTTGGGCGGCCAAAGCGTAAATACACCGGACCTTCGTGTTCGGCTATCGCGATGGTGGCTGCCTTGGTCTGGTTGTAATCGCAAGGGTTGATCACCGTCATGCCCGGCAGCATTTTCATCATACCGATATCTTCCAGGATCTGGTGGGTGGCTCCATCTTCACCTAAAGTCAAACCGGCATGCGAAGCGCAAATTTTTACGTTTTTATCAGAGTAAGCTACCGACTGGCGGATCTGATCGTACACCCTTCCGGTAGAAAAGTTGGCAAAAGTTCCGGTAAACGGAATCTTGCCGCCAATGGTCATGCCGGCAGCAATGCCGATCATGTTTGCCTCGGCTATGCCTACCTGGAAAAAGCGCTCCGGGAATTCTTTCTGGAAGGCGTCCATTTTCAATGAGCCGGTCAAATCGGCACAAAGTGCCACTACTTCTTTATTCTTTTTTCCGGCTTCCAATAATCCGGCACCAAAACCCGAACGGGTATCTTTTTTTTCAGTGAATGTATATTTTTTCATGAATTTGCAGGATTAATAGTCGCCTATAGTTTCTTCTAACTGAGCTAAAGCATTGGCCAATTGCTCATCATTGGGTGCAATGCCATGCCATTTATGCGAATGCATCATGAAGTCGACACCATTGCCCATCTCAGTTTGCATCAGGATCAAAATTGGTTTGCCTTTAAAGGCTTTGGCTTTCGCCAGATGTAATACCCGAACCACATCGGTCATATCGTTTCCGCTCATTTCCAAAACCTCCCAACCGAAAGCTTCCCACTTGGCTCTCAGGCTACCCAAAGACAGTACCTGCTCGGTAGAGCCGTCAATTTGCTGTCCGTTTACATCAATGGTCGCTATCAGGTTATCCACTTTATTATGAGGTGCATACATGGCTGCTTCCCAGATCTGACCTTCCTGGATTTCTCCATCCCCGTGAAGGGAAAACACCAATGAAGTATCGCCATTCAGCTTTTTAGTTAATGCGGCACCAATGGCTACCGAAAGACCCTGACCCAGAGATCCCGAAGCCATTCGTACGCCCGGCAAATGCTCGTGCGTGGTAGGGTGGCCCTGCAACCTGCTGTTCAGCTTGCGGAAAGTAGCCAGTTCTTTCACCTCGAAATAGCCGGAACGAGCTAGAACGCTGTAAAAAACAGGTGAAATATGTCCGTTAGATAAAAAGAAGAGATCTTCACCTTTGCCGTCCATGTTAAATTTTGGATCGTGGTTCAAGATCTCGAAATACAAAGCAACCAGGAAATCGGTGCAGCCTAAGGAGCCACCGGGGTGACCGGATTGGCAGGCGTGTACCATGCGTAAAATATCGCGTCTTACTTGGCTGGCTGTTTGGGTGAGTTGTTGGATGTCTGTAGCCATGAGAAGGGTTTCTTGACTACAAAATTAAGAAAGGCAATTGGAAGCGGATGTTTAAGTTTTAAACATCCGCTGGTTTTTATGCACAAAGTTTAGCCTACTAAATCCAATACCTGCTGGCTGGAATTTTTCGTGTCCACTTTTTCAATAATGTGGGCAATGTTTCCTTCAGGATTGATGATGAAGGTTTTGCGGGCGGTACCCATGTAGGTTTTGCCATACATACTTTTTTCTACCCAAACACCGTAAGCTTCCACGATTTTTTTATCAGTATCGGCTATCAGGTTGAAGGGTAAGTTGTATTTATTAACGAATTTGGTATGCGATTTTTCATCGTCGGTGCTTACACCAATTACCACATAGCCTTTGGCAGATAAAGCTTCATAATTATCTCTGAAACTGCAGGCTTCTGCGGTACAACCCGGGGTGTCATCTTTTGGATAGAAATACAGGATAACGGTTTTCCCTGCAAAATCGCTCAGGAAAATGTTTTCACCGTTCTGGTTTTTGGCGCTGAAGGCAGGGGCCTGATCGCCAGTTGTTAATGTAGCCATGATCAAATATTTTACAGGTTAAAATTTGCTTTATAAATCGAGGTGTTTCCTTTTTTATCAGCAACACTCAGCTCCAGCTGATGTTTTCCAGGGGAAGTTTTTTCATCAAAACGATGCCATAAAATAGCTGTCTTTTGATCATACTCCATCAATACCCACTGGCCGTCAATTTTACCTTTGAAGGTAGCAATGCCCGAAAGCTGGTCTGCAATTTTAAAGACGATTTTTGAAATGCCCGTCATGGTTTTGCCATCATTGATGTTGATGGGGCTAACTCTTGGTGGTATGGTATCTACACGAACATGAAAAGTTCCGAAATTTTTAATCTCTGCTTTTACAAAACCATTTTCATAAACACCTCCATGAGCAACACCTCGTTGATCGACTATTACGGTTTTGTTTTGTAGCTCTTTTGGCAGGTTTTCATTCGTTTTGATGGCTAATGTACAGGGAATATGAATAGGCGTATTTTGCCGATGTATACGATGCTGTGGTGAATAAGTTCCAGGAAGTTTGGTGCCCGAGCTGTATTCAAATGAGATGGGGCCGTAAAATGCTCCTTTTGGGATTACCAAACTTACCTCCTCATTTTTAAAATGAAAATCTTCATTAAAGGTGTAATTTTTTGGTCTTGAGCTTTTTTCGGAGGCAAAGGAGCTCATGTTGCGCTTCACCTTGAAACGAAGCGTGCTGGTATTACCCGCCAGATCACTCAGTTTATAAACCAATTCATGTAATTCATTATCCGCTAATTTAATTAGCCCATGGCGCTGAGTTTGGTACAAGCCTAAAGGATTCCCAGGCTCCACAAAACTTTTTTGAATACTCTTGCCTGTTTTCTTCAAAGCGGCATAATCGAGGTGTGAGTTTATGGCCTTATTCGCATCAAAACTAAACTTATTCCAGGTGGCTGTGTAGATGTTTTCGCCGTCGAGTGAGAGCTCAATTTTGTATAAACCATAGGTGCCACCCGTTGGCATATGTCGGTCAAAAGCCATAATTCCGAAAGCACTCTCTGCACTTAAGTTGATTACTGAAGCAGTAGCTAACTGATAATTCCCTAAAGACCCCTTTACTGCAAAATATTGTTTTGGAGTATCTTCACTAAATGGTTCGCCATTTAATTGGTAGAGATAAATGCCCTTGATCTCTGGCTTTGAAACATCGGGTACTTTTAAGCCGAACATTTGTGGGTTGAGTGCTTCTTCGGTTTTGGTATCCCTAATTTCGAAATGTAAATGTGGCCCTCCAGAACTGCCTGTATTCCCGGACCAGCCAATGATTTCGCCTTTTTTAACCGGGATCTCAGAGAAAATTAAGGGGATGTCTACTTCAAAACTTTCCAATCGGTATTGAAAGTCTTTCACCATTTTGGTAATCTTTGGATTGAAGGCACTTAAATGAGCGTAAACACTGGTTTGGCCATTGGGGTGATCGAGATAAACAGCCTGGCCGAATCCGCCAATTTGTACCCTCATTCTAGAAACAAAGCCATCGGCAATGGCATAAACCGGATAACCTTCCCGCTGATTTGTTCTGAAGTCTAAACCGGAGTGGAAATGATTTGGCCTTAAATCGCCAAATGCTCCAGAAAGGGAGGGCTTAAGGTCAAGAGGAAAGCGGAAGTCAACGTTTGGCTGGCTTATTTGAGCGATTGCCGCAGTTGACAAAACATTGATAATCAATCCGAGGATAAAACTTCTAGGCATTATTTTACAAAAAAGTCAAGTAGTTTTTCTCCCTCCAAATAGCCTACCAAATTGTCGCCCATGTTTACTTTTCCTACACCTTCGGGTGTTCCGGTAAAGATCAGATCTCCTTTTTTAAGGGTTATGTATTGCGAAACAAAGGCAATCAGTTTTTCAAATTGAAAGAGCAGGTCTGAAGTATTTCCTTTTTGAACTGTTTGCCCATTGAGTTCTAAGTGGAAGTTTAATTGATAGAGATCTTTAAATTGATCTTTAGGAATGAAATGGCTGATGGGGGCGGAGTGGTCAAATGATTTTGCCAGTTCCCAGGGCAGGCCTTTCTCTTTGTGCTTTTGTTGGATGTCACGAGCGGTGAAGTCGATACCCAGACCGATTTCGTCGTAGTATTTATGGGCAAATTTCTCGGCAATGTGTTTGCCTTCTTTGGCTATTTTAAGCACAATCTCCAATTCGTGATGAATATCGTTCGAAAAGGTGGGATGATAAAATGGCTTATTGTCTTTCAAAATGGCCGTATCGGGTTTCATAAAGATTACCGGAACGGTTGGAACAGGATTATTCAGCTCTTTGGCATGTTCGGCATAATTACGGCCAATACAAATAATTTTCATGCAACGAAGATATTAAAAAGGAGTAAAAGCCGCTCTAAAGGACTGATATCCTTTTTACGACCGTTTCGTTGGCAGCAACAAAGCGGACAAAGTACATGCCGCTTTTCAGTTTCGTGCCAACATTGAAAGAATTGTTCTGCTCTCCACTTCGCACCCTTTGAGATAACAGTGTGGTGACCTCATTTCCTAAAAAATCCATCACTTTGATCGTCATATTCACATCTTTGCTCAAAAAGTAATTGAGGTTTAAATATTCTCCTACCGGATTAGGATAGATCTTTACGTCGGTTAAAACCTTCTCTTCGAAAGCTGGTGGCTTATGGACTGCTAAGCTGCTATGAGCTTGCTTGTTGATTTTAATTGCTTCGGGTTTAAATGGAGCGAAACCCAGCTTGAGTTTATTTTTCAGAAAAGTAGGTTTTTCTTTCCTAGTATCATTGATTTTTGGAACCGGAACTGGTGGTGTTTTCGTACTATCTCTGAGGTTTCGAGCTTTGGGTAAGTAAGCATGTAAATCTCCTGTCGATATCATTAATAATATGATAACCGACCATAATTTTAAATAGTTAGGAGTGGAGTAGCGTTTAACCATGCATTACAAAAATATACATATTATTTCGACATAAACGAAGATTTGTTCGTTTAAATTTAGTTTTTAACAATAATTAACAATACACTATAACAGTGCTTTAATTTAATTCAAATCGCATGTGAATGATGCTAATTCGAATAGCCAACACAAAAATTGTTTAATTATGATACAAGGTTTACATTTGTCTGTTATCAATAAATTTTGTGAGCAATCAAAAACACATCCATCAGCTCTCTGCAGCAGGCGTACTCATTAGTTTAGGCATCATTTATGGCGATATTGGTACTTCGCCCTTATATGTTTTTAAAGCCATTGTTGATGATCGGATCATTACCTCTGATCTGATTTTAGGTGGACTTTCTTGTATTTTTTGGACACTGACCCTCCAAACTACTCTGAAGTATGTTATTATAACGCTGAGGGCAGATAATAAGGGTGAAGGTGGAATCTTCTCTCTTTTTTCCTTGGTGAAAAGGAAATCGAGATGGTTGATTGTGCCGGCAATGATAGGAGGTTGTGCTTTGTTGGCCGATGGTATCATCACGCCTCCCATTACCGTTTCTTCGGCAATTGAGGGTTTGGGTATTGTGTACCCGGGTTTGCCTACCGTTCCGATTGTGATTGCCATACTGACCTGCTTGTTCATCATTCAGCAATTTGGAACTTCCTTTGTGGGCAGGGCTTTTGGTCCGATCATGTTTGTTTGGTTCACCATGATGGCGGTTCTAGGGCTCAGTTTTATCACCCAGTATCCGGCCATTCTTAAATCGATCAACCCCTATTATGCTTACAACTTATTAAGCTCCAATCCCAGCTCTTTCCTGATCTTGGGAGCAGTTTTTCTGTGTACTACAGGGGCAGAAGCCTTATATTCAGATCTCGGCCATTGTGGGAAATCAAACATCAGGGTAAGCTGGATCTATGTGAAAACTTGTTTATTGCTCAATTATATGGGGCAAGGTGTTTGGCTTTTACAACACCAAGGTAGTACCCTTAATGGAGAAAACCCATTTTATCAGATGATGCCTCAGTGGTTCCTTATCTTCGGAATCGGGATTGCTACTGCTGCAGCAATTATTGCTAGCCAGGCGCTCATTTCAGGCTCTTTTACCCTAATCTCTGAAGCAGTACGATTAAACTTGTGGCCAAAGGTTAAAATTAATTATCCAACCAATCAGAAAGGACAACTGTATGTGCCATCTATAAATTGGTTGTTATGGGCTGGTTGTTTGGTAGTGGTGCTCATTTTTCAGGCATCAGCCAAAATGGAGGCGGCTTACGGATTGTCCATTACTGTTGCCATGTTAATGACTACCATTTTAGTGGCTATTTATCTTAAAAGGAAGAAATTTCCTAATTATATTGTGTATACCTTTTTAGCAATCTATCTCATCATCGAATCGACTTTTTTGGCAAGTAATTTAGCGAAAATATTACATGGAGGCTGGTTTACGATTGTGCTCGGATCTATTCTATTTTCGGTAATGTGGGCCTGGTCATCAGCACGGCGCATTAAAAACCGTTTTGTGAAATTCGTAGAGATTGAAGAATATTATCCTATTATTAAGGAGCTGAGTGAGGATGAATCTGTGCCGAAATATGCCTCTCAGCTGGTGTACCTGACCAGTGCTAATTTCAGTTCGGAAATCGAATTAAAAATCATGTATTCGATTTTGCAAAAACAGCCAAAGCGTGCCGATGTGTACTGGCTAGTCCATGTGGATGTAGTGGATGAGCCCTATACCAGTGATTATAAGGTTGATTTCCTGATCCCAGGGAAGTTGGTGCGTATCGATTTTAAATTAGGCTTCAGAATAGAGCAACGGATCAATGTTTTATTCAGAAAAGTGGTAGAAGAATTGGTGCAAAATAAAGAGATTGATATTACGAGCAAGTATCCCTCCCTTAATAAACATCATATTGTTGGCGACTTTAAATTTGTTGTTTTAGAGAAGGTGCTTTCCAAATCAAATAAACTCCCATTTATTGAGCGTTTTATCATGGATTACTATTTTATTCTTCGCAAATTCAGTTTGTCTGAAGAGAAAGGTTTTGGTTTAGATTCCAGTTTCGTAACCATGGAGCGGGTGCCGCTCATTGTCTCTACGGTCGACGACACCCAACTCAAACGGATCAATTGATTTCTAAAAGCCCCGAATTACCATTCGGGGCTTTTTTATCTCCTATCATAAATCAGAGGTTTAGACGTTTATATCTATAAACCAAAAATCTTATTATGAAAACATTACGCATTTATTTAGTTCTTGTAGCCTTGCTAGTCTTGGCAGCCTGTAAAAAAGATAGCCCTACTTTGCCTGCATCTGAATTGCTTCTAGGGCATTGGAAGTGGTATAGCCAGGGAATTAATATTGTAAGTCAAGATGGAGAAACCTTAGATGTTGATAATCTATACTACGTCCCGGAGGCTTATGCTGAATTTAAAATTGAAAATAACAACAAGATTGTTGTGCTTTCTGAAGATGGCATCAATACAGAATTTGGTGGGTGGGTATTGGACGAATCGAAGAATGAGATTGAAATTGTAGATACCAATTTTAAAATTTTAAGATTGGATAAAGAGTATTTTATTATATCCTACGATTATGTCAACCCTGACCCTAACATTACGTATATTTTCCGTTATACCTTTATTTTTAAGCGATAGTATCATTTGCCATCAAAAAAGCCCTCCGAAAATCGGAGGGCTTTTTTTAGGAATTCAGCTTACTATTCTTGCGTCCGAATCCGAAATAGATCGTTAATCCTGCAAGGAGCCAGATGGTAAATACCAGCCAGTTTTTAACCGGGATTTCGGTCATGAGATAGAAACAGCTCAATAGGCCCAATACGGGAATCAGCGAATAATTGTTGATAAAAGCCATTCCTGCTACAATGATGCTGATGATGAGGAAGAGATAGAAAGGTATGTGGTGTTTCCAACTTTCAAATCCTTCATTGAAACTCATGGTACTTTCAATATGCGCTCTGAAAAACCACAGGCATGCCAGAACTAATACCGGAATAAGGAACTTGCCATTGATATAAGGGATCTTAAACCGTTTATCGCCCGGTTCAATATTCTCATCTTTAGGTAGATATAATACGCCTCCGCAAACCAATACAAAGGCAAACAAAGTACCGATACTGGTTAAATCGGTTACCAAACTGCTCTCCAGGAATAAGGCTGGGATAGCTACCAGAAATCCGGTAACAATGGTGGCAAATGAAGGAGTCTGGTATTTGGGGTGGATTTTAGAAAACTGTTTAGGCAATAAACCATCGCGGCTCATGCTCATCCAAATCCGTGGCTGACCCAATTGGAAAACCAGTAAAACACTTGTAGTAGCCACTACCGCACTAATCGAAATCACATAAGAAATCCAGGGTTTATTGATTTTCTCAAAAACGAAAGCCAATGGATCATCTACTTTCAACTCTGAGTAGTTCACCATTCCGGTCAATACCAGGGCTATTAAAATGTACAATACCGTACAAATCAATAAAGAATAGATCATCCCTTTGGGTAAATCACGTCTCGGGTTTTCACATTCTTCTGCAGTAGTAGAGATGGCATCAAAGCCGATATAGGCATAGAACACAGCCGATACGCCTCTTAAAACTCCACTAAAATTATTGGGTAAGAAAGGGGTCCAGTTTTCCGGATCTACGTAAAAGAAGCCGAAGGTGATCACAAACAAAATGACGGCCACTTTCAGTCCTACCATGAAATTGGTACTTTTCTTACTCTCTTTAATACCCACATAAGCCAACCAGGTTACAAAAACCACGATCAGCATGGCCGGTATGTTCAGGAACAGTTTACCATCGCCAAGGCTGGGTGCAGTTGTCCATGCTTGATAGGCCTCAGCCATCCTGCCTTCTAAAACCTTTCCCGAAGCCATTAATTGTGCGGCTTCTTCGTAACGAGCCTGAGCGGTGGTATGGTCGGTGGTGAGCCATCCCGGTAAGTGAATGCCCACACCCTGCAAAATATTGTTAAAATAACCACTCCAGGAAATAGAAACCACAATATTACCGATGGCATATTCGAGAATTAATGCCCATCCGATAATCCAGGCCACCAACTCGCCAAATGCTACATAAGCGTAGGTATAAGCCGATCCGGAAACGGGTACCCGTGAGGCAAATTCTGCATAACAGAGCGCCGAAAAACCACAGGTGATGGCTGTAATCACAAATAAAATGGAAACACCTGGACCTCCATTGTAAGCAGCTGTACCAATAGTAGAGAAAATGCCTGCGCCAATTACGGCAGCAATGCCCATGGCGGTAAGGTCTTTAACTTTTAGGACTTTTTTGAGGCCTTGGTTGCCTTCGCCGTCGGTATAGCCGGTTTCTTGGTCTTTTAAAATATTGGAAATCGATTTTTTTCTGAATAAAGATTGCGACATCGGTGGTCAATTTTTTGATTAAGATAGTAAAACGTTATTGAGTTGAAATTATTCTTGATCTAATTTTGCCAATTCATTTTGCACGAATGCTACCAATTCTTGTACATGGTCGGCACTGAAATCGAAACGGATACCCGCAGTTTCATAAATTTCACGGATAGTTTTGGTATAACCGAGTTTCAATGCATTGAGGTAGCTGTTTAACCCTTTCTCTGGATTTCCCTTATAATTTTTCCAAACGGCAATAGCACCCAATTGGGCAATTCCGTATTCAATATAATAGAATGGAACTTCAAAAATATGCAATTGCTTCTGCCATAAGTAGGCTGCGGCGTCTGCATGTTCGCTCCAGTCAATGAAATTGGCGCCAAAACGTTCAAAAATCTCTTTCCAAGCCGTATTTCGCTCTGCTGTAGTGTGTTCCGGATGGGTGTAGATCCAATGCTGGAACTGATCTACCACAGCTACCCAGGGCAGGGTTTTTAACACATCTTTAAGCTGGTCGCGTTTGGCACGTTTCAGTTCTTCAGCATCGCTGAAAAAGGCATCCCAATGATCCATGGAAATCAACTCCATGCTCATGGAAGCTAGTTCGGCTACTTCAGAAGGGCAGAGTTTGAAATCATTTAGGTCCAAATCGGCTGTTACAAACGTATGAATAGCGTGACCGCCCTCATGTACCATGGTGGTGAGGTCGCGAAAGGTATTGGCCGAATTCATGAAGATGAAAGGAGCCCCGGTTTCGGCCAGCGGATAATTGTAACCACCGGGAGCTTTACCTTTGCGGCTTTCCACGTCAAACAGGCCATTCGCTTTCATGGTTTTGATACGTTCGCCCAAAAAGTTGTCTAATTTGTCGAAGCAATCGATGGTTTTATCAATTAGCTCCTGGCCGTTAGCAAATGGTTTTAATGCCGGTTTGCCTGAGATGTCCACTTCAGTATCCCAAGGTTGTAGGGAAGGGAGTTTCAATGCTTGCTTGCGGGCATCTGCTTGCATGCGCAACACCGGAACAACTTCCTTTTCAATGGCTTCATGAAAACGGAAACAATCTTCGGGGGTATAATCAAAACGGCCTAGAGCTTGGAACATGTAATCCCTGAAATTGTCGAATCCGGCATTTATAGCCACTTGATGGCGTAACTTCAGCAAGCGATTGAATAAATCGTTCAGCTGTACTTTATCTTGCAATCTCCGCTGACTGATGGCCTGCCAAGCCTGCTGGCGGGTTTCCCGGTTCAGATCCTTTAAAAACACCGAAGCCTGTTCCAGCGTGTATTCCTGGTAATTTAGCTGTACCGACATGGCGCCGGTAATGCTCTGGTATTTTTGCTGTTCCAGCTGAATTTCGGTCTGTAAGGCTATGTTTTCTTCTCTAAATAATTCCAGGGCTTTGCGGGTACTCCTGATCAGGATGAAATATTTTTGCTCATCCAGCTGATCGAGGTAGGGGCTATCGATGAGTTTTTTATTCAGCTCGTTGTTCAAAGGTGCCACCTTTGGCTCAATTTCGGTTGCAAAGTATTGGAAATCGGCGAGTAGTTTTTCGTTGGTAGTATCGCAAGTCATGCGGATATAGCGCCAGGCGAAATCTTCTTCCAAAGCAGCCTCCAGTTCGCTACGGTCTTTTAACCACTGTTCCAATTCGGCAGCTGAATGAATAAGTCTATTTTGTAATTCTTGAAAAACGGGTTCAATTTGCTCCCATGTCATTTCAAAATTTGAAGAGAGATAACTCCGCTTTTTCTTTTTAATGCTTAAATCTTCCATTCGTATCAATAAGGACTTCTTAAATAAACATCTAATAAATAAAATACTGCAAATACAACGGAGGCATAACCGTTTGTAGTCTGGAATGCCCGGTCTACTTTAGTTAAATCATTTGGTTTGACCAGGCTGTGCTGGTAAACCAAAAGTGCAGCAAAAAATAAAACGCCACAGATATAAAACCAACTCAGCGTAGTGAAAAACAAAGGCAGCGTAATGAAAATAACACTTAAAAGGTGTAAAAATGCCGACACTTGAAGTGATTTTTTTGCACCCAGCCAGGCCGGAATGGAGTATAATTTTTCCTGCTTGTCGAATTCTTCATCTTGTAAAGCATAAATAATATCGAAACCGCTTACCCAACACAATACGGCCAGGGAGAAGAAAATAGGAGTCATGGCAAATTCACCTGTTACCACCAGGTAAGCACCAATAGGTGCCAGCGCAAGACCTAGCCCTAAAACCAAATGGCATAGTGGTGTAAATCGTTTGGTATAGCTGTATCCCAATACCACGGTCAATGCCACTGGCGAAAGATAAAAGCATAATTTATTAATAAAAAAGGTGGTGATGATGAATAAACCCGCATTGATGAGGGTGAAAAAAAATGCTTCATTAGCACTGATTTTACCTGCCGGGATATCACGAACCTGGGTACGCGGATTTTTTGCATCAAATTCGCGGTCGAGGTAACGGTTAAATGCCATGGCCGCATTGCGTGCAAAAACCATACACAGCACCATCAAAATCAACTTGGTCCACTCAAAAGTGTTTGGAGTAGTATTCAACGCCAGGAAAAAGCCAATAAAGGCAAAAGGCATGGCAAAGATGCTGTGTGCAAAAAGTACGAGGGAAGCGTATTTTCTCATATGTTAAATTGGCTGTTCAGTTCGTCGATCAATCGTAAAACAGCATCCCTGCCTAATTTATTCTCGGCAGAGGTAATAAATATTTGAGGAACTTCCTCAAAAGATTTTAGGAGTTCCTTTTTGAATTTTGCCACGTTTTGGTCGGTTTTCACAGCCGATTGTTTATCTGCTTTTGTGAAAATTAGTAAGAAGGGGATACCTTCCTCCCCCAACCAGTTACAAAAATCGATGTCCACTTTTTGTGGCTCCAACCTGCTGTCTATTAAAACAAAAACACATTGTAGGCTTTCACGGTTCTTTAAATAATACCTAATGAATCGTTCCCACTCGGTGCGATTGCTTTTTGAAGTACGGGCATAACCATATCCCGGTAGGTCAACTAAATACCAGTCATCATTCACGATGAAATGATTGATCAATTGTGTCTTCCCGGGTTTTTGTGAAGTTTTTGCCAGACCCTTGTGGTTGAGCAGCATGTTGATGAGCGATGATTTGCCCACGTTGGAGCGACCAATAAACGCATATTCGGGACGTACCGGGGGGGGCAATTTATCGGTTCGGGTATTGCTGCAAACAAAAGCGGCAGTTTTGATCATGGCTCAAAGTTAATCCTTTTCGATAAAGGAATTTTGCGTCTAAGCTTAATTTTCTTCTGTCATTCACGTTTTATGTGCTTGTTGCAACTTATCTTTGCAGCATGGCCAAAACGGTTATCCCCTACAAAGATTCGAAGAGTAGCAAAAAAGAACAGGTAGCTAAAATGTTCAACAACATTTCGGGTACTTACGATTTCCTGAATCATTTTTTATCATTAGGTATTGATATTATTTGGCGCAAAAAAGCGATCCGGGAACTGCTTGCCGATCGTCCAAAGCTGATTTTGGATGTGGCCACTGGTACGGGCGATTTCGCTTTTGAAGCCATCGGCATCCTAAAGCCGGATAACATCATTGGTGTAGATATCTCCAGAGGGATGTTGGATGTGGCCGAGCAGAAAATTAAAAAACGTGGTTTGAGCCAGATCTTTGAAGTACGTTTAGGTGATTCGGAGCGTTTGCTTTTTGACGATAATACCTTTGATGCCGTGACGGTGGCCTATGGCGTACGTAATTTTGAGAATTTAGAAAAAGGCTTGTCTGATATTTACCGGGTGCTGAAACCGGGTGCCAAAGCCGTGATCCTCGAGTTTTCACAACCCAAGCGTTTCCCAATTAAGCAGTTGTATAATTTTTATTTCAACTACATTACCCCCGCCATAGGCAAATTATTTTCTAAAGATAACAGTGCCTATGCCTATTTGCCTGAATCGGTTGCTGCTTTCCCCGACGGGGAGAACTTTACTAATTTAATGCAGCAAGTTGGTTTTAAACAACAAAAGTGTCGCCCATTAGCCTTTGGCATTTGTTCCATTTATACCGGTGTTAAATGATCCTGAAAAGAATTTTTATTTTATTGATTAGCATTTTTTGCTATTTACCTCTGAGCGCCCAGCAAAATTGGGGTGGCGGGGTCGATGAACAATTCCTGCACTTTGGGTTTAGCTTCCAATATGTCTCTTCCAGAGTTAAACCAGACATCAATCATCCCAGCTCACCAGGATTTGGACTGGGTTTTGTTTCCGACTGGCGAGTGGGGAATCACGGAAATATTCGTTTTACGCCCAGTATTGTATTTGTTGACAGAGCCTTGAATGCAATGGACAATGTAGAATCGAACGCCATTGAAGCACCTCTTGGTTTTAAATTTAAATCGGACAGAAGAAAGAATTTCAGAGCTTATGTAATTGGTGGTATTAAATATGCCAGAGATATCATCAGTAATAAAACTTATAACGACAACCCGGCCAAGTTCAAGCGAAACACCTGGTGGTACGAAACCGGTGTCGGCTTTGATCTTTATTTCGATTATTTTAAACTATCGCCAGAAATAAAATTAGCTAACACGCTGCATGATGTCCGTGCTGATCAGACATTTGCAGATAAAGTTTTCCTCCGGCACTTGCAATTCAGTTTATATTTCGAGTAAAGTCAATTGAGTTTAAAACAGTATTTTCGAGTTATAATCCACCCAAGATGTCAAAAATTGTACTCATAACCGGTGCAAGTTCCGGAATTGGTGCTGCCTGTGCCGAAATTTTTGCTTCCAATCAATATGATCTTATTCTGGTAGCTCGCAGAAAAGCGAAACTCGAAGCACTGGCAAGCGATCTCAAATCTCGGTTTGGGGTTCAGGTTTTGAATGTTGAATTAGATGTAAGAGATGCCGAAGCAGTTGCTGCTAATTTTAATGCCCTGCCTGATAACTGGAAAAAAATAAATGTATTGGTGAACAATGCCGGTTTGAGCCAGGGTTTAGATCCTATTCACGAAGGAAACCTGAATGATTGGGACACCATGATTGATACCAATGTTAAAGGCCTGCTTTACGTAACCCGACTCATCAGTCCCTGGATGGTTCAACAGCAAAGCGGACACATTGTAAACATTGGCTCTATTGCGGGTAAAGAAACCTACGCCAACGGAAATGTGTATTGTGCCAGTAAACACGCGGTTGATTCACTGAACAAAGCCATGCGAATTGATTTACTGCCTCACGGAATCAAAGTGAGCGGCATACATCCCGGTGCAGTGGAAACTGAATTTTCTGAAGTTCGTTTCAAAGGAGATAAGGAACGGGCAAAAGCCGTTTATCAAGGTTTTGAGCCACTCTTTGCTGCAGATATTGCAGATGCCGTTTGGTATGCGGTGAGTCGTCCGGCCCACGTAAATGTGAATGATTTAGTAATCATGCCTACCGCACAGGCCAATACCAGTCATTTGTTGAGAAAATAAATTCAAAAATCATGTCATTACAAGTACAAGTAGATCAGGATATCAAAGCAGCTATGCTGGCAAAGGCGGAAGCCCGCTTACGTGGATTGAGAGCTATAAAAGCAGCTTTAATTTTGGCAAAAACAGAAAAAGGTGCTTCCGATACCCTGAGTGAAGAGGCAGAAATCAAAGTTTTACAAAAATTAGTAAAGCAGCGTAAAGAATCGGCAGAGATCTATCAAAATCAAAACAGAAATGATTTGTATCAAATTGAAGTCGAAGAAATTGCCGTGATTGAAACTTACCTTCCAAAACAGCTCGATTCAGAAAGTATTCGCCAGATCATCAAAGGCCTGATTGCCGAAAATTCGATCGAAGGCATGAAGGACATGGGCAAGCTGATGGGGCTGGCCAACAAATCACTGGCCGGCAAAGCCGATGGAAAAACCATTGCGGAGTTGGTGAAAGAATTAATTCTTGAAAAATAACTCTCAATCATATACTTAAACTTTAGTATAATTGAGTGGAATTAAAATGAAAACCAGACAATTGCACTCAAATATTAGCGTTATCAATTATGGAGTTTGTTATTAAGGAAGAAAAGGGTTTTAAATATGTAGAAGAAGGGGAGGGTGAGGCACTTATTTTGCTCCATGGATTGATGGGTGCGTTGAGCAATTGGGAGGCTGTAATCAACGAATTTAAGGGCCGTTACCGCGTTATTATTCCCATGTTGCCTATTTACGATTTGCCACTATTGACCACGGGTGTAAAGACTTTATCAAAATACCTGGCAAAGTTTGTGAAGTTTAAACAATTAGACCGTTTTGTTTTGTTGGGGAATTCTTTAGGTGGACATGTGGGCTTAGTATATACCCTCAAACATCAGGACAAAGTGACAGCACTTGTCCTGGCCGGTAGTTCCGGATTGTACGAAAATGCTTTTGGTGGGTCATTCCCCAAAAGAGAAAATTACGAGTTCATAAAAGAGAAAGTGGAATTTACTTTTTTTGATCCGGCTACCGCTACCAAGGAGCTGGTAGATGAAGTATACGCTACGGTAAACGACCGTCACAAAGTGATCCGTATTTTAGCAATGGCAAAATCAGCGATCAGACATAATATGGCGAAAGAATTAAAGGACATCAAGATACCTGTTTGTCTCATTTGGGGTAAGAATGATGTGGTAACTCCGCCTGATGTTGCTTTGGAATTTAAAAAATTATTACCCGATGCAGAGTTGAATTGGATTGCCCAATGCGGTCATGCACCCATGATGGAAAGACCCCAAGAATTTAACCAAAATCTTCATCAGTTTTTAGACCGTTTAAAATACTAATGCATGCTTGCAGGTGAATTAATAAATCCGGCCATTTTACCGCTCAAACTATCAGACACGGTACTGAAAGCAAGGCATCGTATGGCTGAATTTCACCTAAAACATTTACCCCTAACGGATGGGCAGTATTTTTTGGGCATGGTTTCTGAAGAAGCTTTGCTTGATTGGTCTGATGAGCAAGCGAAATTGAAAGATGCTCAACTGAACTTGATTCCTCATTTTATATTCGATGTGCAACATGTTCAAGAGGCACATCAGTTGATGGTTGAACAAAAAATCGACTGTGTACCCGTACTACATTCGAATAAAAATTACGAAGGTTTGATTGTGGCCGAAGGCTTGCTTGCTGGATTAGCTAAATTGAATGCATTGGCTGTGCCGGGTAGTATTGTAATTTTAGAATTACCAGCCCAAGACTTTTCCTTAGCGCACCTGTCCCAGATTGTGGAATCTGATCATGCCGCAATTCTGAATTCAGGAGTTTGCAGTTTTGAGGGTTCAAACCGGCTGGAGGTCACCCTCAAAATTAATCGCACCGATGTAAATGGAATCGTAGCCTCTTTTGAGCGGTATAACTATAAAGTGTTGGCTGTATTCAATGATTTTAATCACAAAAATTATTATTCAGACCGGTACGATCAGTTGATGAATTATCTGAATATTTAATTGGCATTTATGAAAATTGCAATTTACGGCAGACAGTTTAATAGTTCGGTTGTTCCATTTTTACAACACATTTTCGATTGCTTGGCTGCCAGACAGATTGAAACCGTCATCTACGATAAATTCAATCACTTTATCGCCGATAAAATTAAGCTAAATACAGCTCCTGATACTTTTTCTTCTGCCGAAGATTTGAAAGGTCAGGTGGATATGTTATTCAGCCTCGGCGGTGATGGTACCATGCTGGATACAGTGACCCTGATTAGAGATTCAAATATTCCGGTATTGGGTATCAATTTTGGCCGGCTGGGATTTTTGGCCAGTATCAATAAAGATGATATTGAGGCTGCCATTGAGAGCCTCATTCAAAAAAACTATACACTCGATAAAAGATCTTTATTGAATATTGAGTCGGCATTTAATCCTTTTGGAACCGATAATTTCGCACTAAACGACATCACTTTTCATAAAAGAGATACTTCTGCCATGATCATTATTCATGCTTATCTCAATAATGAATTTTTGAACTCTTATTGGGCCGATGGACTGATTGTTGCCACCCCCACGGGCTCAACAGCCTACTCGCTCAGCTGTGGCGGACCTATCGTATTTCCTAATTCGGGCAACATCGTAGTCACTCCTATTGCACCCCATAACTTGAATGTTCGTCCAATTGTTTTATCAGACCACAACGAATTATCTTTTGAAATAGAGGGACGAAGTTCTAAGTACCGTTTATCATGCGATTCACGCACCGAAGTGGTAGATACCTCTGTAAAAACGGTCATCCGGAAAGCTGATTTTCAAATTAATTTAGTTCGATTAAACAACGAGAATTACCTCTCCACCTTGAGAAATAAACTACTCTGGGGTATTGATACGAGGAATTATTAATATGACACACAAACGATTTCTGGTTGTCCTAATCTTGAGTTTTTTACCTTTTTTCTCCAAGGCCCAAACCTGGGAGTTGGGATTGGGTGTTGCCCTTTCTGATCAAATTTATCCCGCTTTCCCAAATGACCTCTTAAAATTCAATTGGCAGCTACTTAACGCTCATGTAAAAAGAAACTTTGATTCCTACTGGTCGGCAAAGCTTGGCATACAACATGGAAATTTTATTGGATCTGCAATCAACGAAACCCAAGTAAATGCCCAGGTAGAATTCAATTTTTTCAAATACCAAACTTCTTCCGAAAAACATCGATTCAGCCCTTTCTTAACAGCCGGCTTTTCTGCTAATCCTCAAACCCCAAATTCCATCAACACTATAGTAGGTACCGGTGTTAAATACAATGTGAAAGGAAATTGGAATATAATTATTGATTATCATTTAGCCACAGGAAAGGTGTTCAATACGGGTACACCTAATTATAAGTTTGCAGGCTTAAGCTTAACTCATACCTTTGTAAGTCAGAAATGTCCGCTCGATGTAACTCAAAAGCGGAGGAGAAGATAGATGGGTATTCCAGCAAGTATAGATTTAAATAATTTACCTCAACATGTAGCCATCATCATGGATGGTAATGGGAGATGGGCCAAAGAAAAAGGCAAACTGAGGGTTTTTGGTCATCAAAATGGGGTTTTGGCCGTTCGCGACACCGTGGAGGGCGCTGTTGAGTTAGGTATTCCTTATCTCACACTTTATGCTTTTTCTACCGAAAACTGGAACCGCCCCAAACACGAAGTAAATGCCCTGATGGAATTGTTGGTTTCCACCATTACCAAAGAAACCAAAACTTTAATGGACAATGGTGTACGCTTAAATACCATCGGCGATTTGAACTCACTTCCCAAATCTTGCGACCGACAATTGAAGGAAGCAATGGAAAAAACCAAAGACAATAAGCGTTGTACGCTTACACTGGCCCTGAGTTACAGCTCCCGATGGGAAATTACAGAAGCTGTAAAAAGTATAGCTGCAAGTGTAAAAGCCGGCGATTTGAATCCTGAGGAAATAAACGAAAGCCTTTTTGCCGATCGATTAAACACCGCCGGATTGCCCGATCCAGAACTGATGATCCGCACCAGCGGAGAGTTGCGAATCAGTAATTTCCTGCTTTGGCAGCTCGCTTATACCGAACTCTTTTTTACGCCAAAATTATGGCCCGATTTTAGAAGAAGTGATTTATTTGATGCCGTTTTGGATTATCAAAAAAGAGAGCGTCGCTTCGGTATGACCAGCGAACAAGTCAACTAAATTTCATTTTTAACAAATTTTAACAAAGCATTAAGCTATTTTAGCACGATAATATTCTGAGATGAATCGCCTACTATTACTATTTATTTTTTTCCTCTACAGCACTGTGACCTTTGCACAGTTTGGTCGTGGCAGGCAGCCATCCATTACTAGGAATAGTTCAAATGATGAAATCAGTTATTTGAATCCAAAAGAATACATCATCGGGGGTACAACAGTAAAAGGAGCACAATACCTCGATCCGGGAGTGCTCGTTACCATCGCAAAACTTACGGTTGGAGAACGTATTGTGGTGCCCGGAGATGCTACTTCCAATGCAATCAAAAACCTCTGGGAACAGGGTTTAATGGATGATGTACAATTGAATGTGGCGGGCATTAAATCTGACACCATTTTTTTTGAGATTGAAATTGTGGAACGTCCAAGAGTAAGCCAATTCAATCTCAGTGGTCTTAGAAAGGGGGAAATGGAGGATATCCTGGAAAAGATCAAGGATAAAAATGGCAAAATCATTAATGACAACCTTTACAATACCATTAGTTCCATTATTAAGAAACACTTCAACGAAAAAGGATATCTCTATCCTGATGTAAAATTTAAGCAGCAAAAAGATACTGCGGAGGCCAATAATGTCATTCTGCAAATCGCAGTAAATAAATACAATAAGTTTAAGATCAATCAAATTGATATTGAGGGTAATCAGGATTTCAGCGATAATCAGCTCAAAAAATACCTGAAAAAGGTGAAGGAGAAAGCAGTTTACCGGGTATTTGGCTCAGGTAAATTCTTCAATGAAAAATATGAGGAGGCTAAGGAAAAGCTGATTTCAAAAATGCAGGAGAAGGGCTACCGCGATGCCAATCTTCTGAAAGACAGCGTTTATAAACACGATGCACAAACAGTAAACGTGAAAATGGTGCTGCACGAAGGGCCTAAATATTATTTTGGAGATATCAACTGGTCGGGTAATGCGCAATACGGGGCAGATGTATTAGACAAGATTCTCGGTATCAAAAAAGGAGAGGTTTTTAGCGAGGAAAAGCTAAACAAGAAATTGTCTGGAGGCGCCAATGGGGATGATGTTTCTTCTCTTTATCTGGACAATGGTTACCTGACTTTTAATGTTGATCCGGTCCAAACCAGGGTCAGAAAAGATACCATCGATCTGGAATTGAGAGTGTACGAAGGTCCGCAATATACCATCAGCAAAGTAACGCTAAAAGGCAATGAAATTACCAACGACAGGGTAGTTTTACGAGAAATTAGAACAAAGCCCGGACAGAAATTCTCTAAACAAGATATCATCCGTACTACCCGTGAGATTGCCCAGTTGGGAAATTTTGATGAGCAAAAAACGGATGTAAAACCTATGCCCAATCCGGCAGATGGAACGGTTGACATAGAATATACGGTTGCCGAAAAACCTTCGGATCAGATTGAACTTTCTGGTGGATTTGGCGGAGGCCGTATCATAGGTACTTTGGGTTTAACCTTTAATAATTTTTCTGCCAGAAACATGTTTAAAAAAGAGGCTTGGAAGCCTTTACCTAAAGGAGATGGACAGCGATTAAGTATCAGGGGGCAAACCAATGGTAAGTTTTTCCAATCTTATAATTTCTCTTTTTCCGAGCCATGGTTAGGTGGCAAAAAACCCATCAACTTCGGTATCAGTGCTTTTACCTCGCTGCAGTCTAACGGCTTAGGACGTACCAACCCTAATTTGCAGAAAATAAGAATGAATGGCGTTACCGTAAGTTTGGGTAGACGTTTGAATTGGCCTGATAACTATTTCACCATGAGCCATGCGGTGAATATGCAGCAGTATATCCTAAATAATTATGGAATGGGCTTTTTATTCTCCAACGGTACTTCTTATAACTTCAACATTACACAGGAGATTTCCAGGAATTCGGTTGATGCGCCAATTTACCCGACAACAGGGTCAAATATTCGTTTAACCATGCAGCTCACGCCTCCATATTCCTTATTTAATAAAACCAATTATGTAACTGCTACTGACGAGGAACGTTACAAATATACTGAGTATCATAAGTGGAAATTTGAGGCACAATGGTTCCAGCGTATCTATGGTAAATTCGTGCTGAAAGCGCAAGCACAGTTTGGTATTATGGGCTTTTACAACAGCGCTGTTGGACAGTCTCCGTTTGAGAGATTCAGATTGGGTGGTGATGGTATGCAAGGATTCAACTTTTTGCAAGGCTCCGAAATTATAGGTTTGCGTGGATACCAAAACAATGCGGTGATCCCGGTGGGCTCCAATCCACAAATTGCTCAAAACTCTGGAAGCCCGATCTTTAATAAGTACATTTTGGAACTCCGTCACCCGCTTACCACCAGCCAGCAAGCCACGGTGTTTTTATTGGCATTTGCTGAAGGAGGTAATACCTGGAACAGCTTGAAACAGTTTGCTCCATTTAATGTGAGACGTTCGGTGGGTGTTGGTGCTCGTATCTTCTTACCAATATTTGGTTTATTGGGTCTGGATTATGGTTATGGTTTCGACCAAATTCCAGGTTTGCCTGATGCGCACAAAGGACAGTTTCACTTTAGTATAGCACAACAAATGGGTGGTGGATTTAATTAATTCAATAAATGCCATGAAAAAAATTTCAATTACACTCTTGCTTTTTCTTGCCTTTGCTTTTACAGCTTCGGCACAGCGATTTGTTTATGTAGACAGCGAATACATCTTAAAACATATACCGGAGTATAATTCTGCTCAAAAACAATTGGATGCACTTTCTGAACAATGGCAAAAGGAAGTGGACACCCGCTTTGCCGAAATTGAGAAACTATACAAGGCTTATCAGGCAGATCAGGTATTGCTAACCGACGACATGCGCAAGCGCCGCGAAAATGAGATCATCGAGAAAGAAAAAGAAGCCAAAGAATTTCAACGTAAGATTTTTGGTTTTGAGGGTGAGCTATTCCAAAAACGCTCCAGCTTAATTAAGCCCATCCAGGAGAAAGTGGCTCAGGCCATTCAGGCCCTGGCCGAAGTACAGCAGCTGGACATCGTATTCGATAAGAGCAGTGAGATCATGATGTTGTACGCCAATCCGCGTTTCGACAAAAGTAATGATGTGCTTACCCGCATGGGTTATAAACCGGGTACATTTGCTAAATAATAAAATCTTTACTATCATCGTAAACCAATAAAATAATCTTAATAAAAAATGAAAAATTCAATTAAAGCGGCCATTCTGGCAATTGGTCTTTGTGTTGCCGGCAATTATGCCAATGCTCAGCAAAAATTCGCTCATATTAACTCCAGCGAGTTGTTGCAATCTATGCCTGAGATGAAAACAGCCGATGCTTCATTCCAAACCTATGCCAAAGCAAAGCAAACTGCTTTAGAGCAAATGGACGGAGAGCGTCAGAAAAAAATTGCTGTTTATCAGGATAAATACAAAAACCTTAGTGAGGCCAATAAAGAAACCTTGGGTAAGGAATTAGAGGCTTTAGGTAAAGAAATTCAGGATATGGAGAGACGTATCACTGAAACTGAACAAAAGTCGCAAGAAGAGTTAAACAACAAACGTTCTGAATTTTACCAACCGGTATTTGAAAGAGCGGAGAAAGCGGTAAAGCAAGTAGCCAAAGAGAAAGGTTTTGCTTACGTATTTGATGTATCTCAACCAGGTGTAGTTTATTTCGACGGTGGTGAAGACATTATTGAAGCCGTGAAAGCTAAATTGGCAGCTACCTCAGCCCCTGCTCCGGCCCCTGCAAGCGCAGCTCCGGCTGCTGCACCAGCTAAACCAGCTGCTGCAACCACCCCTGCAAAGAAAAAATAAGCCAGACTTAAATAATTTTTAATGCGAAGTCAAATTACCATATTTGACTTCGCATTTTTGTTTTAAATGAGTTCAACTTTACCTATCGGGATATTTGATTCGGGCATTGGCGGTTTAACCGTTGCCAGTGCCATTCATCAGCTATTGCCTAAAGAAGGGCTCATTTATTTTGGCGATACCGCCCACTTGCCTTATGGAGATAAATCGCCGGAGGCCATCAAGTATTTTAGTCTCAAGATCGGTAAGTTCTTGCTCGAAAAGGAATGCAAGTTGATTGTGATTGCCTGCAATACAGCTTCTTCGCTTGCTTACCAGGATCTGGTAGATTTCTTGGGCGATAAAATTCCGGTCATCAATGTGATTGATCCGGTAGTGGATTATATGGTGAACCAGAGCCAACACCGCAAAATTGGGGTAATTGGTACCAAAGCCACCATCAAAACGGATGTGTATGCCAAAAAGATCAAAGCCTTGCAGCCTGCGCTGGACGTAAAGTCGTTGCCTACGCCTTTGCTGGCACCCATGATCGAGGAAGGTTTCTTTAGCAATACCATCAGTAAAACGGTAATCAATTCTTACCTGTCATCGCCCAAGCTTAAAAATATCGATAGCTTGATCCTGGCTTGTACGCATTACCCGCTGATCAAGCCGGAGATAGAGGCTTATTACCAAAATAAGGTGGAGATCATTAATACGGCCGAGATTGTGGCAGAGTACGTTAAAAAGCGGCTATCGGAGCTGGACTTATTGAATACTGCTGAACCTAAACGTCAGCAATTTTACGTTTCTGATTATACGCCATCTTTTGAAAGGAGTACCAAACTCTTTTTTGGGGAGAAAATCCACCTCAAACTGAAAAATATTTGGGCGTAACTGAGTATTGAGTGTGGCTGCTCAGGTACTCCTTGTCATCCTGAGCGGAGCGAAGGATCTTTCTACGAAACGTTACCTGCTTCATTTCATTCCGTAATTTGTGAAATTAAATGGTACAATAATTTGCGTTTTAACGGCTTTGCTTTGATAGATGCCTGGCAGCCAATTGTTTTGTTCGGTAGCCCGAATGGCATTCATGACCATTTCATTGAGCTCTTTTGGCGTCTTGCTGATGGCTTTTATGTTTTCCATCTCTCCCGCTTCGTTGATATCGAAAGCGATGTAAATTCTGGTTTTGAGATGCATTGTTTTTGCAAATAGTTGATTATTGAAACGCATATTATGTGCCACAGTATAATAGAATTGGTCCCAGCCATTTTTATAAATCGGGTTATGCTCCAGGGTGCTTGACAAGGTATCCCGACCTATGAAGATGAGGTGTGTGAGGCTATCCCGGCTTTGAAAAATTCGTTCATTGTGGTCAAAGTTATACACTAAATCAGGCTTACCTTTACGATCATAATACTTCCAGATGCCCATTTTTTTACCCATGTGGTAGGCGCCACTGTCTATCTGTATTTGCTGATGGGTAATCGAGCTGCCGTAGCTTATCCAAACCCCGTGTTTCTGATCGTCTTTGTAATGGCCTGCTCTCTGGAGTTTTCCATCCTGACATTCCTTCCAAAGGCTGTCTTTTTTGCTCATTTTAAAATAACCTTCTTCTACCAGCTGATGTCTACTGGTCCGTGCGGTTTTTCGATAGGGCCCATGTTTTATTTTTTTGTCAGATTTAAGCACATGATAAGTTTCTGTGGTGACTAAATCAGGTCGGCGGGTTATTTTTTTGAGTTCCTGCGCCACGGTGTATACACTCAGGCCGCTGATCAGGATGAGTAGCATTATTTTTTTCATAAACGGATGAACATTTTTTTAGTTTCATCGGGTCAATTGTGTGGGGTTAATAGTCTTTCTTCATATCCCAGCTCCATCTATCAATAAAATAAATGGAACCCAATCTTCAGCTTCTTTTCTCAGAATAAACAGCTGATCATCAAAACAATTATGGGCGCAATTATATCCAGAATAAAAAATACATAAGGTGTTGTTTCTTATAAAGATTGGTTTAGAGAAAAATGAATATCCATGTGGATACTTTCTGAAAAATTCAACCTGTTGAACAATTGTTTTTTTAAATATTGCGTTGATGGTGTCACGATCGATTATTAAGGAGTTTTTGAATAATTTTTCAGGCCATAATTCCGATTTCATTTTTTCTAATTGCTGATGAATATATGAACGTTCATTTTTGTTAAACACTACTATGTTCTTTTTACATTCGATATCTGCCAGGGTGTCTGCGTCCAATATGTTTTTAATTTCATCAATCCTTTTGTTACTTATACCGCTTGAATAAACAGTGATACTGTCCAAGCTGTATGGAGTTAAAAATGGCCTTGTTGAGCTGTTTTGGAAGAACCAATTAAGAAAGGCCTTTTCTTTTTTTAAGCCTTTCTTTTGTCCATACAGGAACTGAAATGACAAGATCAGCGATAGCGGGATCATTATTTTTGTAAAAATTCTCATAGCTAATCACTCTAATCCTCCATAGTTACACATTAAATGACCAAGTCTTTTACCCACGTAATCTGCATAAATATCCACAACCTCTGTTTTCGAGATACTCCCGCCGGGGTAATCAAAATATGATGTATTTATATAACTCTGTGAATCGTTTACTCCGATCCAGCTTAAGGCTGTTGCATCCCGTGGAGATAATTCAAAAGCATTTGTCAAGTAGTTAACCATCGGATTTATATACTTGTCAACCATATTTTGGTGTTCTAATTGTTGTAATACATTGTTTTGGCCAATATATTTCAGATAGGCATGAATAATTTCATGAGTCAAAGCTGTCACTGCATACTCTTTAGTCCCATTAGATAAAACATTTCGACTCAGTGTTATGGTTCCAGTTATAATATTTGAATTTGGTACTTTAATTAAATTCGTTTCAGCAGCTTCAAAATGCGTGGTTTCAGGGGCATCGATTATGTCAATTTGTACAAATATATCTTCATCTAGATTTGATATAATACCCGAAATCATATCATCAATATTTGTTCTGATTACTTGATCTACCAGTATTCGGAGACATGGGTCTTGTACCTGATTCCTTAGAATATTTATGTGATCTGGCGGCGGAGGATTATCATTCCCAGGTCCATTCCCGCCACCGCCACCACCATTTCGGTGATCTAAGTAACCAGACCGATGCTCCTCATAATCTCGCTGATCTGGTCCTCCACCGGATCCACTACCTTCGCCTTCTTGTCTATTTTTGGATTCTTTACAGGTCATTACTATTTCATACATTCCCAACCTGTTTGTGTACACCACGAATCTGCAATCTTCTGCAGGTGTATTCAAAAAGGAAGGTCTTTCGCTTTGTCTTTCCCCAGATTTACTAATTAATACAGGATTGCCCCAATTCAGGTATTCACCTCCAGGTGTTTTACTAAAAGTCTTAATCGGCCTTCCCCACCAATCTTCTACGAGGATGATCCCGCTAAAGGAGCGCCCCGGCCGATTACGATTGATCCAGTATTGCTCATCAGGAATTCTGGTAACCACCTCTGCATGCCACTTCTGCTGGCGGTCTTTATAGAGGAGCAGGTAAGTCCAGTCGGAGAGGGGTGCCTCTTCTTTATTGGGCCCTATAAGTAGTTTGATCTCTTCGCGGTAAGCTAGCGGTACCTTTAATCCTTCCCCAATGGAGAGCTGTACTTTTTGTGCTTTATCCCAGAGGGGTATTTTAACTGTACGGTGTCGGGAGAGCTTGGGAGTGGCCTGCAAGGGGCGCTCCTCAGTAAGATTTTTAAGGAAGACCTGACTCTCACCCAATAAACTGGCTTGAGGCTGAACTGCCGGATCGAGTCCGAATAGTTCTTCCTTTTGGCAGGAGTTAAACAAAAAGAGGATGCATAAGGTTAGGAAGAGCCCCTTGATCAGGGGACAGGCTGGTCTACATGTTTTCATAGGCTTTTTAACTTATAGAAGTAGGAAAGCCTGAGTTTTGTTTGGAAGGAATGCTAATTTTTTTCAATGAGCTGTTCGGTCATTTCGACGAAGCGCAATTGGCGCTGAGGAAAATCTTTCGGGGGTGTTTGTGTAGAGAGATTGCTCACCCCTGTTTCACGGGGATTGGAAATGACGAAAAATGAAGGGCGTAATTTGTTTTTCATACCTGCTTTCCGCGATAAAATTTTAAATTTGTTAGCTCATTCATTTCTCATGAGCGACCAAATTAAACATGAGTGCGGTATCGCCCTCATCCGTTTGTTAAAGCCTTTATCTTATTACCAGGACAAGTACGGTACGTCTCTTTACGGCCTCAATAAGTTGTACTTGCTAATGGAAAAGCAGCATAACCGGGGTCAGGACGGTGCAGGTATCGCCACCATCAAACTGGATATGAAGCCAGGTAACCGTTACATTAGCCGGTATAGGGCGATGGGTTCGAAGGCGGTGTCGGAAATTTTTGAATATGTGCAGCAAAAGTTTGTGAACATCCAGCAACAGGACCCTGAAAAAATGAAGGATGCGGAATGGCTCAAGCAAAACGTTAGTTTTACCGGCGAGGTGCTCATGGGCCATTTGCGTTATGGTACACATGGCAAGAACAGCATTGAGGCCTGCCACCCGTTTTTGCGCCAGAACAACTGGATGACTCGTAACCTGGTGATTTCGGGTAATTTTAACATGACGAATGTAGATGAATTGCTGGAGCAGTTGTATGAGCTGGGGCAACACCCCAAGGAGCAGGCCGATACGGTTACGGTGCTGGAGAAGATTGGTCATTTTTTGGATGAGGAGAACCAGCGAATTTTTGACGAACTGAAGCCTCAGGGTGTAAATAATATAGATATCACGCATCAGATTGCTGATAATTTGGATGTAGCGAATATTTTACGTCGCTCTGCCAAGACCTGGGATGGTGGTTATACCATACAAGGAATTTTTGGTCATGGTGATGCTTTTGTGATGCGTGATCCGGCGGGTATTCGTCCGGCATTTTATTATTCGGATGAGGAGGTGCTGGTGGTGGCTTCGGAACGTCCGGCTATACAAACGGCCTTCAATGTGCCTTTAGATTCGGTGAAAGAGATTAAACCAGGGCATGCGCTGATTGCAAAAAAGAACGGCCACATTTCTGAAGAATTATTCAGGGAGCCGGAAGTGCAAAAATCTTGTTCATTTGAGCGGATTTATTTTTCTCGCGGCAGCGATGCAGCCATTTATCAGGAGCGCAAGCAGCTGGGCCGTTTGCTTTGTCCGCAAATATTGGATGCGGTGAACCACGACCTGGAACGCACTGTGTTTTCTTTTATCCCGAATACGGCCGAGGTGGCCTTTTATGGCATGGTGGAAGGGGTTCATACTTATATTCATTCCAAACAAAAAGATATTTTACTGAACCGTGCAGATAAGATTGGGGATGCTGAACTGGAAAGCATGCTGAATATCAGCCCGAGGGTAGAGAAGATTGCGCTGAAAGATGCCAAATTACGCACTTTTATTACACAGGATGCCGACCGCCAAGATATGGTGGCGCATGTGTACGATACCACTTACGGCGTGGTGAAACCGGGTGATACTTTAGTCGTATTGGATGATTCAATTGTCCGGGGTACCACGCTTAAGCAAAGTATTTTGCGGATGCTGGATCGTTTACAACCTAAAAAAATTATCGTGGTTTCGTCGGCACCGCAAATCCGTTATCCGGATTGTTATGGTATCGACATGTCGCGGATGGGGGAGTTTGTGGCTTTTGAAGCAGCTATTTCTTTGCTGAAGGAAAGCGGTAAGGAGCAGCTGATTCAGGAGGTTTACCAACTGTGCCAGCAAGCCAAGGAGCAGGGCAAGATGAAGGAGCAAAATTTTGTAAAGGCCATTTATGCGCCTTTTAGCGATGAGCAGATCTCGGCACGTATTGCAAAAATTGTGACCCCTGCAGGTATCAAGGCCGAAGTTCAGTTGATCTATCAAACTTTAGCTAACTTGCATGCTGCTTGTCCTAATCATTTAGGCGACTGGTACTTCTCAGGTGATTATCCAACACCTGGCGGAAATAAGGTAGTGAACCAGGCCTTTATGAACTGGGTGGAGGGTAAAAATCAGCGGGCTTACTAAAGCAGCGAATGGGTAAACACCAGTGTATAGATTAGGTGTAAAGCAAAGATGATGATGAGGGCGCCTGCTATCCTGTTCAGCTTGATCAGTGTTTTTTCGGTAATCTTTTTCCGCAATTTATTGGCAAAATAGGCTTTTAGCGTATCGAGGCTAAACTGAGTGATGAGGATAGCAGCAAAAAAGGGTAAGATGACCTTGGGGTTAAATCCTCCTGTTACAGAAATTACTCCACTGGTTACGCTGATCCAGTAAAGCAAGAGCGATGGGTTGAATACGCACATCGCAAATCCTTTTAAAAAATATCCTAATTTCTTTGTTCTGGAGCTGCTGGGCTCGTAACTGATGCTTACTTTCTTGAAAAGATAATAGATGCCGATGCCAAATAAAATGGCAGATCCAGCATAGCCAATATAATTTAAATAAGGCCCATTTGGAGTTAGGTAGCTGGAGCCATACAGACTCAATGCTACATAGCCGGCATCGGCAATAACCACCCCGGCTGCCAGCATCATTCCGGCATAAAATCCTTTTTCGATGCTGGTTTTTAGCAGGGCGAAGAATACAGGCCCCGTAAGAAAGGACAGCACGATCCCCATGCCAATACCTGAAATGATTATTTCCATCAAATGCTAATATCCGATTTATTGGTAAAAGAAATGGTGTATTATCTAACATTTTGCTGTTTTTGTATTGTTGTTTTTGTGAAAAAAGACTATGTTAGGCTCTTATAACCTTACAACCCATACCATAAACCTTATTCAATTTAAACCACACCATGCAACAAAATTCAGCGACCAAATGGGGGCAATTCATCCCTTTGGTTACGGTATTCTTTTTCTGGGGCTTTGTAGCTGCCAGTAATGACATTTTAATTCCGGTATTTAAAAAAGCATTCGACTTGACACAAAGCCAGAGCCAATGGGTTTCGCTGGCTTTTTATATAGCTTATACTGTTGGTTCTTTGATTTACATGGGCATTTCCATGATTATGAAAAAAGACCTGATCAATAAGATCGGCTATAAAAATGGACTGGCCCTTGGTTTGGTCATTTCAGCCATAGGAACTTTATTATTTTATCCAGCGGCTAATCTGGGTTCTTTCACATTAATGTTATCAGGCTTGTTCATTGTGGCCTTAGGGTTCTCTTTACAGCAAACGGTTGCCAATCCCTTGGCCATTGCAATGGGTCCGATCACCACCGGTTCGCAGCGTTTAACGCTGGCAGGTGGTATCAATAACCTGGGTACTACCATTGGTCCCCTGATCGTGAGTTTCGCCATTTTTGGAGCGAGTAACAGCACGGATGTGAATATCAGTATTGAGAGTGTTAAAATTCCTTACCTGATCTTAGGGGCAGCCTTTTTGGCGGTGGCCTTGTTGCTGAAGTTATCTGCATTGCCCGACCGACCAGCTTTAGTGGAGGCAGAACATATGGAGGGACATACTTCATCTGCACTTCAGTATCCTCAGTTGGTTTTGGGGATGATTGCTATTTTTGTTTATGTGGGTGTTGAAGTTTCTACCGCAAGTAACTTGCCTGCTTATATGGAGAAAGATTTGGGTTATGCCATTCAGGATATTGCTCCTTATATTTCTTTGTATTGGGCCAGTTTGATGATCGGGCGCTGGACCGGGGCTGTAGAAGCATTTACTGAGGAGATCAGCCTGCAGAAAGTGTTGCGATTTGTGGCTCCTTACTTGGCTTTTGGTGTATTCCTATTCGTGAATGCTATTGCCAAGCATGATTTGGCTCCTTTTTATGTATATGGTCTGGTGATCTTGGTTTTGATTGCTGCCGACATCATGAGTAAAGGAAATCCTGCCAGAATGTTAATGATCTTTTCGTTTGCGGGTATTTTAGCTTTGTTAGTGGGTATGTTTACCACAGGCATGGTCAGTGTGTACGCCATCACGAGTGTGGGCTTGTTTTGTAGTACACTTTGGCCATGTATATTTACATTGGCGGTGAGTGGTCTGGGTAAAAATACCAGTCAGGGTAGTAGTTTTTTGATCATGATGATCATGGGTGGTGGGATTGTGAGTTGGCTCCAGGGTTATCTCTCTGAGTACACCGGATTGCAGTTCAGTTATATTGTAGGGGTGGCTTGTTTTGCCTACCTTGCTTTTTATGCCTGGAAAGTAAGAGGTATTTTAAAAGCCCAGGGAATTACTTTTGATAAGCAGATAGTAGGGGGACATTAATCTGATTTTATTTTGAGCAGACCGACTTTCGAATCTATTTTCATGAATTTGGCGAGCGACCTGGCTTTGCGCTCCCATTGCGTAAAGGCTCAGGTGGGTGCCGTCTTAACTAAAGACACCCGCATTATATCCATCGGTTATAATGGTCCGCCGGCAGGGACGCATAATTGCGATGAGGAGTGGCCGGAAACGGGCTGTCCCCGCGATTCGAAAAATTCATGCTCGCTTGCTTTGCATGCCGAGGAGAATGCCATCCTGTATGCCACTAAAAATGGCGCCAGTTTGGAAGGTGCTACGCTTTACCTGACGCTGTCGCCTTGTATCTCTTGTGCCCGACTGATTTTTTCATCCGGAATTAAGAAAGTGTACTTTAAAAATTCTTACGCTGAATACAAAGGTTTACCCAGCGATGAAGGGGTAGATTTTTTGAATAAGTTTGGGGTGAAAACCTTGCGATATGTTAAAGATCGAGCTTAATAAATCAATAGGATGATGTACACCTCCTTGTTTTAAATCAATTTATATGAAAGCCTGTCATTGCTTTTTAGTTCTCCTGGTGTTGAATTTATTTTCCTGCTCAAAAAAATCTGAGACAACAAATAAAAAATACTTAGTTAAGTATGAGATTGTTTTTTCGAGTAATACCGGACAGAGGCCGGCTAATACAAATGAATCTGAAAGATTTCGAATTACAAAAATTGTAGATGATACGGGCATCAGCCAGTACTCATACCCAGCCGCAGGCCTGTCAAAATGGGATACCACCTTTACGATAAGTAGCAATAAAAGTCCGCTGGATATAGGTTTTGAAACAACTGTTTGTTGGTTAGCAAATAAGGGACACACAATTTCAAATATCTACCTCAATAATGTAAATGTAAAAACAAGATTAGACACTTCTCGTACCTATGGAGCAGTACACGGTGTGCCTGCCGCACCTTTTTATTATAGTATCACAAACTAAACAAAGGGTAGACTCATAAATTTTTATTCTTTTACTTAAACAGGAACAGTTCAGCGATCATACACCTGGCACCACCTCCACCAATTTTTTCGATGGTGCTGATATTCAAGGGTAGCAGTTCTGCATATAGACTTAATTCTCGCTTTTGTTGTTGACTTAGGCAGTTATAAGCAGTAGCGGATAAGACCAAGAAATTTTCACCTTGCCGGTTATTTAAACAGAGCATATTACCGGCAAAATGCTTCATTTGGTCGAGTGTAATTTCAATAATTTGTTGGCCGGAATTACTTAATGTATTTGAAAGCATTGTTCTTTCTTGCTCATCGGGAATGCTATCAAGGCAAATTACAGCAAACCCTTCGCCAATGCACATCATCACATTGGTGTGATAAATTTCCTGACCTTGTTCATCTTCAGCTGAAAACCAAACCGGACGATAATTTAATTGCTCGCAGAGTTTCAAGAAGAGATCTTTGTCCGTTCGTGGCGAAAGGCAGGCGTAAGCTAATTGATGAACATGATCGAAAACTATACTGCCTGTCCCCTCTAAAAATCGGTTTTGGGTTTCATAATCCGTCAAATCTATGATTCTATTAATCTGAAATGTTTGTCCAAGCGATTCAATAATATCCAAGCTCCTTTCCAGCCGGCGGTTGGGCGCATACATCGGGTAAAGTATCAGGCTGCCATCCGCATGAAAACTAATCCAATTGTTCGGAAAAATCGCATCTGGCTTTATTGGATGGGATGTATCCTCAAAAATATAGACTTCAATGCCTTTTGCGATCAGGGCTTCAGCAAATGCTTCAAATTCCTGAAGTGCTTTTTGATGAATCATTTCGTCACTTTCATCTGGCTTATTTTGAAAAGCGTTGGATTGCGCTGTTTCTATATTGAAGCCAAAATGTGCCGGTTTGATCATTAAAATTTGGCTGGTCGTCTGCATTTTGAGTTCTTATTGCGATTAATAATTCAAAGTTAGCTTTTTGGATGGCGATGAAGTGCTCCCCATGCGGTATTGTTCCTAACTATTTTGTGTGCTTACTGAAGGTGATTAGATAAATAACGTTAAACGGCTTAAAATTCTTGTATTTATGATGTGTTTTTGATGCTTGAATAGCAGTGTGGCGAGTAACACAAGCAAAGAGTCGGTTATTTTCTCCTATATTAGTAATTGTGCGATGGATGCATCATTCAATGAAAAAAGTGCTTTTTTAAATGAAATTATTAGGTTTTAAATTCAGTAAACAGTGGGCTTTGCTTACTGGTCTTTTGTTAGGTTTACTGCTCTTTTTTATCAATCCGTTTTCATTGGCTAATGATGCAAAAGTTGTTTTAGCTGTAGCCGGTCTCATGATCAGCTGGTGGGTGCTCGAGGCCTTGCCCTTGGCCGTGGTTGCCTTGGTGCCCATCGTCTTGTTTCCGCTGCTCGGCATTTCAGGTATTCAGCAGGTAAGCAAGCACTATGCAGACAGTATCATTTTTCTGTTTATGGGTGGTTTTTTTATCGCCATCGCCATCGAAAAATGGAATTTGCATAAGCGTATTGCTTTGGGGATAATTGATTTCACTGGGACCAATGGTAATCGAATTATACTCGGTTTCATCATGGCAACCGGATTTTTGAGTATGTGGCTGAGTAATACGGCCACTACCATGATGATGTTCCCGATCGCCATGTCGGTTATTCAGGTAATAGCTCAACACAATAAAGATGAAATAGGTCTGCGGAATTTTTCATTGGTGCTGATGCTTTCCATTGCTTATGCCTCTAATTTTGCTTTGGGTACCATTATCGGCACTCCTCCTAATGTGGCTTATGCCAACTATATTGCCAATAAATTCAATTATACCATCGGATTTACAGATTGGATGTTGGTATTTACCCCATTAACCATCTTGCTTTTATTCATGCTGTATTGGGTAATGGTTAAATGGATGTATCCGAACCGAATTAATGATAGTTCTGTAGGTAAAGCTTTCATCCAATCAGAACTGAAACAGCTGGGTAAACTCAGCTTACCGGAAAAAAGGGTTTTACTGGTTTTTTTGACTACGGTGTTATTCTGGATTACGAAAGATTTGATTAATAGTTGGCAGCAATGGCTAGTACTCGATGATACGATCATTGCCATGGCTGGTGCCATCAGTTTATTCATGATTCCGGCAGGAAATTCAAAAGATAAACAGGAAAACCTATTGGTTTGGGAAGATACCCATAAAATGGCTTGGGGAATTTTGCTGCTATTTGGTGGTGGATTGGCGCTCGCTAAATCATTAGAAGACGCTCAATTGATGGATCAGTTGGGCACTTATTTAGCTTCTTTTGCTTCGCAGCATATATTTTTGATGATCTTGCTTGTGACCACCCTTTCAGTGTTTTTGAGTGAAGTGATGAGTAATGTAGCTCAGGTTATTGTGATGGCCCCAGTTATTTCCTCTTTGGCGGTTTCATTAGGTATAGATCCGCTTATGCTGGGTATCCCGATGACGCTTGGGGCCAGTTGTGCCAGTATGCTACCCATGGGTACGCCGCCCAATGCCATTGTTTTTGCCAGTGGACATATTAAGATTAAAGACATGATGAAAGCTGGTTTCGTGCTCAACATCATTTGCATTGTGCTCATCACGCTTTTCTGCTGGCTGTTACAGCCAATGATCATGAAATTGATTTAGTTTATTTGAATCGCTTTCACCATTCTCTAGGCTGTATAGATTTTTGCGCTTGAGGTGTTTAAAAGTACACTTCCTTCTTAATGGTAGATTTAATCAAATAATTCATTTGTGAATAGGGTTTGATTCAAAATCACCTTGTCTTCTAATTTTTTATCTACAAGCCACTGTAAAAACTCAAACACTCTTTCTTGTTTCATGATTCCGCAATTTTGTTCGTTGCCAAAGTGCGGAATAGTAAAGGATATCGATTTTTCTAAATCTATATTTTCTAAATCGTAATCAGTTAAATAAGGTTTTAAAATAGAAGTAGCTTCTTTCAGGTTGTCTTTTGCAAACAAGAAGCCTTTTTTAGTGGTCTTGATAAAGTTTGCATAAACTGCTTTATGCTTTATTAAATTTCCCCTTTTGGTTAATACAATAGGGGAGTAACCGTATGGGATTCTCACTTCGTCGAGTGTAAATTTGTTTAGTTCAATATTCTTGCCGCTAGCCTCAATTCCCTCCCAGTTGTCAAAAATCCAGGTAGCATCAGCTTGGCCACTTAGCAAAGTATTCCAAATGCCAAGTTTATCAGGATATACAATATTTAAGTCACCTTCACCACCATCGTTTTTAACCATTTCCTTCACAATGTGGTCTTCATAACGTGCTTTATAGGAGGCATAAGTCTTACCATCGAGCAACTTTGCTGAGGTAATATCAGACGATTTTAGCGTGGCAATGCAACTCAAATCGTTTTGTAGAATGGCATAAATCGCTATGGCTTCTACTTGATTTGCTTTATTATTCAAGCTGATAGCCGTCTCAAAAGGAGCAATTGCAAAGTCAGCGATATCAAGTTCTAACTTTTTTCCGGGAGTCATTGAGTAGTTATCATCTTTAGGATTTAGGATTTCAAGATCAATTCCTTCCTGATGGTATAAGCCTAAATCTTTGGCAATAAAAAACCCTATGTGATTAACATTCGGAGTCCAGTCTAAAGCTAATTTTAGTTTTCTCATTGTGATGCCTGTTTTATTTACAATTTAGTCTGAAGTGTTTTTTGGAACAGTAGGATTTGATTATCCATTTCCTCTTGTCAAGGCTTGCCCTCTGCTGGTTTCGTCAAAAAGCCCATTGGCATAAACCAAGTTTCCGTTTACGAAGGTATGCGTAACTTTTGTTTGAAATGTTGTTCCTTCAACCGGAGACCAGCCACATTTGTATAACAGATTTTCTTTGTTCACTGTCCAGCTTGCGTTTAGGTCGACAAGCGTTAAGTCTGCACAAAAGCCCTCCCGAATAAAGCCTCTTTTTTCAATATGGTAAAGGGTGGCCGGGTTATGACACATTTTTTCGACAATTTTTTCCAAAGAAATGAGCCCTTCTTTGTAGAATTCCAGCATGATATTTAAAGAGTGTTGCACCATAGGAGCGCCTGACATGGACTGAAAATAGGGTTTTTGTTTTTCCTCCAGGGTGTGTGGTGCATGATCGGTGGTGATGAGATCTATTCTATCGTCTAATAAAGCTTTTAAAAGGCCTTTTTTATCTTTTTCGGTCTTGATGGCCGGATTCCATTTGATCAAGGTGCCCAATCGCTGGTAGTCTTTGTCCGAAAACCATAAATGATGAACCGAAACTTCTGTGGTGATATTTTTTTGGCTTAACGGAATGTCATTTCTGAATAAATGTGTTTCCGCTTCGGTAGTTAAGTGTAGAATGTGCAGTCGTGCCTTATGCTTATTGGCTATTTCAATTGCTCTTTTGGTGGCTTCAAAGCAGGCTTTTTCACTTCTGATGATCGGGTGAAACTCAACTGGAACATCCTCCCCATATTTTTCCCGGTAGGCCTGTTCATTTTCTTCTACAATTTGTTCTTTTTCAGAATGGATGGCAATGATGGATTTGCAATTGGCAAATAGTTTTTCCATGGTTTCCGGATTATCTGCAAGCAGGTTGCCCTTTTTCGTAAAATACAAGCCATCGTCTGATACACCTAAGAGTTTGGAAGTATCGAGCTGAATCACTTCATCGAGGTTATCGCCATTTACACCTAAAAAGAAGCCGAAATTGGCTAATGATTTTTCAGAAGCGATGCGGTATTTTTCATTTAAAATATCCATGCTCAGTACATTGGGTGAAGTATTGGGCATATCAATAAAAGAGGTTACCCCACCGGCAATGGCTGCTTTACTTTCGGTATACAGATCCCCTTTATGGGTGAGTCCGGGATCGCGGAAATGAACCTGACCATCTATGATGCCCGGGAACAGGTGCTTACCGGTACCGTCAATGATACGAGCATCGGCAACTTCAGCTAAATTGCCGATTATTTGAATCAATCCATTTTCAATCAATACATCTGCCACTGTGATTTGGCCTTCGTTTATAATGCTCGTGTTTTTGATGAGGATTTTTGTGGTCATGCCGGCACGTATGTGTTTTGAAAATGGAAGATTAATCTAAATTATCGACTAAATTAGCACTTTATGGGGTGTTTGTAGATAATTTTTGATTTAATAGGATAGGAATCAAGATGGCTATAACGGTCGGGTATTGCCGAAGGCGGGGGTTTTAGCACTAATGTTTCTAAAAATTCCTAAACTTCGCTAAAGCACAAATGTTTCTAAAAAGCACGAAAACCCCGCTTTTGGCAATACCTTGTTATGAGCTGTAATTATTTTTCTCTATATTCTTCTTTTTTTGTTCTGTTGCTTTTCTGTTTTCGGTAAGGTTTTTTTGATATGGTCCGTTAAAAGTCAATTTTAGGTTAGTAATAAACTTTCAAAATTCCAATAGTATTTGCTAAGAGTTCAAAACTTATCGAATAAAATGCATTTTTTTCGGGTAGTAAGGTTTCAAATTGCACTAGCGGTTTGAGTGAGAACTCAAACCGCCTTTGTTTATTTACAGTTTTGCGTGAAGTTAAAACTTATATTTAATTCCAACATTAAAAATAAATGGATTGTATTTTAGGTTATTTAATTGGTCATTATTAGCTTCATTTTTCATATCAAATTCATTAAAAGTTACATATTTTGCTTCCCAATTTAAAGCCCATTTTTGGGAAAAGTTAAAATCAAGCCCAAGAATTCCTTGAAATCCAACATTACCTGATTCAGAAAAGGATGTGTTGTTACCATCACCAAAGTCTAAATCAATTTCTTGAATTAAAGATAATCCTAAGCCCAAATATGGCTTAAATCTGCTGTTTGTGGAAAAATTGTATATTCCATTGAAGTAAATAAAATTAGAAGCGTAATCACCAGAACTTTTAACAGAATTATTTTCTATTGTGATGTCGTTTGTCTTATATTCCCATCCAACTTCGGCAGTAATATTTTCGGTAAAATTATACCCAAATGAAATTCCTGTAGTAAAACCAAATCCATTATCTACTCCAATATTAGTGGTTTGATTATTTTTAACTAATTGTAAGGACATATCTTGTATGCTTATAAAACCTGCGTAAGGTTTTAAATAGAATTTTTTATTATCTTTATTGCTGTTACTTTCTTGAGCCAATACCTTAAAAACTGACAGTAAACAAACTAAAAGAATCACATTAAATTTTAAATTTTTCATCATTATTATATTTTTGTTAATGATGCAAAATTAGATAGGTTAAGTAATAAAAATCCGTAACCTATGTTACAATTTTTTATGTCTTAATCGACTCAATGCTGGTCTTGTAATTCTAATATAGCTGGATATTTGTTTTAAAGATAGACGATTATGTAAATCAGGATATTCTTGCATAAAGTCATAATATCTTTTTTCTGCATTGTCAAAATGTAGAGACTCGAGACGATCATCCATTTTTATAATAATAGCTTCAGCCATCAATCGACCAAATTTTTCGAAATGAGAAAATTTACGATAACAGTTTTGTATATGTGTATAATTAAAGCAAAGTAATTGAGTTGGTTCTACTGTTTTAAAAAAATATTTACTCGACTCTAGTTGAATAAAAGCTTTGTAGTGTGTAGCAAAACCACCTTCTTTAAGAAACCTAGTGTTTATTTCATTTCCATTGGTATCTATGTAATAGCCTCTGATAAGCCCCTTAACTATAAACCCAATTTCATTATGCGTTTTTTGATTATCAATAAAGACTTTGTTTTTGTCTAGTTTCTTTTCAGTTAGCCCTTTCACAAAAAAATCTAAAGCCTCTTCATTAATATCATTATTGATATGTCTAATTACTGACCTTATAAAATCATATTTGTCTTCTATATTCATATTATAGCTCATAACGTTTTGGCGGTTGCAGCAGTGCCGAATTGCCGATAATGTTAGTTATGTAAAGATAAAAAAACAAGCAAACCAGAAGCAATAAATGCCATTAAAAGGATGTTTGCTTGTTTTTTTTACTGTTTCAGGAGGAGTTGTCTTAGGAGGAAGATCTATACGGCATTGCGGCAAACGACTGTTAGAGCTAGTGGCTGCTCGCTAATGGTCCCAATGAGCCATCAAACGTGGACAAATTTCTGGTCAAGCTGTATAGCCAGTATGGACGATCCACGAAGAAAGAAGTCTTGCTGCAAATGTCTTGGAAGAAGAAAATGTCCAAGCTCTCGATAGAAAGTCTGCGAAGAAAAAAACTATTTCCGTTCAGCACCTGAAAAAGAGAGAGCCTCATTTTACGAGCAGACATTAGCGCTAACTTGTTTATATACGCACCTTTACTGCCTATATCTCACCAATTTGGATATATACACGCACTTTTTATTGAATTTAAATATATTGTTTATTCTCATAAGTCATCAAATGGAGAAATTATTTTTTGAATACTTTGTACACTCAAATGCGTACAAATTTCTGTGGTTTTACTGCTTTAAAGGCCAAGAAATTCCAGTATAAAACGTCAAAACTTATCCTCAATTATCATCCCCATATCAATTTCTGCCAACTACATCCACATCTCAAATAAAATCAAGAAATTTGACTCCCGATATGGGCTATAAAAGTCTTGCCGAAGCAGTAAATGATTTAGAGAGACACGGACACCTGGTCCGGGTAAAAGAAGAGGTAGATCCTTACCTTGAAATGGCCGCCATACATCTACGCGTGTATGAAAATCAAGGTCCGGCTATTTTATTCGAAAACATCAAAGGTTCCCGTTTCCCGGCAGTTTCTAATTTATTCGGCACTTTAGACCGTTCCAAATTTTTATTTCGAGATACACTGGAGCAGATCAAAACATTGGTGGAGCTGAAAGGCGACCCTATGAAGGCTCTCCAAAACCCGTTGAAATATGTTTCTGCAGGTCTCACTGCCTTTTCGGCCTTGCCGATGAGAGCTGGCTGGAACGCACCGATCAAGTATGGTGAATGCAGGGTTTCTGATATTCCACAAATAGTGAATTGGCCGATGGACGGCGGTGCTTTTGTAACCATGCCCCAGGTGTATACCGAAGATATTCATCAGCCCGGCATCATGAATGCGAATTTGGGTATGTACCGCATCCAATTGGGAGGAAACGATTACAGGCAGGATGAAGAAATTGGTTTGCATTATCAATTACATCGTGGCATTGGCGTACACCAAACCAAAGCCAATGCTGCCGGGCAACCGCTTAAAGTGAGCATTTTTGTAGGCGGTCCGCCGGCACATCCTTTGGCTGCAGTAATGCCGCTACCCGAAGGTCTTTCTGAAATGACTTTTGCCGGCGCATTGGGCAATCGCCGTTTCCGCTATTTTTACGATGAAGAAGGTTTCTGCATTTCGGCCGATGCCGATTTTGTGATCACCGGAACAGTTGAACCGCATGAAAATAAACCTGAAGGACCGTTTGGCGACCATTTGGGTTATTACAGTTTAAAACATCCTTTCCCGCTCATGAAAGTGCGCAAGGTGTACCACCGCAAAAATCCGATTTGGTCCTTCACGGTGGTGGGGCGTCCGCCGCAGGAGGATACCAGCTTTGGTGATTTGATTCATGATATTACAGGTGCAGCCATTCCAAAAGAAATACCTGGTTTGCATGCGGTAAATGCCGTAGATGCAGCTGGTGTGCATCCGCTTTTATTTGCCATCGGCAGTGAGCGTTATACACCTTACTTAAAAGAGCGCAAGCCTCAGGAAATTCTCACCATCGCTAACCATATTTTAGGCAAAAACCAGCTCAGCTTAGCCAAATACCTATTTATTTGTGCCAAAGAAGATCGCCCGGATTTAGATATTCATAACATTCCTGCTTTCCTGAAGCATGTTCTGGAGCGTTTGGATTTGAGTCGTGACATTCACTTCCACACCAAAACCACCATAGATACCTTAGATTACAGCGGTTCGGACTTAAACAGCGGTTCGAAAGTGGTTTTTGCTGTTGCCGGCGATCAGAAAAGAAACTTGTGGGCCGAATTGCCTTCGCATTTCAGTATGCCCCGTGGGTTCGAAAATTATAAGCTCGTCATGCCGGGGGTATTGGCAGTAGAAGCTCCTAAATATCAAGATGAAAATGCCAGCCGAGATCAGGTGGAAATCATCAATGAGCATTTGAAAACACAAAACCTGGGGGGGTTACCGATACTGGTCATGTGTGACGATGCCGGCTTTACTGCTGAAACGATCAATAATTTTGTTTGGATCACCTTTACTCGCAGCAATCCATCACACGATATTCATGGGGTAAATGCTTATTTCGAGCACAAACATTGGGCATGTAGTTCACTAATCATCGATGCCCGGATCAAACCACACCATGCACCGGTTTTAGAGAAAGATCCAGCGGTTGAAAAACAGATTGAGCGATTGGCAAGGCCAGGCGCTTCATTGCACGGAATTATTTAATTACTTATTGGCAGGGGCCAGTTCGAGGTGGTAACGAACCAGGTCATCAATAGGAGAGCGGATGATTTTACCCACTTTCATACCGTATTCATCGGCTACCTCAGCCAAAATATCACGGAAGTTATAACCTACGGAGCCTACACAATTAAGGCTATATTTTTGATAATCGGGATAGCGTGAAACTAAATTTTTGAAGAAAGCTTGAAAAGCCTCACCCACTACATCGCGGGTGTATTCCACGTAATTGTTGTTATCGTAAATGAATTTAGAGAAACTGGCACAAAAACGATTAGGGAGCGGTTTGTTGTATAAATGATCTAAAATATCCTCATCACTCAATTGATAGGTTTCATAAAAAACCTCTTGCAAATTGCCTGGCAAAAAACCACGCATGTAATCGCGAAGGAGTCTTTTCCCAATGAACGATCCACTTCCTTCATCGCCTAGGAAATATCCTAAAGAATCAATGTTTAAGGTAATATCATGACCATTATATAAACAGGTATTGGTTCCGGTACCCAGAATAGCCGCAAAACCAGCATCGACCCCCAACAAAGCCCGTGCAGCTGCTAATAAATCGTGACCTACTGAAACTTCAGCTGCAGTAAATACCGATTTCATTGCATTTACAACAATAGCTACTTTTTCTGGTGTAGAACAACCTGCACCGTAGTAATAAAGTTCTGTAATACCAGCAATATTTAGATCGGGCGGAAGGTTTTTTCTCAAAGAGTTGATGATGTAATCGGTACTTGAGAAGTAAGGATTGTAACCTTCAGTATTGAAGTAGATACGTTTTTTGTCTTCGTTCAACAAACACCAGTTTGTTTTCGTCGACCCCCCGTCGGCAATGATGATCATAAGGTTAGTTCAGAATTTTTAATCAAAAATAGAAATTTTCGTGTACATCGTACACGAAAATGTAATTGTTTTGGGGGTTGATGTAGCTATGATGTAGGGAATAGATAAATTTTTGTTAAAATGAATGCTTGTTCCTTTTAAAACAATAATTTTAATCACTCAAATCGAAAACTCATGATTGTTGATTTAAGAAGTGATACGGTAACTAAACCCACTCCAGGCATGCTGGAGGCAATGTGGAGTGCTCCTGTTGGGGATGATGTATATGGAGAGGATGAAACGGTGAATACATTGGAAACCAAGCTTGCAAGTATGTTTGGCATGGAGGCTGGCCTTTTTTGCCCTTCGGGTACCATGACCAATCAGATTGCCATTAAATGTTTTACGCAACCTATGGACGAGCTGATTGCCGATGAAACGGCACACGTTTACAGATATGAGGGCGGTGGTATTGCTTTTAATTCTGCGGCCTCAGTGCGTTTATTGAATGGAGATCGTGGTAGATTGACCGCTAACGACATTGAGCCTCATGTCAATCCAGATAATATTCATTATCCACGCACCAGTTTAGTAGTGCTAGAAAATACAGTGAACCGTGGTGGCGGAAGTTTTTATACCATTTCGGAAATTGAGCCCATTGCTCAGTTGTGCAAACAAAAAGGCTTGAAATTGCACTTGGACGGTGCTCGTTTGTTCAATGCTTTGGTAGCAACCGGAGAACATCCAAAAGATTATGGCCGTTTATTTGATGGTATTTCCATTTGTTTGTCTAAGGGTTTAGGCGCCCCGGTGGGTTCCGTACTATTGGGCAGCAAGGAAACCATCAAACAGGCTCGCAGGGTTCGTAAAGTTTTTGGTGGAGGTATGCGTCAGGCGGGCTATTTGGCTGCAGCGGGCATTTATGCACTCGATCATCAGGTAGAACGTCTCAAAATCGATCATGAGCATGCCCGTTTGTTAGGCGATTGTTTGGCAGAGCAAGCATATGTAAAATCTGTTATGCCGGTAGATACCAATATTGTGATTTTTGAACTGGATGTGAGATTGCCAGCCGATGAATTTGTGGTAAAAATGGCCGATAATGGAGTTAAATGCAGCACTTTTGGTCACCAAATGGTTCGTTTTGTGACCCATCTTGATATCCATGAAGATCAGGTGGCCTACACAAAAAATGTATTAGTTGATCTAACTTAATTCAATTAATTTTATTACCTTCAGTTATTCAAACATCTTCCTAAATCCTAATCTAATGATAGATGGATAGACGGACTCTATTGTTCGGTAAACAGGAAGAATCGGCCAATTCTTCATTACCGCTACTGCGAACCACAACCGGGTTAAGTCCATACACCGGTATTTTTGGCAGCTCAGAATTGGTTCATCTGCTAGACAGAACACTTTTCGGAATCAATAGAACAGACCTTAATTTTTTTAAAAATCAAAGTCTAGAACAAGTGGTAAACACATTGTTGGTACAGGCTCCTGCACCTTTGCCGCCGGTAAATGTATATAATGATACAAATATCAATGATCCAAATGTGCCACTAGGGTTAACTTGGGTAAATGCACCTTATACGGATGGCACCATTAATGCCAGACGTTATACTTCATTTAAAGCCTGGTGGACGGGCTTGTTGTTGAATCAAAACCGGAGCATTACCGAGAAAATGAGCTTGTTTTGGCACAATCATTTTGCTACGGAAACAGTAGACGTGGGTGATGCCCGATTTGTTTATAAACATCATGCGCTGCTCCGTGCCAATGCGCTTGGTAATGTTAAAAGCCTAGTTAAACAAATTACGCTCGACCCCGCCATGCTCCGCTACCTGAATGGCTATTTAAACACTAAAACCGCTCCGGACGAAAATTATGCACGGGAACTGCAAGAACTTTTTACCTTGGGCAAGGGGCCAAATTCTAAATACACTGAAGATGATGTAAAAGCTGCTGCCAGGGTATTGACCGGCTACCGTACCGATGCCACCAATATCAGTTCTACTTTTGATCCAAATCGACACGATACAGGCAATAAGCAGTTTTCAGCTTTTTATAATAATCAAGTAATCATCGGAAAAACAGGCGCACAAGGCGCCAACGAGCTTGATGAGTTGCTGGACATGATTTTTGCACAGGAAGAGGTTTCGCTTTACATTTGTCGGCGCCTATATTGCTTTTTTGTTTACTATGATATTGATGCCGCCGCCGAATCGCAAGTGATCGTGCCCATGGCAAGGATTCTTCGTCAGAACAATTACGACATCAAACCGGCACTCGTTGCTTTACTCAAGAGTGAACATTTTTTTGATGTTCTAAACAGGGGCTGCATGATCAAGAGCCCGATAGATTTGGTGGTTGGTACCTGCCGGCAATTCGGAATTGTATTTCCCAATGCACAAAGCGATACACAAAATGCCTATTTAATGTGGGATTATATTCGTGCTCAGGGTTCTTCCATGCAGCAAAATTTGGGAGATCCGCCAAATGTTGCAGGATGGCCGGCTTATTACCAGGAACCGTTATTTTATAGAATATGGATTAATTCTGATACCCTGCCCAAAAGAAATCAGTTTTTAGACCTGATGATCGGACAAGGTTATACCCGGAACGGAAAAAAGATCGTCATTGACCCCGTAGCTTTTGCTTCCCAATTTTCTACACCCGAAAATCCGAATATTTTGATCAATGAGTCGCTTGAGCTGATGTATAACCAAAGTGTATCGCAGCAACTCAAAGACTTTTTGAAGGGGATTTTACTTTCCGGACAACTGAATGACTATTATTGGACCAACGCATGGAATGAACATAAAAACAATCCAAGTAATACGAGTGCTAAAAACATTGTGTTAAGTCGTTTACAGTCAATGTACAAATACATGATGAACCTAGCCGAATATCAACTGTCCTGATATGAAGAGAAGAGCATTTATCAAAACAGCGATACCTGCAGCGGTATTTCCTTCTCTAATAGGGGGTTTTACCTTTCAGGCTTTCGGTGCCAGTTCGCTGCTTTCTGCACTAACTGCCGCCCCTACTGAAACGGATCATGTATTGGTCTTAATTCAGTTAAATGGAGGTAATGATGGCTTAAATACGGTGATTCCATTAGATCAATACAGTAATCTTTTTAATGCCCGTTCCAATATCCTCATCCCGGAAAATAAGATCCTAAGATTGGGGAATGCCGCTACCGGATTGCATCCTGCCATGACGGGCTTAAAACGTCTATATGATGAAGGTAAATTAAATGTGATTCAGTCGGTGGGCTATCCATCACCCAATTTTTCTCATTTCAGAGCAACAGATATTTGGCTAACAGGATCTGATTCGAATCAAACCCTAAATTCGGGTTGGATGGGACGTTATCTAAATGAAGAATACCCTAATTACCCTGTAGATTATCCGAATGCTATCATGCCCGATCCGCTAGCCATCCAGATTGGTTCCGTGATTTCTCCCGGATTTATGGGACCCGGTTTGAACATGGGAATGGCCATTGCTAATCCAAGCAGTTTCTATAGCTTGGTGAATGGTATTCAGGATCCGGCACCGAATACACCGGCAGGTTCTGAATTAACATATATCCGTCAGATTGCTCAACAAACACAACAATATGCCAGTGTAATCAAGGCTTCTGCCGGAAAAATCACGCAACAGGGTGTGTATCCGACTAATAACTCACTTGCCGATCAGTTAAAAATCGTTTCCCGGTTAATTGCGGGAGGCTTAAAAACTCGAATTTACATGGTCAGTTTGGGAGGATTTGACACCCACGCCAATCAGGTGAATAGCACCCAAACCGAAACGGGCACGCATGCTGTCTTATTGCAACGGGTTTCGGATGCCATCAAGGCATTTATGGATGATCTGAAATATCTGAATGTGTCTAAACGGGTGCTTGGAATGACTTTTTCTGAGTTCGGACGTAGAGTAAAATCAAATTCAAGTGGGGGTACCGATCACGGTGCCGCAGCCCCATTATTTGTTTTTGGTGATGCGGTACGCTCCGGAATTACTGGTGTAAATCCAACAATCAACACGGTAGTAAATACGAATGACAATCTGCCCATGCAATACGATTTTCGTTCCATCTATGCCAGTTTACTGCAGGAATGGTTTTGCGTACCCCAAACTACGCTCAGTAATGTTATGTTGAAGGACTTCCAGCAATTGCCACTTATAAAATCTTCCGATTCTTGTACTAAAACACCAACTAACAACAATCAGCTGGCCGGTAAGAATCTCATTACCAATTATCCTAATCCATTTACGAGTGCTACCACCATCAAAATTGAGGTTGAAACCGGACATGTATTGGTGCAGATTTTTGATGTTCAGGGCCGACTGATCAAAACCTTACTCGACAGTCAGAAAGCCTCCGGCACGTATTATTTAACATTCGAAGATGAAGGATGGGGGCAAGGGGTTTATTATGCCCGATTGCAAAATGGCCGAGTACAACAAGTACGCACCATGATGATTGTACAGTAAGCGTCCGCTATAAAATCTAAATGCTTTCTTGAGTTTTAAAGCCATTCTACTACTTTTGTCGTAATGAAAAAAATCCTGATAGCCAATCGCGGTGAAATTGCCCTACGCATCATGCGTTCAGCCCGTGAAATGGGTGTTAAAACGGTGGCTGTGTACTCTGAAGCTGATCGAAATGCTTTGCATGTTCGCTATGCTGATGAAGCGGTTTGTATCGGTCCGGCACCCTCTAATCAATCTTATCTGGTATTTGATAAAATTATTGGTGCATGTAAACAAACCGGAGCTGAAGCTATCCATCCCGGTTACGGTTTTTTATCAGAAAATGCGGCTTTTGCCAGGGAGGTAAAAAAAGCCGGACTAATTTTGATCGGTCCCTCGCCCGAAGCGATGGAAATCATGGGAAATAAATTATCAGCTAAAGCAGCTGCCCTGAAATATAAAATCCCGATGGTTCCAGGCACCGAAGAAGCCATTACTGATGTTCAGGAGGCCAAAAAAAGAGCAGAAGAAGTGGGTTTCCCGATTTTGATCAAAGCTGCTGCCGGCGGTGGTGGTAAAGGGATGCGTATAGTGGAAAGCGGTAGTGATTTTGAAGAACAAATGAAGTTGGCAGTTTCTGAAGCTACTTCAGCGTTTGGCGATGGTTCGGTATTTATTGAGCGTTATGTTTCTTCACCTCGACATATTGAAATCCAGGTTTTGGGAGATACGCATGGTAACATTGTACACCTGTTTGAACGTGAATGTTCCGTACAACGTCGTCATCAAAAAGTGGTAGAGGAAGCTCCTTCGGCAGTTTTGACTCCCGAGATTAGAGCAGCAATGGGTAAATGTGCGGTCGATGTTGCCCGTTCTTGCAATTATGTGGGTGCTGGTACGGTTGAATTTATCCTCGATGAAAAGCTTAATTTTTATTTTCTGGAGATGAACACCCGCCTGCAGGTGGAACACCCAGTTACGGAGATGATCACAGGCTTAGATTTGGTAAAAGAGCAGATCAAAATTGCCCGTGGAGAAATGTTGAGCTTCAAACAAGAAGATCTGGAAATCAAAGGGCATGCCGTAGAATTAAGGGTATATGCCGAAGATCCGGCAAATAACTTTTTACCTGATATCGGTACACTGAGAACCTATCGCTTGCCGCAAGGCCCGGGTGTTCGGGTAGATGACGGTTTCGAAGAAGGTATGGAAATTCCGATCTATTATGACCCGATGATCGCGAAGCTCATCACCTATGGTAAAAATAGGCAAGAAGCCATTGAGCGGATGGTTCGAGCAATTGATGAATACCAAATTACGGGTATAGAAACCACCTTGCCTTTCGGAAAATTTGTGATGCAACATGAGGCTTTCACTTCCGGTAAGTTTGATACGCATTTCGTGAAAAAATACTTCCAGCCAGAAAAGCTGCAGCAGGAAAATGAAGCTGAGGCCATGATTGCTGCGCTGGTAGCAGCACAATTGATGCAGCAAAAACCAACCATCCTCACCAATCAGGCAACTGGAACAAGCACAACTGCCTGGAAGAAAAATAGAACCCAATTCTGATGTTTACAGGAATTATTGAAACCTTAGGCCAAGTAGAGTCCTTGCAAAACGAAGCCGGTAATTTGCATTTAACTATCCGATCTGCTATTTCTGAGGACTTAAAAATAGATCAGAGTGTAGCCCACAATGGGGTTTGCCTCACTGTAGTTGCACTAAATGCAGGTTGCCACACGGTTACAGCCATCACAGAAACGCTTAATAAGACTAATCTTGGTCATCTTAAAGCAGGCGACCTCATTAACCTCGAACGCTGCATGCCCCTGAACGGCCGCCTGGATGGCCACATAGTTCAAGGGCACGTCGATCAAACCGCTACTTGCCTTGCTGTAACTGAACAAAACGGGAGTTGGATTTATTCCTTTAAATACGATGTTGCTCAGGGAAACATCACCGTTGAAAAGGGTTCGATTTGTGTAAATGGGATATCCCTGACTGTTTTTGATTCAAAAATTGATCGCTTTTCAGTGGCCATCATTCCTTATACCTACGAGCATACCAATTTGAAACAGGTAAAAGCCGGTGATGTAGTCAACCTGGAGTTCGATATCATTGGTAAATATGTCGCAAGGCTCATGCAGCATTCCTAAAATGCTTCTATAAATTAGTCTTTCTAAGGTTTATTAAGAACCATTTCGATTATTGTCAGCAAGTTTCTTTTGATGCTGCTGTTCGTATAAATTGTAAATGGCTAAAATCAGCACCCCAAACAATACCGAAGAGATAATTAAAAGTGTATTAATCAATCCTTCTACTCCAAAGGAAAGCCGGATAAGAATGGTGGAGATAATGAAGCCTGAGTTCCTGAAAACCTTGTGAAACTGGTCGGTATGACGTAAAGAAAAGAGTAGTAAAAGCACATCAACAAGAATGAGTATAGTGAAAAATGTATCGAAAAAAATGTTGTTGATGTTTGTTAAGGGGACTCCTGCAGGTTGAACAGTAAAAAAGTTCTCCATGGTCCAGTTTACAAAACTGTAGGAGCCGACTATCAACAGCAGCGGTACCAAACTCAGTGCTACTATTTTTTTGAATCGTAAAAAACGAGTCAGAGCGGGCGACGCTTGCTCATTTTGGATATTTTGTTGGTTTCTTTTACTTAATCTCATAAAAATGAAGATCAACGAGAAAAGTATGAGGGAGGCGATGATGTCGAAAGTGAATTGGAGATCATTCTTGATGCCAAACCAATTGGAACTCAACTCCAGGTGGGAAAGGTCTTTAAATACTCGCCTGATCACGATCAGGGTCATGATCTCGTATTGTTTCCCAATATAGGTGGTGATGGAACGGGGTAAATTGTAAATGAGCAAATAAACCTCATAAACCAGGATAAAGGAGAAAGGCGTGTAAATGGCCCCTATGGGATTTCCTAATAATGCAGAATAATTATGCAGATCGAGGATCCCAATTCTGCAAAGAAAAATTATCAACAGGTGTAATAGGAAACTACCGATGGCAATTAGCGTGATGGTATGCTCACTTTTTGCTTTCGTTTTTTCGGATAAGAATAGCTGATATAATTTATCAACTAGAGAGGTAGGGGCTGCTTGCATGATCTTTATCAATGTTGATAGAAGCCAAGCGGACAGCTTCTAATTGTTTTGGTTTAGATAAAGATACTATTTTATTATCATGATTATTTTTTAACTCTCTATATACCAATTTATTAGGTTTGGCTCGATGGAGTTGTTGAAGAAATATAATGCCTAAACTAAAGTTAAAGACGGTTATTCGATCTGCTTACCCTTCATGGCTCGGGAGATGGCCATATCCATAACCCGTTCAGCGAAAGGACGGGTATACTCATTTAGTTCATCGATTTTTGCATGGATGAGGTCTTTGTCGCCGGCATTTAGACTAGCTCTAAGACCCTCGATATAGTTTTTAGTTTCTACTATCTCGTTTTCTTGTAAATAAGTCTCATTTTTTTCGAGGAAGCGTTCGGCGGTGTACAACATTTGCTCACCTTCCGTACGTGCTTCAATGAGCATGCGTTGCTGTACATCTGCCTGTGCATGCTGAATACTGTCTATCAGCATTTGTTCCACTTCAGCATCACTTAAGCCATAGGTAGGTTTTACTTCTACTTCTTGTTTGATGCCCGAACGGAGTTCAATGGCTTGAACGGTTAAGATACCGTCGGCGTTGAGCAGAAAATTGATATCTACTTTTGGCAAGCCTGCAGGCATGGCCGGTATGCCTTTTAATTCAAACTCGGCTAATTTTCGATTTTCATTCACCAAATCACGTTCACCTTGAAAAACGGAGATTTTCATGTTCACCTGTCCATCTACCGAGGTGGTGTATTGGCGTCCGGCTTTGGTAGGGACTTTAGAATTACGTGGAATGATCACATCCATCAATCCGCCCATGGTTTCGATACCAAGCGAAAGAGGGGTAACATCCAGCAAGAGAATATCACTGCGGTTTCCGGCCAAAATATCCGATTGGATGGCTGCACCCAGCGCCACTACCTGGTCTGGATTAATTTGATCATGAACTGCCTTGCCAAAAAACGCTGCAACACGCTCTTTAACCAGCGGGGTCCGGGTAGAACCACCCACCATGATCACTTCTTGTATTTCTTCCGCTTTTACACCTGCATCCTCGAGCGCTTTTTTGCAGCAGTCGAGGGTTTCCTGTACTTTAGGCGCAATTAGTTCTTCAAATTTTTGTTTGCTGATTGCCAAAGGAATTCTGTTCAGCGAATCATTGAATAGGTTTTGTGTGCTGAGGGCTTTTTTGGCCTCTTCAGCTTTTAAACGTAGGCCCTGGTTAAGTACTTGGTCATTGGCCAAATTTTCTGGATCCAAATTATTCTCAGTAATCCAATAATTTAAAACGGCTCGGTCAAAATCATCGCCACCAAGGAAAGTATCGCCGTTAGTAGAAAGCACTTCGAAAATCCCATTCTGAATTTTTAAGATAGACACATCGAAAGTGCCACCCCCGAGGTCGTAAACCGCAATGGTTTTTTCTTCATCCGGCTTTAAACCAATTCCATACGCTAAAGATGCAGCAGTTGGTTCGTTCACAATGCGTAACACATCTAAACCTGCTAATTTGCCAGCATCGCGTGTGGCCTGGCGTTGGCTGTCGTTAAAGTAAGCCGGTACGGTGATTACTGCCCGGTTCACCGGTATTTTGAGGGCATGCTCTGCCCGTTCTTTCAATTCTTTTAAAATCAAGCCGGAAAGCTCAATGGGCGTATAGAATTTTTCACCCACTTTAATTTTTACCAAACTTTCGCTATTGTCATCAATTACTTTGTAAGAAAAGAAATCGCGGTAGCGGGCAATATCCTGGTAAGATCGACCTAGTAATCGTTTCACTGAGAAAATAGTGTTTTCAGGATCACTGGTTAAAAACTCTTTCGCTTCATTACCAACCACAATGCTGCCATCTGCCTGGAAATGGACGATAGAAGGTACCAGTAGGCCTTTACCCGTATCGTTGATCACCTGAGGATTACCATCCGGATTGATGAAAGCCACCAAACTATTAGTGGTACCTAAATCGATACCTACAATCAATTCTTCTTTTTGCAAAGAACCGGTAGCTAAATTGATAGAAACTTTGGCCATTGTGATTTTTAAATGGACGACAAAGGTAATTATTTAGATTGATTCTATGCGGGATGGTGGCTTTGGACTTGTCAGTCGGAAGTCAATAGTTTTTGGGCTTCTGAGTGCAGATTTCAGGTTCTTAATGGTTATAATATTCTTATTTTGAATTTCTACGCTTCGGATAAAATGGATTAATCATGGTTTCATAGATGAATTTAATAAGAGTGGTTTGGCGGAGAGCTGCTCGTTAGCAAGACATTGCAGCTTAAAAGATTATCTTTGCGGCTATGGCCAAGAGCTTCGAAGATTTTAAACTGAACCGACAAATCCTGAATGCGATTGAGGATGCAGGATACACTGTGCCAACGCCCATTCAGCAAAAAGCCATTGCGCCAATTTTATCGGGGCAAGATATGATGGGAATAGCGCAGACCGGAACAGGCAAAACTGCCGCATACGTTTTGCCGATGCTCATGAAGCTCAAGTACGCTCAGGGTAAAGATGCCCGTGCCCTCATCTTGGCACCCACCCGTGAGTTGGCCATGCAGATTGAAGAGAACATACGCCTTTTTGCTAAATACACCGATTTGCGGACTGTAGTTCTGTACGGCGGCTTAGGCCCCAAAACACAGATCGCTCAATTGGAGCAAGGGGTAGATATCCTGGTAGCTACTCCCGGTCGTTTTCTCGATTTGTACTTGGCAGGACATATTGTGACCAAATCGCTACAGTTTTTAGTGATGGATGAGGCCGATAAGATGATGGATATGGGATTTATCGGTTCTATACACCGCATTTTGGAGGTGGTGCCCCGGAAACGTCAAAATCTGCTTTTCTCTGCAACCATGAGTGCTTTGGTAGAAAAAATTTCAGGCGATTTTCTCAAATTTCCATTAAGAGTGGAGGTGGCTCCCCAAGCAACGCCGGCGCATACCGTCAGTCAAATTTTATATCCGGTACCCAATTTAAAAACGAAATTGAACCTTTTGCAGCATTTGTTGAAAGATGATGAAGCATTCCAAAGGCTGATCATTTTCTGTAAAACAAAAACGGTGGCTGACAATATTTTCCATTTCCTGGAACGAAAATATGGATCGGAGCAGGTCCGGGTAATACACGCTAATAAAGGTCAGAACACAAGAATTAATTCTATTCAATCGTTTAAAGACGGATTAGTACGCATATTGGTGGCAACCGATGTAGCTGCCCGTGGACTGGATGTGGCCGATGTGAGTCATGTGATCAATTTTGATGTACCCATTGTGATTGAGGATTATGTACATCGGATTGGTCGAACCGGCCGAGCATATAAGAGCGGAGAAGCCATCACTTTTTGTACGGAAGCAGAAACCTATTATCTCAAGAAAATTGAAAAACTGATCCGTCAGACTATAACCAAGGCCGAAATTCCAGAAGGAGTATTCATTGAGGAAACACCTTATGCCGAGCGGCAGGCCATGGCCAAGGAAATTGATCTTCAAAAGCGTAAAGAAAATCCTGATTTCAAAGGAGCTTTCCACGAAAAAAAACTCAAAAACACCAAGTCCAGCAGGCCGAAACCAGCCGGCAAGGCCAAATCTTTTCAAAAAAATGCCAAGCGGAACGGTAAATAGTTTCCTCTGTTTTTCCCACAAACCCGTTTATTCATAGTTCAATCTATCTTTCTGTTCATGCAATAAATTTTCATCTGAAGCGTATTTAATTAATAATTAAATCTAAAGATGAAAAAGACGCATTTGAGAACTTTATTCTTGCTGTTGCTTGGCATTTTTCTGCAGAATTGCAGAAAAGACCAATCGAAGTATTACGTAACTCCTGGCAGCCTTGATCATTTACCAATCGAGATGGATGAATTTATATCCTTAACGCCACTGGGATCTGTTAGTCCTCCCTCGCACGTATTTCCGAATGATCACATGGGATTTTATTATGTGAAAGATATCAAACCGGTTACCATTTATTCTCCAGGAGGTTTGCACCTCACAGAAATTCGTTTGAGTGTCTACAATCCGGGAGCAGCCAATGAAACCTCAGATTATTCGCTTACGTTCGGAGTGAATGGGGAGAATACGCTCATTTTTGGGCATATTTCCAGTTTGTCGCCAAAATTAATGCAGGCCTTGGGTAACAATGCTACCTGTGAACAATATTCAGCGGGAACTGCCATGGTGAAGTCATGTATTAAAAAGGTCTCCATGCAAATTCAGAGTGGTGAAATTATTGGTGAAAGTAACTTGGTCCCAGGTCAGCAGGCGCTAGATATGGGGATGTATGTGAACAATATTGGGGTATCGCCACTAGATTATTTTAATGCTACCATCAGGCTCCAATTGGAAACACGATTGATGGGGCCACCCAATACCCAAAATGATGGTGTGCTGAGAACAGAGGAGCCATTGGCAGGTGAAATTTATCAGGACATAGCTGGTGCACTTCAGGGTAAGTGGTACAAAAAAGGCGCCCCTAAACTTCCTGAAAGTCCGCACATTGCTTTTGTAAAGGATTATATTAAACCATTAGAGTTGAGAATGTCTTTTGGAACTTCTGTACCACTTTTTGGTCCGGGTGTCTATAAATTCGATCAAATGACGAGCGGAGAAATTAATCGTGTGTTTAAAGATGTAAAAGCAGATGGTAAGATTTATTGCTACAATCCCTTATACCTTAGTTACGACCCTGCTTTTCCTGCTCAGGGCACCTTTCCGAATAATTCGTTTATTGTGAAATTGCAGGATGACAAAACACTCTTTTTAGAGAAAAGGGATTGTAATTGCAGCGAACAACAGCCCTATCAGTTTACGGCTAACAAACTCACTTTTGTGAGGTACTAAAGTCTATCTTTGCCGCTGATGAGGCGCATCCGGTTAACTCCTTTAAATTTTTTGGCCGCCCTGCTGATGGCAGGCCTTGCCTATTTGTGGGTCTTTGCAGATGAGACCGGCTGGCGTTTTTTAGGTAGCATCCCTCTGTTCGTACTCCTGCTAATATGTCTGCTTTCTGACATTTTCTTTCGATTCTATTTTAAAGACCTCAAAAGGATTTGGATTGTTGAGGGGCTATTCCTCATCTTTGTGCTCCTAATGATTTACATCCTTCAAGATCTTTTAACATGAAAAAAGCCGAAATAAAACTGACCATTGAGCTGGATGACAATAACGTGCCAGAGAGCATTTTATGGGAATCGACCGATTCTAAAAATAAAGAGGCACTCCCGGTAAAATCAATGATGCTGGCCCTGTGGGATGCGCAATATAAAAATTCGCTGCGTATCGATTTGTGGACCAAAGAAATGCCGGTTGACGAGATGAAACGCTTTTTTTATGAAACCCTGCAAACCATGGGCGATAGCTTTTTGCGGGCTACCGGTGAAGAAGCTATTGTAGAGGACCTTCGTGATTACTGTGCCCATTTTGCAGAAAAAATGGAGCTTAAGCAAGGCCAATAATTTTCTTGTTATAACGTATTTTTAATATCTTCATATATCATGAAGATGCAAACTGCACAAAGGGATACTTTTCGTAATTGGAGATATTACATCAACCTCGTGCCAGCAGGTTTGGCCGTATTTGGAAATCTGACCGGCTCATGGTACAGTCTCAGTAATTTTCTATTTGTCTTTGTCATTTTAGCTTTCGCAGAAGTCCTGCTTCCTGAGGACAAAAATAATGATGAAGGTGTCGACGATGTACTCCCTGATCTCTTGATGTTTTTGGTGCTCGTCGCACAATTTTTTGCCATTGGCAGTTTGGCTTATGGCGTATATCAGGGTTATTTAACTGGATTTTGGATTTTTGGCGCAGCCTTATCAACCGGAGCTGCTTCAGGCAGCTTAGGGATTGTGATTGCGCATGAGTTGATTCATAAAAAACAGGTATTCTGGAATTTTTTAGGCCGCTTGCTTTTATTTTCCGTTTTCAACCCCTATTTCTACGTTCATCACTTACGTATTCATCATAAATGGGTGGGTACGGGTCATGATCCAGTCACTGCACAAAAGGGAGAAAGTTTCTATGCTTTCTTTTTCCGAACTGTAAGGGGGCAGTTCATGCAATCACTAGAATTAGAAAAAGTACGCTTGAAAAACCAGGGGCGATCTCCTTTTGGTTTAAATAATTATGTCGTTGCTGTGTTGTCTGGGGCTATCTTCATCACCCTGCTGATTGCTTATTTTTTTGGATACCAAGTAGCTTTGGCGGTGTTGATGCAGGCTATATTGGCTAATTTGTTGCTGGAATACACCAATTACATCGAACATTATGGCTTGAGTAGAGATAATAAAGAAAGAGTGAATGAAATGCACTCCTGGCAAAGCGATAAGATGGTGAGTCGTTACTTTTTGATCGATCTCAGCCGTCATGCCGATCATCATTTTCATGCAGCCAAGCCCTTTAATAAGTTAGTTTCCTATCAAAATAGTCCGGTGTTGCCGGGTGGTTATACCAGTATGTTCTTGCCTGCTTTAATTCCGCCGCTCTGGTTTAAATTAGTAGACAAGCGCATTCCGGTTCAAAAAAGTTTGGCCTGACCCACACCTGCCTAACGGGTCTCATTTGCTTTGATGCAAATAATGCCAAGCTCAATTGCAATTTGAAATAGAACATGTTTGAAAATACAAGTGCTTATTAAAGTAGAAGACTATGTGAAATGGATTATCTTTGCAGGGATGAGTTTAACGAAACAGCTGAAAGCACTGCTGCTGAAGGAGGTCGTTTTAGAATGGCGTTCACGCTTTGCCCTTAACGGCATTCTGTTGTATGTAGTTTCAACCATTTTTGTTTGTTATCTCTCTTTTCGCGTAGTGGCTCCACTCACCTGGAACGCTTTGTTTTGGATCATCATGCTATTCGCTTCAGTAAATGCAGTTGCCAAAAGTTTTGTACAAGAAAGTCGAGGGCGACAGTTGTACCTCTATAGTATCGCTTCTCCTAAAGCCATCATCTTATCAAAAATTATTTACAACATCTTGCTGATGCTTTTGCTGTCGATAATGGCCATATTTTTTTATTCCTTGGTTTTTAAAAATCCGCTGGGCGATCCCTTGCTTTATCTCTGTTCAATATTATTGGGCAGCATCAGTTTTGCAGTAGTTTTCACACTTATTGCCGGAATTGCTGCCAAAGCAAATAATAGCGGCACACTCATGGCCATACTCAGCTTTCCGGTGATCATTCCATTGTTGATGCTACTCATCAAACTCTCCAAGAATGCAATGGATGGTTTAGATCGTACGGTAAGCTACGACGAGATAGGTGTTTTAAGCCTGATTAATGTCATGGTCATTGCCGTTTCTTTGTTGTTATTTCCTTACATTTGGCGAGACTAATTGCTTGAGCTATGCGTAGAAACTGGTGGAAAATTTTAGCTTCATTGCTCTTAATTTATTCCATAATTGCCGGCTTATTGTTGGAAGTACCCCGACTTCCAATTTTACATGAGACCATCCGTAATTTATACTTTCATGTGCCCATGTGGTTCACCATGATTATTCTTTACCTCATCTCGGTAATTTACAGCATCAAGTATTTGGCCTCGGGTGACGAAAAACACGATTTACTCGCTGTTGAAATGGTCAATACCGGAATTATTTTTGGTTTCTTGGGCTTAGCAACCGGTATGATATGGGCTAATTATACTTGGGGAGCGCCCTGGCCAAACGATCCTAAATTGAATAGTGCAGCGATTTCTACCCTCATGTATTTGGCTTATGTGGTTTTGAGAGGAGCCTTGGATGAAGAGCAAAAAAGAGCCCGAATTTCGGCTGTTTATAATATTTTTTCTTTTCCGGTGATGATTGTATTATTGTTCATTTTGCCAAGAATGACCGATTCTTTACATCCTGGGAACGGTGGCAATCCGGGTTTTAATTCTTATGATTTGGATAGCGGCATGCGCCTGGTATTTTACCCCGCTGTATTGGCGTGGATTTTAGTAGGCGTATGGATCGCCAACCTGAAATACCGTTTACGTTTAATTGAAAACAATTCAAAATGATGAAAAGACTGTTCTTTTTTTTGTGTGCTCTGCTATCTGTTTTTAGAGTACCGGCCCAGGTAACAAGCGATGTCGCGATTGCAGATGGCCTTAGGTCATCTGGAATGATCTATGTAGTCGTTGGGGTGATGGTAATAATTTTTATTGGATTATTGTTTTATCTCTATTCAATGGATAAAAGAATCAGTAAAATTGAAAAGATAAAATCTAGCAAAAACTGATTTTAATTTGATTTATTCATCGATTTAATTTAAAAATCAAGCGTGTAAGCTTTACACTTAGTAATTTTTTATTTGCAGGTATGGGTTTTTTTCACTCAAATTTGCGCCAAATATCTAAACCTAAGCGTTTAATAAAACTAAAATTCATTTTATGGCTAATTCAAAAGTAGCAGCACATCAGGAACTGAGTTTTTTTGGAGATGTGTGTGAGTTTTTTGATCATGCAGCACAGTTCACTAACCACGATGCTGGCTTGTTAGATCAAATCAAATCTTGTAACAGTGTATACCGTTTCCGTTTTCCAATTAGAAAAGGGAATGGGGTAGAAGTAATAGATGCATGGAGAGTGGAGCACTCTCATCACAAGTCGCCCACCAAGGGTGGTATTCGCTATAGCGATATGGTGAACGAAGACGAAGTGATGGCTTTGGCCGCATTGATGACTTATAAATGTGCCATCGTAAACGTGCCTTTCGGAGGTGCAAAGGGTGGTATCAAAATCAATCCTAAAGACTATACCGTGGCCGAGCTCGAAAATATCACTCGTCGTTATACGGTAGAACTGGCAAAAAAGAACTTTATTGGTCCTGCCATCGACGTTCCTGCACCTGATTACGGTTCGGGTGAACGCGAAATGAGTTGGATTGCCGATACTTACCAAACCATGAACCCCGGACAGTTAGATGCCTTGGGTTGCGTAACCGGAAAGCCGCTCGCTTTACATGGTATTGCCGGTCGTCGCGAAGCAACCGGTCGCGGAGTAGCCATTGCTGTTCGTGAATGTGTTTCCGTTGCTGAAGACATGAAAGCACTTGGTCTGACTCCAGGATTACAAGGTAAACATGTAATCGTTCAGGGTTTGGGTAATGTGGGTTACCACTCTGCTAAGTTCCTGGCTGAATATGGTGCAATCATAGTTGGTTTGTGTGAATACGAAGGTGCCGTTTACAATGAAAACGGTTTAGACCTCGATGAAGTATTTAACCACCGTAAAGCTACCGGCTCAATTCTGGGCTTTAAAGGTGCTCAAAAAGAATTCAAAAATTCATCAGAAGGATTAGAGCAGCCATGCGATATTTTGGTTCCTGCTGCTTTGGAGAATGTAATCACCGAAGAAAATATTAACCGTATTCAAGCAAAAGTAATTGCTGAAGGAGCAAACGGTCCTACCACTCCGGGTGCCGAAGCATTATTCGTGAAAAAAGGCGGTATCATTATTCCCGATATGTATTGCAATGCAGGTGGGGTAACGGTTTCTTATTTTGAATGGTTGAAAAATCTTTCGCACGTAGCATTTGGCCGTATGGACAAGCGTTACGAAGAAACGGCCAACCAAAACCTGGTAAATATGGTAGAAGCAACTACTGGCGTAAAACTTAGTCCAGAGCAACGCAGTGTGATTGTAAAAGGAGCTACTGAATTAGAATTGGTAAACTCCGGATTGGAAGATACCATGATCCGTTCTTACCACGAGATTCGTGATGTAAAAATGGCTAATCCGAAAATTGAAACCCTGCGTATTGCGGCATTCGTGAACGCCATTGATAAGATCGCAGTATCTTACTCAAACATGGGAATTTGGCCTTAATTTGTTGTTGAATTAACCAAGAAAAAGGGGTGCTGGCCAGTTCAGCATCCCTTTTTTATTTATTGATGTTATGATGACAAAAAACATCAATAAATATCTCAATTCGTAATGCCTTAAAATGGATAATACGTACTTTTGTGCAGATAAAAAGCAGGTTACAAATGAAGAAAAGTTCCATCATCGGTCTGATCATTATTGCAGTTTCCATTGGCGTAATTATCAGCGTTTATGCAGACTCGAGTACTTACGGTGATTTTGATGATGCTAAAGCATCTGAAACAGAGTGTTATGTATCAGGTAATCTGGATTTGCAAAAATCGATGGTCTACAATCCTCAGGTAGACGCCAATTATTTTTCTTTTTACATGAAGGACAAAGGCGGCAAGGTTTGTAAGGTGGTTTTTTTCGGAACCAAACCTCAGGATTTTGAGAAGTCTGAAAACATTGTACTCACCGGCAAAATGGTGGGAGATGAGTTTCATGCCTCAAAAATGCTGATGAAATGTCCTTCAAAATACAACAAAGATCAGGTAGAGGTGAAATCCACGTCGGCCACTTAATCAAGCACAAACATGGATACGGTATTTATTGGCGAGCAGCTCCTACCCGGCAAACTGGGTCAGTTTTTTGTAGTACTTTCATTCGGAACTGCTTTACTTGCCACCCTGGCCTATTATTTTGATAGCATCAGAGATCAAACAGATGGTTCATGGCGCAAAATTGCCCGTTTTGCTTTTGCCTTGAATTTCTTGGCGGTCATCGGGATAGGAAGCAGCTTATTTTACATCATTTATAATCACCTTTTTGAATACCATTACGCATGGGCCCATTCTTCGCGTTCCTTGCCGGTTTATTACATCATTTCCAGTTTTTGGGAAGGGCAGGAAGGTAGTTTTTGGCTGTGGACTTTCTGGCAGTCGATTTTAGGTTTAGTGTTACTGTTTAGGGCCAAGAGTTGGGAAAGTCCGGTAATGACCGTGGTGATGCTTTCTCAGGTATTTTTGGCCTCCATGTTATTAGGTGTTGAGATTTTGGGCATCAGGGTGGGTAGCTCTCCTTTTATCTTATTGAGAGAAGCCATGGATGCGCCGGTTTTCTCGAGACCCGATTACCTGAGTTTAATAGCCGACGGTAATGGCTTAAATCCTTTGTTGCAAAATTATTGGATGGTCATCCATCCGCCCACCCTTTTCATGGGCTTTGCCGCCATGATCATCCCATTTGCATTTGCAATTGCCGGCTTGTGGCAAAAACGTTACGAAGATTGGATCAAAGTTGCCCTGCCTTGGTCACTGTTTGCGGTCATGGTACTGGGAGCGGGTATCATTATGGGCTCTTTCTGGGCATACGAAGCCTTAAACTTTGGCGGTTTTTGGGCTTGGGATCCGGTTGAGAATGCATCTTTAATCCCTTGGTTAACACTCATTGCAGCTGTGCACGTGATGCTGGCTTATAAAAATAGCGGTCAGGCTTATTTTACTTCTGTTTTTCTGGCACTCATCAGTTTTGTGTTGGTGCTCTATGCTTCCTTCCTTACCCGCAGTGGTATTTTAGGTGAGGCCTCTGTGCACTCATTTACAGATTTAGGTATGTTTTGGCAGTTGTATCTTTACATTGCCGCTTTCAAGCTCATCGCCATCGGTTTGATTTGGGCTCGTTGGAAATCATTGCCTTTTTCTAAAAAAGAAGAAGAAACGTACTCAAGAGAATTTTGGTTGTTCATTGGAGCCATCATTTTAGTATTGGCATGTTTACAAATCTTGGCTACCACTTCTATCCCAGTATTCAATCGGATTTTTGGTACCGAGATTGCACCTCCAACCGAAGTAGTGGCGCATTACAACAAGTGGCAGATTAATTTCGCCATCATAACGGCCATCATTTCTGGTTTTACACAATATCTCAAATACAAAAAATCAGACCCTAAGCAATTCTACCGTCAGGTGCTTAGAGCCTTGCTCATTTCCGTAATCGCCACTGCACTTACGGGTTACATATGTGGTATTTACACCAATGTAGGATACATGCTGCTCACCTTTGCAGCGCTTTTCTCAGTGATTGCCAACATGCATATTTTGTATGAAGCGATCAAAGGCAAATGGAAACTGGCTGGTTCTGCCCTGGCTCACGTGGGATTTGGGCTGTTGTTAATTGGTGCAATGGTGGCTGCAGCTACCAACAAGGTTATTTCAATTAATACCAGCGGAATTGGTTTTGGGGATGCCTTTGCTAAGGATAACAATCCAAGAGAAAACATCATTCTCTACGAAAACGAACCGGTGATCATGGATCAGTATACGGTAACCTACCTTGGCGATTCCACTTCGGGTCCTAACACTTATTATCGTGTCAACTATAAAGTGATCGACCAGAAAACTGGTCAAATTACCGAAGAGTTCGATCTGTATCCAAATGCACAACAAAATGCCAAGATGCGTCAGATTATCGCATCGCCCGATACTCGCCATTATTTATGGAAAGATATTTACACGCATGTAAGTAGTGTGCCTTTAAAAGAAGAAGAAGAGCACGAACCGCATGAAGGCCACACTGACGAAGAAGATTATGGCAAGCCCGTGGTTTACCAAGTAAAGCCGGGTGATTCTATCCGGGTAAGGGATGCCATTATCCGGGTGAAATCTGTAAACCGTCAAGCCAAGATCCAAAATATTCCGCTGTCTAAAGGAGATGTCTCGGTAGCTTTAAGTCTGGAAGTGTTTGCTGGGCAAAAGACTTATCAAGTAGAGCCGGCCTTCTTAATCAAAGGAAATAACTCCTACGATTTTGGTAAAACCATCGATGAATTAGGAATGAAACTTCGCTTTACTAATATTCTTCCAAAAGAAGATAAACTGGAGCTAAGCATCTATCAAAAACCAAAAGCGGAGAAAAATTGGATTGTAATGAAGGCGATCATGTTCCCTTACATTAATTTATTTTGGGCGGGTGCCATCATCATGACCATTGGTTTCCTATTGTCTATATTTAGGAGAAATAAGGAACTTAAAATCACCTAAAATGAACATCATCCTGCTGGGCAGCGGTCGAGTGGCCACACAATTGGGCCAGGCTTTGCATAAAGCAGGAGCGTCGTTTCTACAGGTTTATAGCCGTACTCAAGATCATGCTGCGAAATTGGCCGCAAAACTTAATTGCGAATCGATCAGTGATAGTTCAAAACTCAGACTCGATGCCGATCTTTACATCCTATCTGTAACGGACGATGCCTTGCCTGCACTGGCTCAGCAACTGTCACTTAAAGATCGATTAGTGGTGCACACATCCGGGTCTACTCCCATGTCTGTACTTGAACCTGCATCCAATAAAATCGGGGTTTTTTATCCCTTGCAAACCTTTTCGCATGAAAAGGAAGTTGATTTTAGTGTAATACCTTTAATCATTGAGTCTAATAATCCTGAATCATTAATTTTATTGAAAGATTTTGCAGCTAAGCTAAGTACCAAAGTTCTGGAATTAGATTCCGCTCAAAGATTGATTTTACATGTGGCTGCCGTTTTCGCCTGTAATTTCAGTAATCACATGTATGCCATTGCACAAGAGCTTTTGGCAACCAGACAATTGGATTTTGACCTGATCAGACCCTTGATTGCTGAAACCGCAGCCAAGGTACATTTCAATTTGCCCATTGAGGTGCAAACAGGCCCTGCCATCCGAAATGATAAGCTGACCATTCAGAAGCACCTCGATTCGCTCAAAGATCAGCCCCAACTGCAAGAAATCTACCGTTTGCTCAGTCAGAGCATAGTCAATTTACGATAGTATTCCACAGGCACGCCTAATTTTTTTAATTTTGCGCTGCGATGAATATTTTCAAGATCAAGATCAATTTTGAAGAAGCCGATAAGTCTCCTGTAGTATTAGATATTGCCAAAGGCGAGTCAGTGCTGGACGTGTGCATGGATAACGGCATTGAGCTACAACACAATTGCGGCGGGGTTTGTGGATGCAGTACCTGCCACATTTATGTAAACCAGGGCATGGATCATTTACAGGAAATTTCAGATAAAGAAGAAGATTTTATAGATAGAGCCGTTAATCCACGTATCAATTCCCGCTTGGGTTGCCAATGCGTAGCAATTGATGGCGATATTGAAGTAACTTTACCAGACCAAAGCCAGTTTTTAGGACATTAATTATGATTGACGATAAATACGCTTTACCCATTTATTGGAACGATTACGAAGATATTGCCATGGGTTTGTACGAAAAATTTGGCGATGAGTTTGGAGAACCTAAAATATACCGCATTCGCTTTACCGATTTGATGGAGTGGGTACTGAGCCTTCCTTCATTTGCCGGAAAACGCGAAGAATGTAACGAAGGCCACTTGGAGCAAATTCAGTCCGCTTGGGTGTACGAATGGCGAGATAACCAATAATTCTATTTGGCAATTAGCCGATTTGTCCATTCGGCAATTAGACTATTTTTCATAGTTTTAAGTTTGATAAACCGACAAATCCGCAAATGTTAAGTCAACTTTCCCAAATCAGGGCCTTTATTTTCGATGTGGACGGTGTACTCACCGACGGTTTGGTACATGTGACCGAAACCGGAGAGCAGTTACGCCGATTCAGCATTAAAGATGGCTATGCGCTACAGCTTGCCGTAAAACGAGGTTTTCCGATTGCCATCATTTCAGGTGGCCGTTCCCAAAGCGTGGTCAGTCGGTTGAAAGGTTTGGGAATTCAAGATATTTATATCGGTGTGGATACCAAGACCGATGCCTTTGAGGAGTTTTTGTTGATTCACGATTTACAAGCTGAACAGGTACTCTACATGGGCGATGATATTCCGGATTTTCCAGTGATGAAAAAAGTAGGTTTGCCCACTTGTCCGGCCGATGCTGCCGAAGAGATCAAAGCCATATCCAACTATATTTCACCCATAAAAGGTGGTGCCGGCTGTGTTCGCGATGTCATTGAGAAAGTATTGAAAGTTCAGGGTTTATGGCTGGATGAACAGCCCTCGGCGAAAGCCTAACATCATGTTTTTATTTCCCCCAATCATTTTAGCTTCTAAATCCCCCCGCCGTCAGGAATTGATGAAATTGCTGGGTCTTGATTTTCGTGTCGTTTTAAAAGAAGTGGATGAGAGTTATCCCGAAAGCCTGAGTCCGGCTGAGGTAGCTTTGTACATCGCCGAAAAAAAGGCCAAAGCATTTGATGAGGACATTGCAAACGAAATCGTGATCACCGCCGACACCCTGGTTTGTGTAGAAGGACAGATTTTGGGTAAGCCCGAAAATGACGAACATGCTTTTGAGATCTTGTCGATGCTTTCAGGCCGCAAGCATGAAGTGATGACGGGTGTTTGCCTGCTGAAAGATCACCAGCTCCATTCCTTTGTAGAAACTTCGGAAGTATACTTTAAAACCCTGAGCCCAGAGCAAATCAAGTCGTATATCGCCACCGGTCAGCCGATGGATAAAGCCGGCGCTTATGGTATTCAGGAGTGGATTGGTTTAATCGGTATCGAGCGCATCAATGGTTCCTACACCAATGTGGTGGGCTTGCCTACCCATCGTTTGTATGAAGAATTGTTGAAGTTGATTTAAACGCTCAGCAACTGCTCAAAAAATCCCCCAATTTCACGTTTGCGATCAACTAAATGAATCTCCAAAATCCATTCACGTGGGTTCCCTGACTTATCTGGGCCAAACATATCGGTGAGGTTTTCGGGATGAATATAATTGTCTTTGATTTCTTTTTCCAGACGTTCGTGCGGAAAATGTCCGATGATATGCCCGGCCATGTGTCCGCCAAACTCCCAGCCGTATTTTTTCGATACGGAAACCACATGTGCATAATAATCGGCTCCCGTTAAGGAAGTCTTACTTGCATAAAATGCTTTGCATTCCTGCCAAATGGGTTCCAGATCGTTTTTCAGTTTCAGTTTAATCGGATCATTCCCTATTACATAAGTGCGGCCAAAATCTGCTTCCCATTCATCGAAAATGGGGCCAAAATCCAGAAAAAGGATCTCATCATCCCGTAAGGTTAAATTCGGTGGATTCTCATTGTAGGGAAGGAGCGTGTTCTTACCGGCCCGGATAATACGTTTATGCCAGTATTTTTCTATGCCGAACAATTCTTTGGCCAGTTCAAACACCTCATCGTTCAGTTCTTCTTCGGTTTTACCGGCACAAATCAACCCTCGCTGTTCTAAGCTGTCGAAAAGTTGTAAAGCTTTTTGCTCAGCTTCAATCAGGTTCTGTTTGGTACTGGACATCCTTATTCTTTATAAGTAAGCCATTTGGCCAATTCTTTAAAACTCACTTTTTTGCCGTACATCAAGATACCCACCCGGTAAATTCTTGCTGCCAGCCAGGTGGTAAATAAAAATCCAGCGATCAATAACACCATAGATAAGGCTACTTCCCATGCGGGTACGCCAAAAGGCAGGCGAACCATCATCGCAATAGGCGAGGTGAACGGAATGATACTTAGCCAGAACGAAAGGGTACTGTCCGGATTGTTTACAATGAAACTAAAAGACATAATGTAAGTGAAAAGAAGGGGCATAGTGATCGGGAACATGAACTGCTGTGTTTCGGTCTCATTGTCGACAGCGGCCCCAATAGCGGCAAAAAGCGCACTGTATATAAGATATCCACCCAGGAAAAATACCAAGAAGCAGCCCAGGATATAAGGTAGATTTAAAGTCTGAATGGCATTTAATATTTTTGCCGCTGGTCCCTCCGCATTTACTTGCTCAATAGTTTTGCCAGCTTCGTTTACGCTAACCTCCGTTTTTACCTGATCGATTTTATCTTTTAGTAACAGTTTACCTGCAGCTCCCGTGAGCGTGGTTGACAATACGATCCATAAGATAAACTGAGTGAGTCCTACCAAACCAACGCCAATGATTTTGCCCATCATCAGTTGGAAAGGTTTTACTGAAGAGATCACCACCTCTACGATCCGGCTGGTTTTTTCCTCGATCACCCCACGCATTACCTGAGCACCGTAAATAAACAAGGAAATATAGATGAGAATAGCAGCAGCAAAGCCGATGGCATAAGCCGCTCCGGCACTGCTGTCTTTTTCGCCTTCTTCGCTCAATTCAATAGAATCGATGTTTACATCCGGATCGATTTCTTTAAGCGTAGCAGGATCTATACCCGCATCTTTCAATTGTTTGTTGCGTAACAAATCATTGATCTGTTTCTCCATATTCGATACGGCCGATAGACCTGCTTTTTTGGTGGAGAATAATTCAATTTTCCCGTCACTTTCAATATTTGCAGGGATATAGAGCACAAATCCTTCGCCACTTTCGGTCGCTTCTTTTTTGGCAGCGTCTAAACTTTCTTTGGTGGTGATATAATTGACCGAGCTGTTATTTTTGAAATTCCCTGCAAAAATACCGCTCTCATCTATCACCTTTACCTGGGCTTTTTTGTCGCCACCTTTAACAGTAAGAAAGGCGATAAGGCCATACATGCCGATGATGAGTGCAGGTACCAGGAAGGTCATTACTAAAAATGATTTTTTCTTTACCCGGCTCAGGTATTCACGTTGAATAATCAGTAATATCTTGTTCATTGGGCTTAGCTTAATTGGGTTACTTTCTGAATGAAAATGTCGTTGATACTGGGTACCTGTTCTTTCAGTTCCAGAATTTGGATGCTGGGCAGCAGGTAGCTTAATAAATCATTCGGCGTTTTACCTGCGGCAATTTTTACCGTTACGTTTTCGCTATCGGCAGGTTTAACGATGCTGAACAAACCGGCTTTTTCTGCTGGGAAAGCACCGCTGTAATTCAGGTGGAAGGTATTATCGCGATAGCTGTTTTTGATGTCCTTCACCTTGCCATCCAGAATTTTATGCGAACGGTTAATGAGCGCAATGCTGTCACACAATTGCTCCACCGATTCCATCCGGTGGGTGGAGAAAATGATGGTGGTGCCCTTGCGGTTCAGCTCCAGAATCTCTTGGGTCACAATTTCGGCATTCACCGGGTCGAAACCGGAAAAAGGTTCATCGAGGATGATGAGTTCGGGCTCGTGCAAAACGGTGGCTACAAACTGCACCTTTTGCTGCATGCCCTTGCTCAAGTCTTCCACTTTTTTATCCCACCAGGTTTGCATGTCCATTTTCTCGAACCAGTATTTGATGCGCTTGATGGCTTCGCTTCTGGATAAGCCTTTTAGTTGGGCCAGGTAAAGGGCCTGCTCCCCAATGGTCATTTTTTTATACAAGCCGCGTTCTTCGGGCAAGTAACCGATCTTGGAAATATGGTCCGGATTCAGTTTTTCACCATTAAAATACACTTCTCCTTGGTCTGGAGCGGTGATCTGGTTAATGATACGGATGAGCGAGGTTTTGCCCGCTCCATTAGGCCCTAAAAGGCCAAAAATACTGCCCTTTTCTACCTCAAGGCTCACGCCGTCGAGGGCACGGTGCTGGGCATATTGTTTAACAATGTTTTTGATACTGAGCATAGTTCGATTTGATGCTTTGAATTTAGATAAAAGCCATTGGGAAACGTTACAAAAAAAAGCCCCGAATAATCGGGGCCAATATTTAACCAAAATATTCCTTCATTCGTTCAAAGAATGATTTTTCAGACTTACCCGGTTGTGGTTTAAAATTTGGCGAGTCCTGTAGTTTTTCTAAAGTTTCTCGCTCCTCTTTTGATAAAGCTTTCGGCGTCCAGATGTTTACATAGATCAATTGGTCGCCGCGGTGGTAAGAATTCACTTCCGGAATACCTTTACCTTTCAGTCGCAAGATCTTACCACCCTGGGTGCCCGGCTCAATTTTGATCTTGGCCTTGCCGTCGATGGTGGGTACTTCCACACTGGCGCCGATTGCCGCATCCACAAAGCTGATGTGCAGGTCGTAGATGATATGGTTCCCATCACGCTTCAGCGTTTCATGCGGAATTTCTTCAATTAAAATAATTAGATCACCCGGAACGCCACCACGTGGGGCTGCATTTCCCTTGCCACTCATGGAAAGCTGCATGCCTTCGCTCACGCCGGCCGGGATCTGGATGCTGATGGTTTCTTCCCCACGGCTCAATCCCTCACCTTGGCAGCTACCACATTTAGCAGTAATTTGCGTACCCTCACCGTTACAGGTTGGACAGGTACTGGTGGTTTGCATCTGGCCTAAAATGGTATTGGTTACACGGCGTACGGCTCCACTACCTCCGCAAGTGCGGCAGGTATTAAATGAAGATTTATCTTTTGCACCCGTACCGTCGCAGGTTTGGCAAACTACCTGTTTGTTTACTTTAATTTTTTTGTCGGCACCTTTGGCAATTTCTTCTAAAGTCAGTTTTACTTTGATGCGAAGATTACTACCACGGCTTACCCGGCGTCCACCTCTGGAGGATTGACCGCCACCAAAGAAACTCTCAAAAGGGCTGCCGCCACCGAAGATGTCACCAAACTGGCTGAAAATATCTTCCATGTTCATGCTGCCACCGCCAAAACCACCGGCACCGGCTGCATTTCCAGCATGTCCGAACTGATCGTAACGCTGTTTCTTTTCCGGATTACTCAAAACCTCGTAAGCTTCAGCTGCTTCCTTGAATTTTTCTTCAGCAGCTTTGTCATCAGGGTTTTTATCCGGATGGTATTTAATAGCCAGTTTGCGATAGGCTTTTTTAATTTCCTCTGCATTGGCATTTCGGGCAACCCCGAGTACGTCGTAATAATCTCTTTTTGCCATGATTATTGTCCTACCACTACTTTTGCAAAACGGATCACCTTGTCATTCAGGTAGTATCCTTTTTCCAGTTCGTCGATATTTTTGCCTTTTAAGTCCCCAGTAGGAGCCGGGATATTGGTAATGGCCTCGTGCAAATCTGCATCAAAAGCTTTGCCCTTGGCTTCCATTTCTTTCAGTCCCTGTTGGTTTAAAATATTTTTCAGTTTATGCTGTACCAGAGCAACGCCTTCTTTTACGGCATTAATTTCTGTGGCAGTTTCCATCGCTTTCAGTGCCCGTTCAAAATCATCCAACACAGGCAAGAGCGATATCATCACCTCCTTGCCGGCAGTTTGTAATAATTCCATACGTTCTTTGCTCGTACGGCGTTTAAAATTGTCGAATTCGGCATATAAGCGAAGATATTTATCGTTGGCCTCAGCCAATTCTGCACTCAATTTTTGCAGTGTTTCGTCCGGATTTACTTTACTCGTTTGTTTTTCTGCTTTTGTAGCCGGTGCTGCTTTGGTATTTTTTTTCGTTTTCGACATGTTTCAAAATTCTTTGCCCTTAATAGTCAAAATTATTGCCAATATGGCTTTTGCGACAAGCTGTCAGATAATGTTCATTTTTAGCTAACAAAGTGTCGCTAAATCTAATATAGAAAGCTTAAATACTCGCATTTTCTACTACCGAACCATTTTCACATTTGATGATGCGAGAAGGGAAGGTGCGAATAATGTGGTAGTCGTGGGTAGCCAGCAAGACGGCGGTTCCAGACTGGCTGATCTGACGCAGGAGCATGGTAATTTCTTCAGAAGTTTCTGGATCGAGGTGCCCGGTTGGCTCATCGGCCAAAATTAGCTCAGGATGATTTAGCAGTGCTCTGGCAATGACTACTCTTTGTTGTTCGCCTCCCGAAAGTTCAAATGGCATTTTTTGAATTTTTGAACGCAAACCTACTTGATCCAATACTTCTCTAATTCGGGCGGCAATCTCAGCTTCATTGGTCCATCCGGTGGCTTGAAGCACGAATTCTAAGTTTTTTTCAACCGAACGATCAGTTAATAGCTGAAAATCCTGAAATACAATCCCCAGTTTACGTCTTAAGAACGGAACTTCATTGTCAGTCAGTTTTTTTAGGTCGTAACCAGCGACCGTGCCGCTACCAGTTTTGATGTGCAGATCTCCGTAAATGATTTTCAATAAACTGCTTTTTCCAGAGCCGGTTTGGCCAATAAGGTAAACAAACTCACTCTTGTCGAGGTGTAGGTTTACCCTCGATAATACCAGTTGGTTTTGTTGAAAAACATCTACATCAGTTAATCTGATAAGGGATTGATCTGTCATATTAAATTTCTAGTTTGAGGATCTGGCCAAACGGAAGTTCATTAATTTTTTTCATGATGTATTCAGCATGCTCACCCAATCCAATCTTATCGAGCGATTTATCGGGGCGATCTACCCTGAAATAAGCCAAAAGGGTAAAATGCTCGTCCCGCAACTGCACATAGTCGGGTATTTTAGCTACTCCTTTTACTTTGATAATATACATCGGATCAAAGTTATCATTTTCCAGGAATTGTATCGATGTCCTTTAGTAAGAAATCCATCACATTAAGTCCATCTGCATAATCCCAAAGCCGGGGTTTTTGAGTAGCCCCTAAAGCCACCACCTGATTGCTCACATTTAATGAGTGCATGCAGGCAATGCATTGGATCTCTTCACGCTGCTCCATCAGCTGTTTACACAAGTCCTCTTCATTTTCATAAGTTTCGTAGTGTAAAACTGCTAAAGCTGAGGCTAGTTTTTCGTCTTCTTTGACTAGCAAAAAACCATTATCCAAGTGTGGTTCACCATTTACTAATAATATAGACTTATTGTAATCGTAATTATTCAGGTATTTATGGTGCTGACTCAATTGCTGGAAAGGTTGAATCGCTTCAAAAAAAGTATCGAATTTGTAATTTTTTGGAACCATTATTTTAGACACATTTCTGCATCCCAATCCAAAATAATCGAAAATATCGTTCCCTAAAGCTTGTAGCTCTTTAGCACTTTCATCGCCTCTAATGATACCGATGCTATTTCTGTTTTTGCGGATGATATGGGGCACTTTGCTGAAATAATATTCGAAATAGCGGGAAGAGTTATTACTGCCAGTCGCGATAACCGCATCGAAATTTTCCAGTTTTTCTACATAACTGATCTGCTGCTCAAAAGTGGGCTCCAGCTTACAGAGTTTTTGAAGTACATAAGGCAGCAATTGTTGGTCTTGAGAGGAACACTTAATCAAAGCAACATGACCGGCGGCTAATACACACAAAACATCATGGAAGCCGACTAAAGGAATATTGCCAGCCAAAATTAGACCTACTCTTTTAGGACTTTGAGGGCTTGGAAGATGAGCCCAGGAGCTTTTCCATTCCTTCAAGGCTTCTTTGTTCAGCATTTCTGCCAGGGCATCGATTGATTTTTCGACGAAGCTTTCAGTGAACCAAGCGTTTTGTTGAACAGCAAGCTTGATTTGTCGTTCCAATTCGGGGTCTTTTTTTCTTAAAAGATTGCCCAAAGCCGCCAAGGCCTCCCATCTTTTTTCTGTGTCTGAATTCGTTTTACCCATCAAAAATCTCCAAGTTTCATATATTTGTATGTTTTTATAAATGCCTTGCACACATTGTGTCGCAAAATTAAATTTACAATTAGAATTAATTCATAAGATGGCAATTAAAATTACTGACGAATGTATCAACTGCGGAGCCTGCGAGCCCGAGTGTCCAAATAATGCGATTTACGATGCCGGAGCAGCCTGGCGTTTTTCTGACGGTACCGGCTTACGCGGACTAATTGATTTCGGTGGTCAGCAAATTGATGCTGAAGAAACCCGTGCTGCTATCTCAGACGAAGTTTATTACATCGTTTCTGATAAATGTACCGAATGTGTAGGTTTTCACGATGAACCACAATGTGCTGCTGTTTGCCCGGTGGATTGCTGTGTGGATGATGAGAATGTACGTGAAACAGAAGAGCAATTGCTGGCCAAGAAAGCCTGGCTGCACTTAGATGCTTAATCAGAAATATTAAATTTTTGGAAGCTCCGGATTTTCATTCGGGGCTTTTTTATTTTTTTGAGTTGGAATAATCAATACCGGACAATGCGCCTTCCTTGCTACGCCCTCCGCTATACTTCCTGCAATAAAATGATCAATTCCCGTTCTACCGTGGGTACCAAGAATAATCAGGTCAGCTTTCCATTCTTCAGCCAAATCTAAAATTTCACTTTTCACATTACCCATTTTGACGAAGGTGTAAATCTGCACCTGGTCGCTCATCCTTTTGCTGATCCGGTCGAAAAGTGCTTTTGTACTCTCTTCCTGCATGGTCATCAGGTCTGCCATGATATTGGGGGCTTCACCCACCACCATATTTCCAACATAGGTGGGGATAGCAGGAGGTTCGAGTACATGCACCAGCCCAACTTTCGCTTTCAACAATACGGCCAAATGGTAACCATACAACCATGCCTTCTCGGAATAAGCGCTTTCTTCTACAGCAATTAAAATCCGATCTAATTTGAGTCCTTGTTTCATAAAGTAATAACGAAAAATCACGCATTTTGATTGTTTTCGGTCATCAAACAAAATTCTATGCAAAAACTGCTTAATTTGTGCTATGAAATCTCAGTTCGGAATTTGCAGGGTAAGTATCGCCCCCATTCGTGCCGAAGCATCAGACAGGAGTGAAATTTACACTCAACTCTTGTTTGGCGATGCTTTTGAAATCATAGAAAGTTTAGAGAAATGGATGCGCATCAGGACTTTATATGATACTTATGAAGGATGGATAGATCCCAAGCAGGCTATCCACATTTCAGCTGAAGAATTTAAAAAATGGCCTGATCAAAAATGGATCATTGGTTTAGATCGTTTGCCGAGGGCGATCAAGCCAAATGGCGAACCTATTTACCTGGTTCCGGGTTGTACCCTACCTAATTTTGAAAATAATCAATTCAACTTCGGAGGAGAAACGTATCAATTCGAAGGTCAGGCGATCTTGCCTGAGCCGGGTAAATTTGCTGCTGAATTGGAAAAAGTATCTCTTTTTTATCTGAATTCGCCATATCTGTGGGGCGGAAGGACCCCTTGGGGAATTGATTGCTCCGGTTTAACTCAACTGGTTTACAAACATTTCGGAATGCGTATTTTGCGTGATGCTGCACAGCAGGCAACACAGGGGGAAACTGTTGATTTTCTGACCGCCGCAAAGCCTGGCGATTTGGCTTTTTTTGATAACGCAGAAGGCAGGATTATTCATGTGGGCATATTGCTCGGTCAAGATCGGATCATTCATGCTTCCGGAAGGGTGAAGATCGATCCAATCGATCACCAGGGGATTTATAGTGAAGAGTTGGGTAAGCACAGCCACAAACTGCGAATTATTAAACGATTTTCCCAAATTCCAGTGTATCGATAAATAGTTTCTCTACTTTTTTGCGTGCCCAATCAGTTTTACGCAAGAACTTAAGACTCGATTTGATGCTTGGTTTGGAATGAAAACAGTTAATTCTGATCAATTCATCTAATTCCTGCCAAGTATAATGCATCAACAGGTACCGTAAAACTTGTTCTAAGGTTTTTCCGTGAAGCGGATTATTTTTCTGCGTTACTTCCATATTGATCTTCGGCTGTAATAGCCCATGTCAGAATTAATTTATCATCGCCTACAGAGATGAGTTCGTTGTTAAATGAGCTCCATGCCAATTTATTGACCGATAAACGGTGTGCCTCAAAGCCCTTTTCAACACTAATGGTCTTTAGCAGACTGAATGTTTCGGCATCCCATACCTTAATCGATTTATCGCGACTTGCCGTTGCGAAGAGTTTGCCATCTGGATGGAATTGTATGTCGTAAATGGCAAACATATGCGCCGGTATATTTTCTTTCAAACTGAAGTCGGAGCTGTGCCAGATTTTCAATTGTGCATCGCGGGAGCCGGATAACAGGTATTTGCCATCGGGCGAAAAGCATAAGGAAGTGATGGGTAGTTGGTGTTCGGTTAATGTTTTAACTAAGCTAAAATCTTCTGTTTTATAAATGTAGATCTGATGGTCTTTGGCCCCAATGGCGAGGTATTGCTCATCGGGACTGATGGCCATGCACCTGATCATACCTTTACTGACTTGTAGCCGATAAAGTAGTTGATAGTTCTCAAGATTCCATATTGAGACCGTTCCATCTTCGGAGGCAAGTAACAATTCATTTTTGCTGTTGATGGACTGTATATCGAAAATAGCTTGTGTATGTAAACGGAGTTCTGCACAAACTTTTTGGTCAATAAAATGGAATAAGCTGGCTTTGCCGCTTCTTTCACCAACTGCCATTAGCGGAGCGCTTTGTGGACAATGAAGCGCATAAACAGACGAGTTTACAGGCATCATCACTTTTACAAAATCGTGGGTTTTGAGGCTCCATTCCACTACTCCTTTATCATTTCCTGCAGTAAAAAATATATGTGCTTTCTGCGAATTGCAGGCGGTATAAATGGGCTGATGGTGCCCGAAGATTTCAGCGATGCGCTTAACTTGAATCATGTGTTGCAAAATTATTCTTTTTCCCTTGTACCTACTCAAGGCTTTGGATAAAAATTAAGCAATGAAAATCAGGGCTTTTAGTTATTTTTTCTATTTTTGTTTTTTAATGAGATTTAATCAGCTACAGGTCCTTCCTCTGATTCCGAGTACCCACCTTAGTTATTTATTTTCTTTTTTAAATCTCCCATACAATCAGTCTTCTTTCCAAATGCAGGTTTTCATTTGCAATGAAAACACTGGTATTTTATTTCACCCCAACAGGCTATTCACATGAAAAAAGTATTCATTTCTTCTGTCAACGTCCTACATCCAGATTTCAATGGTAAACATCCGGTAGATGTGTTCATCAGTGATGGGAAAATAGCAGAAATTGGTGTCGATTTAAAAGCGCCGGCAGGTGCCATGCTAATTGATGGGAAAGGCTGTTTTATTGCGCCGGGTTTTTGCGACCTGAATGTGAATTTTGGGGAGCCGGGTTTGGAAACGAAAGAAACGATTGAAAGTGGAAGCAGGGCGGCTATGGCTGGTGGGATTACAGCGCTAGCGTTAATGCCCAATACCAAACCTGCTTTACATACCAAATCGGAGATCGCTTATATTGTCAATAAGTCTGCCCAGCAAGGAATTCATATCTATCCGCTGGGAGCTATTAGTGAAGAGAGAAAAGGGGAGAATCTGGCCGAAATGTACGATATTAAAACTGCGGGAGCTGTGGCTTTCACAGATGGAGACCGGCCGGTAAAAGATGCAGGTTTGATGAGCAGGGCCTTACTTTATGCCAAAGGTATTGGGACAAAGATCTTCTCCTATCCTGAAGATCCGGGCTTGGCCGCCCATGCGCCCATAAATGAAGGTCCGATGAGTACCTTGTTGGGTTTAAAAGGAAACCCGAGCCTGGCCGAGGAGCTGATGATCAGTCGTGACATCGAATTGGCGGCATACCACGATACCGGCATTCACTTCAGTACTGTTTCTGGAGCCAGATCAGTACAGCTCATCCGCGAAGCGAAAGCTAAAGGTTTAAAAATTACTTGCGATGTAGCTGTTCATCATCTGGTGTTTACTGAAAATGATTTGTCTGGCTTCGACAGTAATTTAAAAGTTAAACCACCCTTGCGCTCAACAAAAGATCGGGAGGCCCTGCTGGCTGGATTAGCAGATGGAACCATAGATGCCATTGTTTCGCAGCACACGCCTCATGAAATTGAGTTTAAAAATGTGGAATTCGGATTGGCAGCTTATGGTATGACGGGTTTACAAACCTTGCTATCCATGTCCCTGAAAGCTGGTTTGAAACCGGTTCAAATCGTAGAGAAATTAGCCATCAATCCCAGAAAAATATTAAACATCCCAATCCCTAAATTATTAGTCGGCGAAACCGCTGATCTGGTTCTATTCGATCCTAAGGCTAACTGGGTGTTCGATGCCAACTCCAACCAATCCCGTTGCTCCAACCATCCCTTGATGGGAGAAAGCTTGATCGGAAAAGTACTATTCACTTGTAATAAAGGCATCACTTATTCATCTAAATCATAAATTGGAAATGAATACTCATATTTTAAATACACTTGAAGCTACTTTGCAAGCTTATGGGCAGCAGGTGCAAAAAGATGCCAAACCTTTAATTAAACAGTTGCTAAATGTATTTTCTGCCGAAAAGGCCTACATGGAGAAGGTTTCTGATTTGGACAAGGCGTTTGATGATCAGCCGGCATTTGATGCACTAAGAGAAGTCATCTTTGATTTATTGCTGATCAATTTCTTTACGGATGATGTGAACAAGCTGGAGGAAGATTACCTCGATTCGCCAGAATGGGAGGCCATAGAAGAAGAAACGCTGGATCGTGGAACAGAATTGCTGAATGTTTTGTTATACCTGAAGGAATGCCAGGATGAGGACATAGAGCCCGAATTGAGCGATTTTCTAAAAGAATTTTTATTGGTTGATGAAGATGAGTTTCAGGATGAGCACCGAATTTATGAGGAAGTGATTGCAAACCAGATCCTGATGGAAAGTTCAGCAGAAGAAATTGCCAAAGTGGCTGAAAAGATCAAAGATGACACGGAAATGAAAGATTTATTCTATTCAATGATGTGTTTCTTCCGGAATCCACAGCCAAGCCCTCATGAGCAAGAAGAAGTAAGCTCTAATGCGATTCAACCTGCATTTGATATTGCAGTATATCAATTAATTATTAATTTTAATCATCAATAAAACCAAAATATGGAATCAAATTCAAACAATCTAAATCAAAGTGCTGCCAATAATGGCTTAGTAGTAGGTGCATTGTCTTTTATTATCGGTATTCTCATCTATTACATCTCTCCCGGCTTAATGGGCTCAACTTCATTCGGTATCCTGATGTTGTTGGTTTCCCTGGGCCTCTATATTTATTTCACCATCGACTTAAGAAAGAAAATCGGTGGTTTTTGGTCCTTCCGTGAAGCTTTAAGGGGAATTTTCCTGATGGCTTTTATTGCCGGACTGGTGGCAGCTTTGGGTAATTTCGTATTCTATAAATTTATTGAACCGGGTGCTTACGATAAGATCTCCGGTATTGTTTCTGAAAACCTTTACAGTACCTACGAAAAGTTTGGAATGGATGAAGAAACCATTGAAAAAACGATGGAAAAAGTGATGGAAGGAATGAAAAGTCAGTTCAACCCGAGTTTCATGGATTTACTGAAAACACTTGGAACCGGGGTGCTCATTCAGTTTGTGATGTCGCTTATTTTCGCGGCAATCTTCAAAAAAGAAGAACCCATCTTTGCTTCCACCAACGAAGAGTAAAACTTTATACTTTAAAACGTGCAGATTTTATTGTTTCTTTGATAAAATTTGCACGTTTTTCTATTAAATGTCCATGAATATCTCAGTCCTCATCCCTTTATACAACGAAGCAGAATCGCTCCCTGAGCTTTGTGCCTGGATTAAGCGGGTGATGGATGAGCAAGCTTATTCCTACGAAATTATTTTAGTAGATGACGGAAGCAATGATGGTTCATGGGAGGTAATTGAGGCGCTGAAGAAGGATAATGCGGCTATCAGCGGCATTCAGTTCAGAAGAAATTACGGTAAATCGGCAGCCCTCAACGTGGCTTTTGAAGCCGCTCAAGGAGAGGTGGTCATTACCATGGATGCAGATCTACAAGATAGTCCCGATGAAATTCCGGTGCTCTATGAGCGCATGCTGAAAGAAAACCTGGATCTGATTTCGGGCTGGAAAAAGAAACGCTACGATCCGCTCACCAAAACCATTCCTACTAAGTTATTCAATGCTGTCACCAGAAAAATGTCGGGCATACATAATTTACACGATTTTAATTGTGGATTGAAAGCCTACCGTAAGGAGGTGGTGAAAAGCATTGAGGTATACGGCGAAATGCACCGTTATATCCCCGTAATTGCAAAATGGGCAGGCTTCAGAAAAATAGAAGAACAGGTGGTAGAACACCGTGCCCGTAAATACGGACAAACCAAATTCGGATTCAGTAGGTTCATTAACGGCTTTCTCGATCTCCTATCCATCTTTTTTGTGGGGAAGTTCGCCAAACGCCCCATGCACTTTTTTGGTACACTGGGTGTGCTGAGTTTCATGGCCGGTATGGGCATTACCATCTGGTTGATTGTTGATAAATTGATGGATATTGCCAAAGGTAATGCCTACCGTAATGTAACCGATCAGCCTTTATTTTATATTGCCCTTGTTGCGATCATTGTCGGTTTCCAATTGTTTTTAACCGGCTTCATTGCCGAGCTGGTTTCGCGAAACGCTCCCGAACGAAATCACTACCAAATCGCTAAACGAATTTAGTTCCAAGCCTTCAATCACCATGTTTTTTTCCATCATCATCCCGCTTTATAATCGTCCGCAGGAAATTGATGAATTATTACACACACTCACCCAGCAGCAATACCAAAATTTTGAAGTTTTGGTGATTGAAGATGGTTCTCAAATCGATGCCAAAGACATCGTGGCGTCTTATCAGGATCGATTAAATCTGAGGTATTTCTACAAAGAGAACGAGGGGCAAGGCTTTACCCGAAATTTCGCCTTTAAGCATGCCAAGGGTGATTATTTTATCATTTTCGATTCAGATTGTTTAATTCCGGCCGATTACCTGGAGCAGGTGAAAGCCTATCTGGAATTACACCAGCTGGATGCCTATGGAGGTCCTGATGCAGCGCATAGTTCTTTTAGCCCTACTCAAAAGGCCATCAGCTATGCCATGACTTCTTTATTTACCACCGGAGGGATTCGTGGTAATAAAAAACACCTGGGGCAGTTTCACCCGCGGAGTTTTAATATGGGTATTTCGCGTAAAGTTTGGGAGAAAACCGGGGGGTTTAAACTCACCCGATTAGGAGAAGATATTGAATTTAGTATCCGGATCCATGAGATGGGTTTCAAAATTGGGCTCATCCCCGAAGCAAAAATTTTTCATAAAAGACGTACCAATTTCACTCAATTTTTCAAGCAGTTGCATTTTTTTGGACGTGCTAGGATCAACATTTATAAACATTTTCCAAAAGAGCTCAAGTTGGTTCATTTTTTTCCGGCCATGTTTAGCCTCTTTTTGTTATTTACAGTGCTGTCTAATTTATTGAACCTGCAAATTGCCTCCAGCTGTAATTTTTTACTGGCTGTTTATATTTTGTTGATATTTTTCCATTCCTGGGCTGTAAATAGCTCTGCAAAAGTTGCATTTTTGAGCATTGTTGCAGTTTTCGTGCAGTTGACTGCATATGGCCTGGGTTTTATGCAGGATTTTTGGAAACGAATCATTTTAAAAATTGAATAATTAAATGGACAAACCTTTCTCTGTAAAAGAAACCATTGCTGCTGCCTGGGAGGTAGCCAAAAAAAATATTTGGGTGGTAATGGGCTTCACTGCCGTTCAGTTTGTGATCATGTTTATTTTTAGTTCCATTCTGGCAGCTTTTTTTGGCGAAAGAAGCACTGCAGGAGCTTTAATACAAAATGTGCTTATTCAATTGGCCGATGCGTTCATCGCGGTGGCCATGTATCAGGTATTTTTCAAATTGATTGATGACGAAGTAGATATTGAATTTCCAGATTTTGTACCAAATGTAATGCGAGCACTTAATTTCATACTCGTTAAGCTCATAATGGGTGCCATCGCAGTTGTATTTATTTCGGCTTTGGCTGCCATCTATTTCTTCAATACCCCCAATATTGATACTTCACAGCCATTTAGCTGGGAAATGTTGCCGATTTTGATCTTAATCATTATCCCGATCTTTTACATGTCTATCCGTTTGTTTTTTGTGCTTTGCTTCATTGTAGATCAGGAATCGGGAGCAACCGAATCCATCAGTCAAAGTTGGACCATTACTTCGGGGCACTTTTGGTCGCTGTTTTGGTTATTTTTGGTGATTTTAGGTATTAATATTTTAGGAGCATTGGCATTTTTCGTTGGTTTATTGTTTACCATACCCTTCTCAAGCTTGATCTTAATGATTGCCTATCGCCAGATGGTGAATCAGTATACAGAGGAAGAAGAGATTTTGATCGAAAATCAGGATCCAAAATAATCATGGGGATCAAATCGGCGTTCAGTAAACCCTTTGCCGCATTAGTGGTCCGACAAATTGATCGTTGGAAACTACATCCACTCGAAACCCAGCAAAAGGTTTTCAAAAAACTGATTTCAACAGCTGCAGGAACAGCTTTTGGCCGTGATCATCAATTTGATCAAATCAAAACGTACGCCGATTTCAAGCGATTGGTGCCCATAAGAGATTACGAGCAGTTAAGGCCCTACATTGATCGCGTGGTGCAGGGAGAACAGCATGTATTGTGGCCTGGCAAGCCTGCCTATTTTGCCAAAACTTCAGGAACCACATCGGGTGTAAAATATATTCCGATTTCCAGAGCATCCATGCCCGAGCACATCAAAGCTGCACGCAATGCCTTGTTAACTTACATCCACGAAACCGGAAAAGCTGATTTTGTAGACGGTAAAATGATTTTTCTGCAGGGCAGTCCGCTGATGAAGCAGCAGGCAGGCATCCCAACAGGTCGTCTTTCTGGAATTGTAGCTCACCACGTGCCGGCTTACTTGCAGAAAAACAGAATGCCCAGCTTTGCTACCAATTGCATAGAGGATTGGGAAGAAAAAGTGGAGGCTATTGTTGAGGAAACCAAATCGGCCGATATGAGATTGATTTCCGGAATTCCTCCCTGGGTACAGATGTATTTTGATCGTTTATCGGAAGTTGCGGGGGGCAAAAAGATCAAAGATGTTTTTCAAAATTTCAGCCTCTTTGTTTACGGCGGCGTTAATTTTGAACCTTACCGGGCTCGTTTGGAGGAAAGTATCGGTAAAAAAGTGGATAGCATAGAAACCTATCCGGCTTCTGAGGGTTTTATTGCTTACCAAGATTCACAAACTGAAAAAGGCCTGTTGCTCTTACTTAATTCGGGTATTTTTTATGAATTCATCCCGGTAGGTACTTATCATGAGAAGGAGCCTGTACGTTTATCGCTCGAAGAAGTTGAATTAAATGAAAATTATGCCTTGATTCTGAATACCAATGCCGGACTCTGGGGATACAGTATTGGCGATACCGTTAAGTTTGTTTCTAAAAATCCTTATCGGATTGTGGTTACCGGTCGAATTAAACATTTCATTTCGGCTTTCGGAGAACATGTGATTGGGGAAGAAGTAGAGGAGTCCCTGCTTTCTGTTGCGCAACAAGAAGGGGTAGAAATTACTGAGTTTACAGTGGCTCCTCAGGTTAATCCACCAGAGGAAGGCTTGCCATACCACGAGTGGTTTATTGAATTTGCCAAGGCTCCTAAACATATGGATCAGTTCGCAGTTCGAGTCGATGAGGCTTTACAACAAAAGAATGTTTATTACCGGGATTTGATAGCCGGTAAAATTTTGCAAACTTTGGTCATCCGCAGTTTAAAGCAGGGGAGTTTCATCCATTACATGAAGTCGCAAGGTAAGCTGGGTGGACAAAACAAAGTTCCACGCTTATCCAACGATCGTAAAATTGCAGATGAACTGATAACATACATCAAATAAACCTTTGAAAACTAAACAAATTGCCATATTAGGTGCTACCGGAAGTATTGGTACGCAAGCCCTCGAGGTGGTGAGATCAAACCCAGATCGCTTTCAGGTTGCAGTGCTCTCTGCACAAAATAATGTAGAGCTTTTGGCAGCACAAGCCTTGGAGTTTCGCCCACAATGGGTGGTAATTGGCGACGAGCAAAAGCTTCCCATTCTCAAAAATTTATTAAAAGATACAAATATTCAAATTGCTGCCGGCGCTACTGCATTGAAAGAAGTAGTTTGTCTGCCCAATTTGGAGGTGGTTTTAACTGCTTTGGTTGGCTTCGCTGGATTAGAACCCACCCTGGCAGCCATCGAAGCGGGTAAGGACATCGCCCTTGCTAATAAGGAAACATTGGTGGTTGCCGGTGACCTGGTGACCCGTATGGCTAAGAAACACAAGGTGCAAATTTTACCTGTGGACTCTGAGCATTCTGCTATTTTTCAATGTTTGGTGGGAGAGGCACAAAATCCAATTGAAAAAATTTATTTAACTGCCTCTGGAGGCCCTTTTAGAGGAAAAAATCGTGATTTTTTGGCTCAGGTGAGAAAAGAACAGGCTTTGAAACACCCTAACTGGGTGATGGGCTCCAAAATTACAATCGATTCGGCCAGTCTGATGAACAAGGGCTTGGAAGTGATCGAAGCAAAATGGTTGTTTGATCTGCAAGCCGATCAGATTGAGGTGGTCGTGCATCCGCAATCCATCATTCATTCTTTAGTTCAGTTTGAAGATGGTTCCATGAAAGCGCAAATGGGTTTGCCTGACATGAAACTGCCTATTCAGTATGCATTAGCTTATCCGCAACGATTGACTAACCAATTTCCGCGTTTTAATTTCATGGATTATCCACAACTCACTTTTGAGCAGCCTGACTTGAGCACATTTAGAAATCTGGCTCTAGCTTACGAAGCGCTCAGGCTCGGTGGCAACATGCCCTGCATCATTAACGCAGCAAACGAAGTAGTAGTGGCCGCATTTTTGAGAGATCAAATCGGATTCTTGCAAATGAGTGAGGTAATTGAACAATGCATGCAAAAAATCAAATTAGTAGCACAACCCGATCTGGCTGTTTACCTACAAACTGATGCAGAAACCCGTAAATTAGCCGAGACGCTGGTAACAAGTCTAAATTTTAAACATCTAAACTAAAAACAAATACATGGACGGATTGATTATGGCAGGTCAACTGCTATTGGGATTATCGATATTAGTGATTTTACACGAATTAGGCCACTTTTGGGCCGCCAGGGCCTTTGGCATCAAGGTGGAAAAATTTTATTTATTTTTTGATGCCTGGGGTTTCAAACTATTCCATTTCAATTACAAAGGTTGCGAATATGGCATTGGCTGGCTGCCTTTAGGAGGTTACGTAAAAATCGCCGGAATGATTGATGAATCCATGGATACCGAACAAATGGCTGGACCGCCGCAAGCTTGGGAATTTCGTTCTAAGCCGGCTTGGCAGCGACTAATTGTCATGCTTGGAGGGGTTACGGTAAACATCATTCTGGGTATTTTTATTTTTTGGATGCTCACCTTTAAATATGGCGAAACTTACATTCCGAATGATAAATTGCCCTATGGTATCGCACCAGGAACCGTAGGCAAAACCATTGGCCTGGAGGCGGGCGACAGGATTCTCGCCGTTAATGGTCAATCTGTAGAACGATTCGAAGAGTTAAGTAGCTCAAAAGTATTGCTGGGCAATAGCCAGTTAAGTGTTTTAAGAAATGGAGCGCAAAAAGAGATCGTGGTGCCGGGAAATATCCTTGATCAAGTGGCCGACGAAGGCATCGCTCAATTCATCCAGCCTAGGATTAAATTAGGCGAAATTAAAGAATTGGTCGCCGAGGGCCCTGCTGAAAAGGCCGGATTAAAGGTCAAAGATCAGATTGTAAGCATTAATTCTTCACCATTAACTTATTTCGATCAACTACAAGATCAATTAAAAACCTCTAAAAATAAAGAAGTCAAACTCGGGGTTTTACGTGGTTCCGATACCCTTTCACTTCCTGCAAAAGTAAATGCAGAGGGGGCTTTGGGTTTCTTTATCAATCCAGTAGTTGACATCCCTACCGAAACAAAAAATTATAATTTGGTAGCCGCACTTCCTATTGGAGCTTCCAAAGCTTGGGGTTCATTCATGGACAATGCCAAAGGAATAGCCAAAGTGGTTACTGGTGAAGTAAAGGCGAATAAAGCTTTCACCGGTCCGATCGGAATTGCTACCATGTTCGGCAGTACGGTTAACTGGATTAAATTCTGGAGTCTGGTAGGTTTATTGTCAATGGCGCTTGCCCTCATGAATTTATTGCCGATACCGGCGCTGGATGGTGGCCACGCAGTTTTTCTGCTAATTGAAATGATCAAAGGGAAACCTTTGAGCGATCGCTTTATGGAAAAGGCACAAATGGTTGGCTTTTTCATCCTGATGGCGCTCATGGTTTTTGTTTTTGGCAACGACATCTTTAAACATTTTATCAAGTAATTCGATATGAATTATTTTGAGCTTTATGAACTGCCACTTTCTTTTCGGCTGGATGAAGCCGTTCTTAAACGTAAATTTTACGAACTGAGTAAAAAGTATCATCCCGATTTTTACATCAACGAATCGGATGAAAAGCAGCAGGAAATATTGGAACTTTCCACATTGAATAATAAAGCCTTTCAGGTTTTGTCCCATCCGCTAAAACGAATGGAATACGTACTTCAGCTAAAAGGCGTGATGGCCGAAGAGGAGCAATACCAATTGCCTCAGGATTTTTTAATGGAAATGATGGAGGTGAATGAAGCCCTGATGGAAATGGAATTTGAATCAGATCCTATCAATTTAGAGCGTATTACTGCGCAGGTTGATGATATGGAACGAGGGCTATCTGATGAATTGGAACAGTATACCCAGCGTTTTGATTCGCTAAATACGGAAGAAGAGCAGAATTTATTGCTCAAAATCAAGGACATTTGGTACCGCCAAAAATATTTGTTGCGAATACGGGAGAGTTTAAATAGATTTGCAACCCGCTAAGGCGATGCCCAGGTGGCGGAATTGGTAGACGCGTCGGTCTCAAACACCGATGGGAAACCGTGCCGGTTCGACTCCGGCCCTGGGTACAACATTAAAATGCCATCCGATTATTGGGTGGCATTTTTTTTTCAGAAAACCACTATTCCTTGTAGGTGAAAATTTTTGGTACAATCTTTTACAAAATCAGGAACAAGGATTTATTACATCTTGAAATTTATAATGGTATTTTTATCTGATTGTCAAGTATGAAACGGATTTTCCTAATGCCTTAAATTATCAATGAATTATAATTTATGAGTTATTTTCTTGCTGGATTTTACTTCAGTTTGTTTTCCATTGGTATGATGATCGGGTTAGTCCTGGTATTTAAAAACAGACAAAACTTGTCCTACACTTTTTTCGGAGTCTACAATTTAATATCCGCTTGGGGGTACTTAATATCCTTCTTGCTGTTTAGCGGACTTATTGTTCAATACCCTCACATTTTCCGAACTGCAGCTCCTTTTCACTACATGTGGGGGCCACTGTGTTACTTGTTTATCAGGGGGTTACTTAATTCCGATAATCGGTTTTACAAAACAGATATCCTGCATTTCATTCCATTCCTCCTACATTTTATTGAATTAATCCCCTTTTATCTTAGTTCGACAGAATCGAAAGTTGCTATGTTAAAAGGGATGCTTGCAGAAGGTAATCGATTTGGCGTTTATGAGGGTTTGCTTACTTCATATTGGCATGGTTTTCTTAAGTTTTTACTCATGTTGATTTACAACATTCTGCAGTGGAAACTATTGATCAATTTCAATAAGACAAAAAACAAGCAATTTAAAAATGCCAACAAAATTATTATTCATTGGGTAATTTTTTTCAATACTATCAGTCTGGTCATGATTTTTATAGTGCAATACCATAGAATTTTTTTGTCGAATGGAGGCTCATCTTCTGTGAGTATAGCCGATGCTGCATTCTATGTCTACTACATCGCTACCTGGTATTATTTGTTGTATAAACCAGATTTATTGAACGGAATTAAGTTGATTCGTGTTGTACCAGAAAAGCAAGAGGTTGTGGTAAAAAGTAACCTCCAGAGAACCCGGAAAAACATGGAGTATGAGGAAATCATACGAAAACTCGAAACTCACATGCAGGTAAATCAACCATTCTTAAAAGATGATTTGAATGTAGCGATGGTTTCTGCTCAGATTTATGCCTCTGATCTTAAGATTTCTAAAGCGATTAAATACAAATTCGATATCAATTTTCCGGAGTACATCAACCAGTATCGTATTGCCTATATAGAAGAGAACATAAAATCTAATCCGGAATGGAAATCTTACACCGTTGAGGGTATGGCCTTTAGTGCCGGTTTTAATTCAAGAAATGCATTCTATACTGCTTTTCGAAAAATTAAAGGCTCCACACCCAGCAGTTATTTTAAATCAACCTAAAACAATTTATTATTGCTTTTCTTACTTATAAGATGACACTCTAATTATAGGTGTTTAAACATCTATTTTATATTTTTGTGTTCATAAACTCAGAAAAATATGTCGAATTATATTGAAAAACTGAACTGGCGTTATGCAACTAAACGTATGAACAATACACCTGTTGCCGAAGATAAATTGAACCGTATTGTAGAGGCCATTCAACTGGCCCCGACTTCTTTAGGTCTTCAGCCATTTAAACTATTGGTGATTAAAGATGCAGCAACACGAGCTAAAATGGCACCTGCCATCTACAATCAACCACAGATTACTGAAGGTGCTGCTGTGTTAGTATTTGCAGTTTGGGAGAATGCCGGGTTGAAAGAGGTAGATGCTTACATCAACCAAATTGCTGCTGAGCGCAATATGCCGCTGGAGGCTTTGGCAGATTTTAAAGGAATGATTGTAGGCGCCATTGATGGGAAATCTCCGGCTGAATTACAGTTATGGTTTGCTAAACAAGCTTACATTGCCTTAGGTTTTGGATTGGTTGCAGCTGCCCTCGAAGGGGTAGATTCTACTCCAATGGAAGGTTTTGATCCTGCCGCTTTAGACCAGGCATTGGCTTTAAATGAAAAAGGTTTAAAAAGTGCGGTGGTATTGGCAGTGGGTAACAGAGATGAGGCAAACGATTACCTGGTGAATGCCAAAAAAGTAAGGCGCCCTCAATCAGAATTCGTAGAGGTTATTTAATTGATATTCGTTAAATGATAGTCCTCAGCAATTCACTGGGGACTTTTTCATTTAATAGGGATATCTTTATCAATCAATTCGTCACACAAAACTATTTCAGATGTATAAATCCTGCTTGTTTGCGTTACTATTAATTTTCAGTTCAGAGCTCTTTGGCCAACAAATCAACCCTAACAATATTCAAATTGCCCGCGACCAATGGGGGGTCCCGCATATTTTCGGTAAAACCGATGCAGAGGTAGCCTACGGTTTGGCTTGGGCGCATGCAGAAGATGATTTTGCTACCATTCAAACTTCTTATTTGGCCGGAAAAGCCATGTTGGGCTTATTGAAGGGCAAAGAAGGAGCCCAGATTGACTATGTGGTACAGTTGCTGAGAGCCAGAGAACTGGTAGATGCTCGTTATGAGCAGGATATTTCTCCTGAGTTCAAAACTATTTTAGCTGCTTACTGCCAGGGTTTTAATCAATATGCAAAAACGCATAAGAAAGAGGTTTTGGTGCCCGAACTCTTTCCGGTAACACCGAAAGACATGCTCGCTTTCTCGGTTTTGCAATTGGCCATCAGTTCTGGAGCAGATCAGGCCCTCAAATCTATTTTTGATGGAAAAGTTGCCACTTTAGATTTTCTAAAACCTGGAGGTTCTAATGCCTTTGCATTCAATTCAGCTAAAACAGCAGATGGAAGTGTATTTCTAAATATCAATGCGCATCAACCATTAGAAGGTCCGGTTGCATTTTACGAAGCCCATTTAAATAGCGGAGAAGGCTGGAACGTATTGGGTGCCTTATTTCCGGGTGCTCCTAGCATTTTACATGGCGTAAACGAAAATTTAGGTTGGGCACATACGGTCAATTATCCGGATAAATTGGATGTCTATCAATTAGAAATCAATCCAGCTAATGCTAAACAGTACCGTTTTGATGGTGCCTGGGTAGATTTAGAAGAAAAGATGATTCCTTTAAAAATCAAAATCGGAGGTCTGCTGCCAATTCAGGTGAAAAAAGCGGCCTATTGGAGTAAATATGGTCCGACTGTAGTCAATAAAAAAGGAACATTCAGTATTAGAGCGGGCGCTTTGGATGAAATTAGGGCCTTAGAGCAATGGTTTCGGATGAATAAAGCCAAAAACTTTACAGAGTTTAAAAAGATCTTGCAAATGGGGGCTATTTCTGGCTACAACCTGGTTTATGCAGATAAGCAGGATACGATCTATTACCTCAGCAATGGAAAATTGCCGATTCGCGACACTGCTTATAACTGGAAGGGCACCCTGCCTGGTAATACTTCCAAAACACTTTGGACTGCCTATCATCCGCTGAGTGATTTGCCGCAGGTACTCAACCCTGTATCGGGCTATGTGTTCAATACCAACCACTCTCCATTTAATGCTACCTCAGCATCGGATAATATAATTGAAAGTAATTATGATAAAACCATGGGTTACGAAACCTGGAATAACAACCGCAGTATTCGTTTCATGGAGCAGGTAGCAGAATTAGACAAAGTGACTTTCGAAGATTTTAAGAGAATCAAATTTGACCTGCAACTGCCCAAAAAGCTCGCCTTTTTCACCAATACAGACAGTTTATTCTTGTTAGATGAAAAAAATAACGCTGATATTGCCGATGTGATCCAAATTTTAAAAAATTGGGATAGGAGAGCAGACACGAGCAGCATTGGGGCCAGTATTTTCACGCATACTTACTACAGCCTGGAGAAGAAGCTCAAACAAATGGGCATCACTTACGGTATTTTAACTTCGGCTACCGCCAAAAAGACCTTACTTGAAACTAAAAATTACTTTAATAAATATTACAGCTCGGTGAATGTGCCGTACGGTAAGTATCAGCGATTGGTTAGAGGAGATAAAAGTTTGGCAGTTGCCGGTATGCCCGATGTATTGGCCGCCATGCATGCAGAGCCCTATAAAAATGGCCAAATAAAAGCTAAACAGGGCGATGCATACATCGCTTTGGTGCGCTTTACTAAAGATGGTCCCGAAATTGAAAGCATCAACGCCTATGGTGCTTCCGCCAATCCTAAAAGTCCGCATTATACCGATCAAATGGATCTTTTTGTGAAACAGCAAACCAAAAAAATGACGTTAAACAAGGCAGAAGTTTTACAACAGGCCAAACGGGTTTACCATCCACAATAGCCGGAGCATATTTTAAGCTTTAATATTTGTTTAAGAGCAGATAAAAGCTTAGTTTTGCCCTCCAAATAAATCCTAAATGCGGAAGTGGCGTAATTGGTAGCCGCACCAGACTTAGGATCTGGCGCCGCAAGGCGTGGGGGTTCGAGTCCCTTCTTCCGCACCACATTCCCCACCTTAAACCGTGGGGAATTTTTTTAAGAAACAAAAGCTGATAAAAATGAATATCACACAGGAAAAAATCGACCAACTGAATGCAGTAATTAAGGTACAAATCAAACCTGAAGATTATCAGGCAAGAGTGGAAAAAGCCATCAAAGACCAGGCTAAAAAAGTGAAAATTCCAGGATTTCGTCCGGGAATGGTGCCTCCTGCTCATATTAAAAAAATGTATGGTAAAAGTATTTTGGTGGATGAGATCAATAACCTGCTGAGTGATACGGTAAATAATTACATCAGCGAAAATAAGATTGAAGTTCTGGGTCAGCCATTGCCGAAATTGGGTGATAACAAAGAATTTAATTGGGATTTTACCGATGAGTTTGAGTTCAATTATGAATTAGGTCTTGCTCCAGAATTCGAAGTAGCTTTCTCTACAAAAGACAAATTAACGGCTTACACCATTAAAGTAGATAAGGAAACTTTAGCTTCTCGTATCAAGAACTTACGCAGAAGTTATGGTAAAATGACCAACCCTGAAGTTTCAGCCGACGATGATGTGTTATTTGGCGAATTGAAACAATTGGCTTCGGATGGTAAAGTGTTCGAAGGCGGTTTCGCCAATGATAAAGCCTCTATCCGCTTAGATCTGGTAACCGATAAGAAAATTCAGAAAAGCCTCATCGGTTTGAAAAGAGATGATGTGGTAAAGATTGATTTGGATAAAGCATTTGATGGTAATGCAACTGTAATTGCCAAATTGCTCAATATTGAGGAAGAAGATGTAAAAGGTTTAAAATCTACCTTCGAGTTTACTATTAAAAATGTAAACCGTTTAGAAGAAGCCGACCTCACTCAAGAATTCTTCGATAAATTATTTGGGCAAGATACAGTTAAAACTGAGAAAGAGTTCGAAGCCAAAATTACCGAAGAACTGGAGAGCATGATGCAGCAAAACGCTGAACAACGTTTGCAGGCAGACTTGTACAATTTTGGTTTAGGTAAAGTGAAATTTAATCTGCCCGATGCATTTTTAAAACGCTGGTTGCAAGCTACCAACGAAAACCTAAGTGCTGAAGAAATCGAAAAAGACTACGATAATTTTGCTAAGAATTTGAAATGGACTTTGATCGAAAATAAAATAATCAAGGATAATAATATTGAGATTAAATACGAAGACGTATTTCAGGCAGCAAAAACTCGCTTAGATGCCCAATTCCGCATGTACAGCCCACAACCTTTGCCTGAAGAGCAATTAGCTCAGTATGCCGTTCAGTTTTTACAGGAAAAGGAAAATGCCAATCGTATTTTCGAAGAGGTGAAAGCTCAAAAGGTGTTTGAATATTTAAAATCAGTGGTTACCTTAGATACAAAGGAAATAGCCTACAATAAGTTCTTAGAATTAGCCTAAAAATCAGATCATGAGCATCGATAAAAACGAATTCCGCAAATACGCCGTAAAACACCACCGCATTGGCAGCCAGCACGTGGATGGTTTCATTGCCCGTGTAGAGCAAAGTGCCATTCCGATGTCGATGACGCCCTATATTATCGAAGAGCGTCAGTTAAATGTGGCTCAAATGGACGTTTTCTCTCGCTTAATGATGGACCGTATCATTTTCCTGGGCGATGCCATTTACGATAATATTGCCAATATCATTCAGGCGCAGTTGCTTTTCTTGCAGTCGGCTGATGCCAAGCGTGATATCCAAATTTATATTAATTCTCCGGGTGGCTCAGTATATGCAGGTTTAGGTATTTATGATACCATGCAGTATATCAGTCCAGATGTAGCCACTATTTGTACCGGTATGGCCGCTTCGATGGCTGCCGTTTTGTTATGTGCCGGTGCTTCTGGTAAACGTGCTGCTTTGCAACACTCAAGGGTGATGATTCACCAGCCTTTGGGTGGCGTGCAAGGCCAGGCTTCAGATATCGAAATTACTGCTCGTGAGATCCTGAAATTGAAAAAAGAATTATACGAAATCATTGCCAAGCACTCTGGTGCACCTTACGAGAAAGTACACGATGCTTCTGACCGCGATTACTGGATGATTGCACAAGAAGCTAAAGAGTTTGGTATGATTGATGAGGTTTTGGCGGGTACACCAATCAAAAAATAATGGCTAAAAACACCAAAGATATCAAATGTTCCTTCTGCGGATCGGGTAAACAGGATAGCCTCATGTTAATTGCCGGTCTGGATGCGCACATTTGTGATAAATGTGTGTCACAAGCCAGCCAAATTTTAACAGAAGAACTTAGTTTGCGTAAAAATAAAAATGCGCAAACTGCAGCACGTTTACTCAAGCCCATTGAGATCAAGGATCATTTAGATCAATATGTGATTGGTCAGGAGCAGGCAAAAAAGGTATTGTCGGTAGCGGTTTATAATCATTACAAACGTCTGAATCAAAAAATAGACAAAGATGAAGTGGAGATTGAAAAATCGAACATCATCATGGTGGGAGAGACGGGAACCGGTAAAACATTATTGGCTAAAACCATCGCCAAGATTCTGAATGTACCTTTCTGTATTTGCGATGCCACTGTTTTAACCGAAGCGGGATATGTGGGCGAGGACGTGGAAAGTATCTTAACCCGATTATTACAAGCCGCAGATTACGATGTGAGTGCTGCCGAAAGGGGCATTGTTTACATTGACGAAGTAGATAAAATTGCACGAAAAAGTGACAACCCATCCATTACTCGTGACGTGTCTGGTGAAGGAGTGCAACAAGCGCTATTGAAGATATTAGAGGGGACCATCGTTAACGTACCGCCACAAGGTGGACGCAAGCATCCCGATCAAAAAATGATCCCGGTCAACACTAATAATATCCTATTTATATGCGGCGGTGCATTCGACGGGATTGAGAAAAAAATCGCCAAACGTTTACGTACCCAAACCCTGGGCTACAAGGTAGAAAAAGAACAGCAAGAGGTAGATCTCGAAAATCTTTATAAATACATTACTCCGCAGGATCTCAAATCATTCGGTCTGATTCCAGAACTTATTGGCAGGTTACCAATTGTGACCCATTTGAATCCTTTAGACCGTGCTACCTTAAAGAGCATTTTGAGCGAACCCAAAAATTCCCTGATCAAACAATATCAAAAATTATTTGAATATGAAGGAATTCACTTGGACTTCGCCCCAGAAGTATTAGATTTTGTGGTAGACAAAGCCATGGAGTTTAAACTCGGAGCCCGTGGCCTCCGCTCCATTTGTGAAGCCATCATGATGGATGCCATGTTCGAGATACCTTCTGGTGAACCGATTAATGAATTTTTCATCACCTTAAGTTATGCCGAGGAAAAATTTGATAAGTCAGATTTAAAGAAACTAAAAGTTGCCTAATTAAAAACCCCGAGCTATCGGGGTTTTTTGTAATACAATAAGATATGAACGAAGAAAAACAAGTAAAGAAAGACGCAAAGATTATTGCCCAATCAAAATCAGTGGAGGAAGTGAATACACCGGTAAAAAAAGGATTAAAGAGTAAAGAAGAAATTGTTAAAAACTGGTTACCTCGATACACGGGTCGTCCACTTGAAGACTTTACAGGCTATGTACTACTGACCAATTTTTCTAAATACCTGCAATTATTTTCCGAATGGCATGACAACGCCCCTATTATGGGTTTAGATAAACCCATGCAAAGTGTTTCTGCCGATGGCATCACGCTGATTAACTTCGGGATGGGCAGTGCCATGGCAGCCACCATGATGGATTTATTGAGCGCCATTAACCCTGAAGCGGTTTTATTTCTTGGTAAATGTGGTGGACTCAAAAAGAAAAATCAGATTGGCGATTTGATTTTGCCGATAGCGGCTATTCGTGGCGAAGGTACCTCAAATGATTATTTTCCGGCCGAAGTACCGGCCTTGCCTTCATTTGCGCTCCAAAAAGCAATTTCTACCACCATTCGCGATCATTCTTTAGATTACTGGACTGGTACTGTTTATACCACCAACCGCCGAGTTTGGGAACACGACAAAGAATTCAAGAAACACCTCAAAGTGATCCGTGCCATGGCAGTGGATATGGAAACGGCTACCATTTTTATCACTGGTTTTGCCAATGAAATCCCAACTGGTGCTTTATTGCTGGTTTCCGATCAGCCTATGATCCCTGAGGGTGTTAAAACTGCCGAAAGCGATTCGAATGTGACCGCTCAATTCGTAGAATCGCACTTGAGGGTGGGTATCGATTCGTTGAAACAGCTAATCAACAATGGTTTGACGGTTAAACATTTGAAATTTTAATTCTATTCGCAAGCAATTAGTAATTAGTATTTAGATAGATTTGTCCTAAGAAATCGAAATACAATCTACCAGCTTATGTGGTATAAAAATATCCTAGAAACAATTGGTAATACGCCTTTAGTAAAGCTAAATCAGCTTACCAAAGAAATTCCTGCAACGGTTTTAGCTAAAATTGAAACCACCAATCCGGGTAACTCTATAAAAGACCGGATGGCTCTTAAAATGATTGAGGATGCTGAGAAAAGTGGTAAACTAAAACCCGGAGGTACAATTATTGAAGGTACTTCGGGTAATACCGGTATGGGTTTGGCTATTGCTGCGGTAGTAAAGGGCTACAAATGTATTTTTACCACTACTGATAAACAATCTAAAGAGAAAGTGGACGCCTTGCGTGCTTTCGGTGCTGAAGTGATTGTTTGCCCTACCAACGTTGAACCTGAGGACCCTCGATCTTATTATTCAGTTTCCAGCCGTTTAGAACGCGAAGTACCCAATTCCTGGAAACCCAATCAATACGATAATCTTTCCAATTCACAGGCTCATTATGAGCAAACCGGACCGGAAATTTGGGAGCAAACGGAAGGTAAAATTACACATTTGGTGGTGGGTGTAGGTACCGGTGGTACCATCTCGGGAACCGGAAAATACCTCAAAGAAAAAAATCCGAATATCAAGGTGTGGGGAATTGATACCTATGGCTCGGTATTCAAAAAATATAAAGAGACGGGTGAGTTTGATAAGAATGAGATCTATCCCTACATCACCGAAGGGATTGGCGAAGATTTCTTACCAGAAAATGTGGATTTCGGCGTGATCGATCATTTTGAAAAAGTGACGGATAAGGATGCCGCCCTTATGACACGTGAAATTGCCCGTAAGGAAGGTATTTTTGCCGGAAATTCAGCTGGATCGGCCATGGCAGGCTTATTGCAGATGAAGGATCAGCTAAAAAAAGATGATGTAGTGGTGGTAATTTTCCATGACCACGGTACCCGCTACCTTGGCAAAATGTACAATGATGACTGGTTGCGGGAGCGAGGTTTCTTGAAAGATGAAAAGCTGACCGCTAAAGATATCATCCGTAAACGTGGCAAACAGGAAATTGTAACCATCGATTGTGAAAAATCTGTCCTGGAAGCCATCAACACCATGAAAAGTCTGAATATCTCTCAGATTCCGGTTACTCAGAAAGGCTTGGTGTTAGGGAAACTCAGCGAAGGCGATATCCTGAACCGTTTACTGGAAAATCCGGGTATCCGTTCACAAAAGGTGGAATCCATCATGACAGCACCTTTTCCATTTGTCGACCTGAACAGTTCCATCGATCGCATTTCAGCCCTAATTGATAAAGACAATTCGGCGGTTATGGTGGAGTGTGCAGATGGCGTATTTGAAATCATTACTCAATACGACATCATCAATGCCATCTCTGCTTAGTGACTTGGTGCGTTTCCGTCTACTCGTTTGATATTGGCGCCTAAGGCAATCAGTCGCTCGTCAATATTTTGATAGCCACGTTCAATTTGCTCGATATTGTAAATGGTAGATTTGCCTTCGGCAGATAAAGCTGCAATCAGCAAAGAAACACCTGCACGAATATCCGGCGAAGTCATTTCAATACCGCGTAGTTTCACTTTACGGTCTAAACCGATAACGGTAGCACGGTGCGGATCGCACAAGATAATTTGCGCCCCCATGTCAATCAGCTTATCTACAAAGAAAAGACGGCTTTCGAACATTTTTTGATGAACCAAAACTGTTCCTTTGGCTTGTGTTGCAGTTACCAGCACAATACTTAATAAGTCTGGGGTAAAACCTGGCCATGGCGCATCGGCAATGGTCATAATAGAACCGTCAATAAAGGTTTCAATTTCGTAATGCTTTTGCGCAGGTATATGCAGGTCATCGCCTCTCAGTTCCATTTGGATACCCAAACGACGGAAGATATCGGGAATGATGCCTAATTCCTCATAATGCACATCTTTAATGGTGATCTCAGAACCTGTCATCGCCGCAAGGCCAATAAACGAGCCAATCTCGATCATATCGGGCAACATGCGGTGTTCGGTGCCATTCAAACGGCTTACCCCTTCAATGGTGAGTAGATTAGAACCAATGCCCGAAATTTTCGCACCCATACGGTTCAGCATTTTGCAAAGTTGTTGCAAATAAGGTTCGCAGGCGGCATTGTAAATAGTGGTGGTACCCTTGGCTAATACGGCGGCCATCACTATGTTAGCGGTTCCGGTTACTGAGGCCTCATCCAGCAAGATATAGGTTCCTTTCAGGTTAGTGGCATCAACCGTAAAGAAATTAGTTTTGGCGTCGTACACAAACTTAGCCCCCAATTTTTCAAAACCGAGGAAGTGAGTATCCAGGCGTCGACGGCCAATTTTATCACCACCCGGTTTAGGAATGGCGGCTTTACCAAAACGAGCCAGTAATGGACCTACAATCATGATTGAACCTCTTAAGCTTCCGCCTTTTGCCTTAAATGTGGCAGACTGGAAGAAATCCAGGTCGATGTTTTTGGCTTCAAAAGTATAGGTATCTTTATTGATTCGCTCAACTTTAACTCCCAAATCGCCCAGTAACTCGATCAGTTTATTTACATCTTTGATATCAGGGATATTGCTGATGGTTACCTTATTTTCGGTTAACAAAACCGCAGAAATAATTTGCAAAGCTTCGTTTTTTGCGCCTTGAGGAATGATTTCACCTTTCAGGGGTTTTCCACCGATAATTTCAAAAGCGTTCATAAAGTGTAGGGCTGTGTGTTGGGGTTTTAAATTCGTTGAGTAATGTTAATAGCGTTTGCCATTGTTTTTTGGACGGTTGGCTCCGCCATTCTTATTATTTGACCGGCCTTTGTGCTGGTTTTTCGTTCTGGTAGGGGTGTGTTGTCTGTATTCTACTTTGTGCAGATTCACATTTTCGCTCAATTGCAATTCTCCATTGGATAGTTCACGCAAATCTTTGATGATGGTCTCATCAGCAACATTGTCTTTATTCCAGGTAACATAGGCCATTTTCATGAAGTTGGCAATAGCTTCAACCATTTGTTTTTTACGTTCCGGCTCTTCCATTTCTTTAGCTCGGCTAATCATAATTTCTACCGTTTTTCCGTAATGTTTGTATTTGATCCTTTGATGAGGATAGGTTAATGGCTTCGGTTTGTAATGGATGGCGTCGGGTGATGGTTTTGGATAAGGAGAATCGACATCAATTTTAAAATCTGATATGATATGCAAATGATCCCATAGCTTATGCTTAAAATCGGCTACGTCCCGTAAATGCGGATTTAAAAACCCCATTAAATCAATCACTACCTGGGCATACCTGTTACGCTCTTCTTTAGTGGGCAGCGCACATATATAACTCACCATGTTCTGAACATTTCGTCCGTATTCAGACAAAATCAGTTTGTTGCGGGTACTGTTATAATCAAAAGTCATATTCATTTAACAAATCTAAGGATTGGGATTTCGGCTAACGGAAGAATTTACCGGTACTTGAACGAAATCGGAGCCTCATCCACTGTTTTATCGGGTTTTGCAGCTTAAAGTCTCTGTAAATATACTGCAAAAAATTAAGCCGTTTAATCTCATTTTTAATTAAGTCAGTTTCTTACATGAAATTTTCAACGATTTGAAATCTAATTTTTAAATAATAATTAAATATTTAAAATATTAAATCAATTATTTCATATTTAATTGTTAGCTCATTTTTTTTGAAACCAACTATCTCTTAATTCATACCATTCATCTTTGGTTTTCTACCATTGGTCATAAAGTGCCATTTCTTCAAATCAATAATTAAGACTTTTGAGTTATAGTTTATGTTTTCCGAGTAAAACTTAATTATTAACCTAAAATATCTATCCATGAAATGGTCTACTATCTTAATGATCAGATTAAGTTCTTTTCTGTTATTTTTTCTATTAGTTCAGCAATTAACAGCTCAAATCCCACAACAATTAAATTACCAGGGTGCGGTCAGAGATGATCAGGGTAAACCGCTCGCAAATACCAATATCAAAATTCGTTTGAGTATCCAGGATGCTGGCGTAAATGGTAAAGTTCATTACAGCGAGGAAAGGCAAGTCAAAACCAATCTATTGGGTTTATACAATATTCAGATTGGTAGTGACGGGACACTTACTAAAACAGGAGATTTTACCATTATTCCATGGGGACTGGGCCCCAAATCGTTAAGAGTGGAGACAGACATTTCTGATTTGGGTGTCTACACGCTAGCGGGCATCACTCCATTAGTCAGTGTGCCCTATGCATTGTATTCAAAGTATGCAGAAAATGGTCCTCCAGGAGCTACAGGTCCGGCCGGTGCCAACGGAATCAGTATTACCAATGCCATTATCGATTCTCAAGGACATTTGATACTAACTCTGAGTGATAATTCCCAAGTAGATGCAGGGTTTGTGAAAGGTACGGTGGGAGATACAGGCCCAGCAGGCCCTCCGGGTCCAACTGGTTTGGCTGGTGCCACCATCACCAGTGTTTCAATAGATCCAGCTACAGGTCATCTCATTGTTAAGTTAAATGATAATAGTACTCTTGATGCCGGGTATGTAATTGGCCCAGTTGGGCCTATTGGTCCGGAGGGCCCTGCTGGGCCGATAGGTCAGATAGGTCCAGCAGGGCCGCAGGGGCCAACTGGAAATCAAGGTGTAAGTGTTCAAACAGTTAAAATAGGTGGGGATGGACATCTGTATATAAGCCTGACCGATGGGCAAGAACTGGATGCCGGCTTTGTGAAGGGCGATCCAGGCGATCCAGGCGACCCAGGTCCTGCTGGTGTAAACGGATTAAGTATCAGCACAGCTGCTATCGACTCTCAGGGTCATCTCATTCTAACCCTAAGTAATAATACCCAGATTGATGCAGGAGTTGCGAAAGGTGCAACTGGAGATCCGGGACCTGCAGGTCCAGCTGGACCACAGGGTCCACAAGGTGAAATCGGTCCGGTAGGGCCACAGGGACCGCAAGGCGAGGCCGGTCCAACAGGTATGCCCTTTTTGACAAATTCTCATATTTACGTGGGCGATGTTAACAACTTACCGATTGATGTTTCGATGGCAGGTGATGCCGGTATCACTAATACAGGTATAGTCACTATCTCCAATAATGCCATCACAGAAGTTAAAATAGCCGACGGTGCAGTGACTAATAGTAAGATACTAAATGGTGCAGTGACGACCAATAAAATTGGCGACGGTGCGGTGACGCTTAGTAAGATGGCACTTGGCCCACCTGATCAAGTATATATGACCAATTCTGCAGGTACACCCATCTTGTCAAGTTTTAGTAATATGGGTTGGTCACTCACGGGTAATTCAGGGACTTCTGATGGATTTCATTTTCTTGGAACTGCAGATGCTGTTCCTCTTAACTTCAGGGTAAATAGCTTGAATGCGGGACGCATTGATTATACAACTGGAGCTACAACTTTTGGTTATTTAGCTGGAAATTCAAGTACTACAATTTTACAAAATACCCTGATTGGTAATCAGGCTGGAGAATTATTGACTTCCGGTAGTAACAGAAATACATTTATAGGGGCCTTTGCAGGAAGGAATGTCACATTAAACTCTGGTTTGAATACTGCTATAGGCGAAAGTGCATTAAGCTCCATGAATATATCCGGAAGTTTTAATAATGTGGCTTTAGGCTCATTGGCAGGTATGCAGTTTGCCGGAGGGAATAACAACATTTTTATTGGTAAAAATGCTGGTTTGTCAGCTGTTGGTTCTGCAAGTGCAAATACATTGATCGGTTTGTCCGCAACTGCTTCACCCAACTTGAGTAATGCGACGGCCATAGGTGCAAATGCGGTAGTTTCAAGTAGTAACAGCATGGTACTAGGTGGAACCGGTGCGAACCAAGTGAATATTGGTATTAATACTACAACTCCGGAAGAAAAGTTACACATCAACAGAGGGAATTTTAAGATACATGAAGGTGTTTATATTTCTACTCAAACTTCAGCAATGACAATTTCGACTCCAATACCAAGTGGAATAGTTGGTGCAAATCCAGGTGCGGTGCCCATGACTAATGTGAAAGGTCAGGTTGTTGCGGATGGCACAAACAATACACTTGCTTATTCTATGATTTTGATCTCTTTTTCAACTCCAAGCCCTTATACTTCGAATCCATCTGTACTCATCACACCGGTTAATCAAACCGCAGCTGATTCAGACTATTATGTGAACAGTTCACTTACCGGGTTTTCAATTTTTTACAGAAATAAATCAGCTGGTATGCGTGATGCCGCATTTAATTATTGGGTAATTCAGTAACATCATGAAAAGGTTTACAGCATACTTGGCTATCATAATTCAAATGTTCAGTTTGAGCATCAGAGCACAAGATAATTTACCTTATACACTTAATGTTACGGGAAATTATGCTTTGGTTAATGGTTTCGTTTTTGACTATAGTGTGGGCGAAATGACAGCTGTGGAAACCTTCAGTTTTTCAAACAACCTGCTTACACAGGGGTTCCTGCAATCTATCGTACCTATCGCATTTGGTGGAGGCGGGCTTGATATTAAGGTTTGGCCTGATATGTCGCCCAATAATGACAATATGGGTCATGAGGTCTTGTTCATTGAGAATATTTTGAATTACCCGGATAATGATATTCAGATTTTCAATCGCTGGGGCAATGTCATCTTTAAAATGAACCAATATGATAACGATCAGCGGGCGTTTAAAGGAAAAGCCAATACTGGTATGCTCATGGACGATGCTGAAGTGCCGGACGGAACTTATTACTACATCTTAAAGGTATTCGACCCGGTCGGTGGTAAAAACCATTTATTTAATGGATTCTTCGTGATTAAAAGAAAATAAAAAACTAAACCTGTGAAAAAGTACTTAGCACTCATCTATCCCATTATTTGCCTTATCCCTTTAGCAGGATTTTCGCAATTACGCGTTCAGCGGGCTCTTTTTAGCCAATATCAGTTTAACGGCTTGGCTGTTAATCCGGCCTTTTCTTCGCTCGATCAACAAGGCAGGATTACGGCACTTACCCGTAACCAGTGGGTAGGTTTTGAAGGTGCACCCCAAACACAAACTTTAACTGCTTATACCACGCTACCTAACGAAAAAACCTCATTAGGGGGAATGTTTGTACACGATAGGGTGGGTGTGGAGAGTGAGCAGGCCTTTTTTTTATCCTTGGCGCAAAGGGTGCAATTAACCGATAATAGCCACTTGGCTGCCGGTTTTACTTCAGGCATTGGTTATTATTTGGGCAATTATGGTAGTTTGACCGATCAAGATCCGGTATTTGTGAACCAATCAAGCTGGAGAGCCAATGTTGGTTTAGGCTTGATGTATTTCAACGATCGCTGGGAGCTTGGATTTTCTGTACCCTATTTGGCCAAGTTCAATGTAGGTGCAAATAATAGTACTACCTCGCTTTCGGCTTTACGATCCGATTTTTATTTAACGGCCAATTATCGGTTCAACGCCAATTATTTTATCAAACTAAAACCTTCTTTATTGGTTAAATACACGGCTGGAGTTCCGCTACAGTATGATATCAATATGAATGCTTATTTTGAAGAAAAGGGATTGAGCCTTGGTTTGGGTTATCGCTCACAGGCTGCGGTTACCGCCATGTTCCAGGTGAAACTGAACCAGCGCATGCAATTAGGATATGCACACGATTTCATGACCGATATCAGTTTAAAACATCAAATGGGTACCCACGAAGTAATGCTTAATTATCGTTTTAAAAAAGCACGAAAAAGTTATTATGACTCTGATGAACGATTTTAATGATGTCTGCCAAACCGAACGTGCTTTTTTTAGATGATGATTATTTACTCATTAAAGCTGTTGAGTTAATTACAAGGGATAGCCCTTTTCATTTCTACCTATCTGGTTCTGTAAAAGAAGCCAGACAGATGATGAGAGCCCGGTCTTTTCAAATCATTTTCTCCGATTTTCATATGCCTGAATGTAACGGAGTAGAATTTTTAGCAGAAGCAGCCAAAATTTGTCCTTCCTCAGTTCGCATATTGGTTTCTGCAAGTTTAAATGACAAGGAAGCAAAGAGAGCACTCAAAGAGCAGCAAATATTCAGTTTTTTAAAGAAACCTTTCGGTAGAGCCAGTTTCATCCAAAGTTTGCAGGAGGCCATGCAAGCCTGGGAAAGTAAGAATCAATCTTAGTTAACGATCCGGAGTTTGGCAAATTTTAAAAGAAGCTGTTTCTGTCCTAGTTCCTTAAAAAATATGGTGGCTTTGATGTCGGGTTTATTACCTTCCATTTGAAGCACTTTTCCAAAACCGAAACGTTCGTGCTCTACTTCCATACCAACCTGTAAATTTGAAGTGTCGGAAGGGCTAAAACCCGGACTTGGTGTATGTGCCTTGGGCAATATCGATTTTGTTTTAGGCAGTAGACTGGGCTTAGGTTTACTGAAACTTTCTTTTTCCTGCCAGGCAGATCGTTCTTGATCAAAAGAAAGGTTTGAATTGTTTTTTGAAGCGATTTTAAAGTCTATTTCCAGGTATTGAGGATCAATTTCTTCAATAAATCGGCTGGGTTCGCAATTGGTGAGAGTCCCCCAGCGATAACGGGAGGTGGCATAGCTTAAATGCAATTGCTTTTCGGCTCGAGTGATGGCCACATAAAAAAGCCTTCTTTCTTCTTCCAGGTCTGCTCTCGAACTTAGCGACATTTGAGATGGGAAAAGATTTTCCTCTAATCCGACCACATAAACATGTGCAAACTCAAGGCCTTTGGCCGAGTGAATGGTCATTAGCGAAACTGTGTCTGCATCAGGATCCTTATCATTGTCATCGTTCGTGAGCAAAGCAATATCTTGCATGAAAACATCGAGTCCTTTTTGTTCAATATCCTCTCTTTCAGAAAACTCTTTGATGCCGTTTAAAAGTTCCTGAATATTTTCATATCGGCTCAATCCTTCCACCGATTTATCTTCATGAAGTTCCTTCAAAAGTGTGCTGTGTTGGGCAATGTGGAGTGCTGTATCGTATGCGTTATTCGATTTCGCCATTACCTGAAAACTTTGAATCAGGGTTGCAAAGTTGGCAACTGCACCAGCACTTCTGGCATCCAGGTATTTCGATGCACCACAAATAACTTCCCAAAGCGAAATTTGGTGCTGATCTGCAGCTACGATGATCCTTTCAATGCTGGTATCGCCTATCCCACGGCGAGGATAATTGATCACCCGTTTGATCGCTTCTTCATCGTTTGGATTATAAGTCAACCTGAAGTAAGCAATTAAATCTTTGATTTCCTTTCTCTGGTAAAAAGAAAGACCACCATATATTTTGTAAGGGATATTGAGTTTCCGAAGTGCCTCTTCCATTGCCCTCGATTGCGCATTGGTTCGGTATAAAATCGCAAAATTTTTATAGTCGAGGTTTTTTGAGGCACGTTGTTCGGCAATGCGCTCGGCTACTTGCTTGCCTTCATCATTATCGCTGAAAGCCCGACTTACTTTAATTTTTTCTCCAACTTCATTTTCAGAATAAACTGTTTTTTGTAATTGGTTTTTATTGTTGGAAATGATGCTGTTGGCTACTTCTACAATGTTTTTGGTAGAACGATAATTCTGTTCGAGTTTAAAAACCTGCAAATCAGGATAATCTTTCTCAAAGTTGAGGATATTCTGGATGTTGGCTCCCCTGAAAGCATAAATGCTTTGTGCATCATCGCCCACCACACAAATATTTTCATTGATGGCGGCCAGTCTTTTTACAATTAAATATTGCGAAAAATTGGTATCCTGGTACTCATCCACCATGATGTACTTGAACCTGTTTTGGTATTTGTATAATACATCCGGATGGTCCTTCAATAAAACATTGGTTTTAAATAATAAATCGTCAAAATCCATTGCCCCGGCCTTGAAACATCGCTGGGTGTATGCTTGGTAAATCTCGCCTATCTTGCCCCTTCCGGAGGAATTGTCTTCGGCTTGTATGTGCTCGTTTTGAAGATATTCAGCAGCAGAAATTAAATTATTTTTTGCGCTGGAAATGCGGTTGTAAACAAAATTGGCATTGTAAAGCTTATCGTCCAGCTGCATTTCTTTCAATATGGAGCGGATTAGGCTTTTGCTGTCGTCGGTATCGTAGATGGTGAAATTGTTGGGATATCCAATTTTTTCTGCTTCCACTCTTAAAATTTTGGCAAAAATAGAGTGAAAGGTGCCCATCCAGCAGTTTTTTGCCTCCGGACCCACCACATCCAAAATTCGATCACGCATGCCTCTGGCAGCCTTATTGGTGAAGGTAAGCACTAGGATGTTGAAGGGATCGACACCGTTTTTGATCAAATGGGCTACTCGATAAGTGATTACTCTGGTTTTGCCCGAACCGGCACCAGCCACAATCATTACCGGCCCATTGGTTTGTTCTACTGCTGCTCTCTGAGATGGGTTTAGCCCACTTAAATACTCCAAAATTCAATCAAATATATAGCTGCTAAGTTATAAAACAGGCTGCATAATTTGTCGGCATGTGGAAAAGATTAAGCGGGTTGATGACCGCTGAGATCGGGCATGTCCGGATTATTCAGGCTTTCGTTTAAACGATGAATTTTTTCATCAATTACTTCAATACAAGTGTTTAGTTTGCTGATCAGATCATTAGGCTCAATCATATTTTCCGTTTGCAAAATCATCAGCCCTTTCATGCTCGCAACCGGACCTCTGATTTCATGCGAAAGATGGGCAGAGTACTCAGAAAGTTTTTTGTTTTTGATGCGGAGATCTTTAGTCCGCTCATCAATCAGTTCTTCGAGGTGTAGGTTGATGCGGTTCAGGTCGTCTTTTTGTTTCATAATTTCCTGATTCAAAACTTGTAGTCTCAAGTTTGTTTTAATTCTCCTTCGCACATTCATCGCCAAAACCACAATCACAACAATCGACATGCAGGTGACGATGAGCGTAGAGATGAGGATGATTTGGTTTTGTTTTTGGCGGAGGGTAATTAGTTCATTTTCTCTTTTTAGTTCTCTTTGTTTGAATTGTTCCTGTAGCAAACTGATTCTGGAAGATTCGCTGTCGGCATGATTCAGGCTATCTTGTCTGTATAAGATTTGTAGATGGCTCAATGCATTCCTGTAGTTTTTTCTTTTGAGTTCAAGCTCATAATTTGTGTATTGGTAATCATAGATCAATTTGGTGTCATTAACTAATTCGGCAAATTTCATCCCCTCTTTTAAGCTAACATCCGCCTTTTTGAATTCTTTTTGTGCAATATAAACCGAGCTGAGCGTGAGCAGGATGCTGGCGCAGGCTACATTCAATTCATTTGATTTTGCGCTGAGTAGAGCATTCTTCAATGTTTGCTCTGCAAATTTAAATTGATTCATTTCATAGTAAACCTTCCCCTTGTTTTGCAGGCAATGCGTCTTTCCTATTTTGTTGCCGGTTTTTCGGTAAAGCTTTTCTCCCTTTTCGTAAAAGTTTAAGGCCTGGCTATATTTCTTTTTTCTCACGAAGATATTTCCAATGTTCAGAAAGATATTTGCCATTAAATCAGGCTCATTCAATTCCTCAGCTATCTTAAGCGAACTGGTAAAATATTCCAATGCTTTATCGTAATCTGCCCCCAGGTAAAGATTCCCAATGTTGTTCAGCACTTTTGCTTCGCCCAGCCTGTTGAGCTCGTTTTTAAATAATTCAAGCGCAAGTAAATAATCGGCTACCGCTGCTTCTGTCTCACTTAAATAATACTTTGCAATTCCTCTGATTCGGTAAGCTTCAGCCTCACCGTTGGTATACTTGATATTTTTGGCCATTTCCAAAGCCTCTTCAGCCAAAATGAGCGATTGTTGAGGGTCGTTTAATCTGCTTTCAAAGCCTCTTTTATTCAATTTGATTACGGTATTGCTATCCTGCAAAGCCTCTTTAGGTGCTATTCTTTCAAATGACTGCTCTTCCGTTTTATTAATGTAAAATAGATGTAATAGCGCAATGTGGACAAGAAACCATAAAAAGTGATTCATCGGATATTTTTATATATACAATAAAAATATAATTTATAATTAATTACCTACAGAAATATTGAGCAAATTGAGACAATTACTCAATAAAATTACTCACATAAAAAACTATTATACTGAAATTCAATAATTTATACAAAAACTATAAAAATAATTTCATTTAGATTAAAAATCTATTTATATTTATAATATAAATAACTAATTATTAAAAAATTAATTTAAAATAAAAATTTGTGTCATGAAAAAACTATTATTCGTATTAACTGCTTTTGTTGTGATTGGTATGGTTGCATGCAAAAAAGATGAAAGTATCCAGCCGGAAAAAACCAATCAATCTGTGGTGTCTGATAAAAGAGATTTGGGGACTGGAGATTAGTATGTCTTTAAATCTTTGCAAAAAAGGAAGCAAGTCGATTTGCTTCCTTTTTTTGTGTTCAAAGCTTCATTATACAGGTCTATGCTAAGCGGGTAATTGATATATTTGTACTAAATTTTCAGACCATGCAAGAGATCAAAAAATATGTAGCCGATCATAAACAACGCTTTTTAGACGAGTTGTTCGAATTGTTGCGATTCCCATCCGTTAGTGCCGATCCTCAATACAAAAATGAGGTTTTGAAAACGGCTGTTTTTGTTGCGCAAAAATTAATAGATGCTGGTGCCGATAAAGTAGAGGTTTGCCCAACTGCCGGTTATCCGATTGTTTATGGTGAAAAGATCATCGACCCTGCAAAACCGACTGTTTTGGTGTATGGTCACTACGATGTTCAACCTGCAGATCCTTTGGAATTGTGGCATACGCCCCCTTTTGAACCGACCATCCGTGAGGAGAAAATCTATGCACGAGGTGCTTGTGATGACAAGGGGCAATTTTACATGCATGTAAAAGCTTTTGAGCTGATGATGCAGACTAATGGCCTGCCTTGTAATATTAAATTTATGATAGAAGGAGAGGAAGAAGTAGGTTCCAATAACCTGGGCACATTCGTGCAACAAAATAAAGAGCGTTTGAAATCTGATGTGGTATTGATCTCTGATACCGCCATGATCAGCATGGAAAACCCCTCTCTCGAGACCGGTTTACGTGGACTATCGTATGTAGAAGTGGAAGTGACCGGACCTAACCGGGATCTGCACTCGGGTGTGTACGGCGGGGCTGTGGCTAATCCTGCCACAATTCTGGCTAAAATGATTGCATCTTTACACGATGAGAATAACCATATCGCCATCCCCGGTTTTTATGACGATGTAGTAGAATTGACCGCTGCAGAGCGTGAAGCCTTAAATAAAGCACCTTTTGATATTGGAGAATACAAAACTGATTTGGGTGTAGATGAAGTTTGGGGCGAAAAAGGCTTCACTACTTTAGAACGTACCGGTACCCGTCCAACTTTAGAAGTAAACGGAATTTGGGGTGGTTACATTGGCGAAGGTGCCAAAACGGTATTGCCTTCCAAAGCATCAGCTAAAATATCCATGCGCCTGGTTCCTAATCAGCAATCTGATAAAATCACCAAATTGTTCAAGGATCATTTCGAAAAAATTGCTCCCAAATATGTAAAAGTAAAGGTGACACCTCACCATGGTGGCGAGCCGGTGGTGACTCCAACCGACAGCGTGGCATATCGTGCTGCACAAAAAGCTATTGCCGAATCATTCGGAAAAGAACCTATTCCAACCCGTGGCGGAGGCAGCATTCCTATTGTGGCTTTATTCGAAAAAGAACTAGGTATTAAAACTGTTCTAATGGGATTTGGCTTGGATAGTGATAATCTGCACTCGCCAAATGAAAAATACGATATTGCTAATTATTACAAAGGCATCGAAACCATTCCTTTGTTTCATAAATATTTTGCCGAACTGAGCAGATAGTTCTCAGTTCGGAGTTTGGAGCTGTGAGTCGTTAAGTTTATCCCATGACTCCAAACTTCAAACTCATAACTCCAAACTAAAATGCCCAACGCCCTCCAACACGAAACTTCTCCTTATTTGTTGCAGCATGCCAACAATCCGGTGAATTGGTACCCTTGGGGAGAAGAAGCCCTGGCCAAAGCCAAGGCAGAAAACAAGTTGATTTTGGTGAGCATTGGTTATTCTGCCTGCCATTGGTGCCATGTAATGGAACATGAAAGTTTTGAGGATGAGGCGGTGGCGGAAATCATGAACCAGCACTTTGTTTGCATTAAAATTGATCGTGAAGAGCGCCCTGATATCGACCAGATCTATATGTATGCGGTTCAGTTGATGACCGGCAGCGGAGGTTGGCCCTTAAATTGTATTTGTCTGCCCGATCAGCGTCCGATTTATGGCGGTACCTATTTCCGTAAAGAGGACTGGAAAAAATTGCTGCTTAATTTGGCCGCATTTTGGGAGCAAAAACCCACCGAAGCTGAAGATTACGCTTTAAAACTAACCGAGGGCATCCGCGAAAGCGAAAAAATCACTTTTTTGCCTCATGAAACTGATTATTCGCTGGAAGATTTGAAAGCGATTTACCAACCCTGGACTACTTATTTTGACTGGAAGGAAGGAGGTTATAATCGAGCACCTAAATTTCCTTTACCCAATAATTGGTCATTTCTTTTGCGCTACGCACACCTCATGAAAGATGAGCAAGCCGATGCCATTACCCATTTTACGCTTCAGAAAATGGCTTTTGGAGGAATCTATGATCATATTGCTGGCGGGTTTGCCAGGTATTCGGTTGATGAGCGCTGGCACGTACCTCACTTTGAAAAAATGTTGTATGATAATGCCCAATTGGTGAGTCTCTATACGGAAGCATATCAACATGAGGCTCAAGATTTGTACCAACAAGTGGTGAATGAGACCTTGGCTTGGGTAAAACGGGAAATGACAGCTGATAATGGAGGTTTTTATTCGGCTTTAGATGCCGACAGTGAAGGGGTAGAGGGCAAGTTTTATACATTTACTAAAGAGGAAATCGACCAGCTACTTGTAGCCGATGCAGCCATTTTTAACAGTTATTACAACCTAAGCGATTCGGGCAACTGGGAAGAAGAGCATACCAATGTATTATTCAGGAAATTGAAGGATGCAGAACTGGCGAAACAGTTCGGTATATCTGTAGAAGAATTGATTGAAGTAATTAACAGATCAAAAGAACAGGTTTTTCAATACCGTGAACAGCGGGTTAAACCGGGCTTGGATGATAAAATTTTAGCCTCGTGGAATGGTATGATGCTGAAGGCCTATTCCGATGCTTATCGTGTATTTGGAAACGAGGATTTTTTAGATTCAGCCACAAAAAATGCAAGTTTTTTACTGCAAAACATGTGCGGTTCGGATGGGGCGCTTTTCAGGAACTTCAAGGCCGGAAGATCGACTATTCCAGCCTTTCTAGACGATTACGCTTTGGTAGCGGAAGGCCTCATCTCCTTATACGAGGCAAGTTTTGAAGAAAAATGGCTTCAGAAAGCAAAACTATTGACTGATTATGCTATAGAACACTTTGTGGATGAGGCCTCGGGCATGTTTTTCTACACCTCCGATCGGGCTGAAGCTTTGATTGCCCGAAAACAGGAGATCATGGATAATGTGATTCCCGCTTCTAATTCCGTAATGGCACATGTACTGATGAAATTGGGGTATTTGTTCGATCAATCGGCTTACTCGGATCGTGCAGCACAAATGCTCCGAAATGTGCATCCAAAAATCAAATGCTATGGTTCGGCTTATTCTAATTGGGCCAATCTGCTCTTAAATCAGGTATTTGGCTATAACGAAATTGCCATTACTGGGGTAGATTTCAAGCAAAAAAGGGTAGAATTAGATCGATATTACATTCCTAATAAAATTTTGTTGGGAGGAAGCGCAGGAAGCTTACCTTTGCTGCAGGATAAATGGGGCGATGAAACCAGAATTTTTGTTTGCCGTAATAAAACCTGCCAGCTTCCGGTAATGCAAGTTTCCGAAGCATTGAAACAAATTCAATAACCGAGGTACTGCCTCCAAATTTTTTAAAATGAATATTAAACCCAACACCGTAGTTGCCCTTACCTACGATTTACACACCAAAAAAGACGGCGAAAAAGTTTTTGTAGAAAAAGCCACCGAAGAAAATCCATTGATATTTTTATTCGGAGTGGGTATGATGCTCCCTAAGTTTGAAGAAAACTTAGCAGGCCTTGCTGCCGGTGCAACTTACGATTTTGAATTAGTAGCTGCCGACGCCTATGGCGAAAAAGATGCCACTGCCATTACCGATCTGCCAATAGACATGTTTGGCGATATGGAAAAGCCAGCGATTGATACCATTTTGCCGCTTCAGGATAACCAGGGTAATCAATTCAGAGCACGTGTTACTGCTGTTTCTGAAACTGCGATTACAGTAGATCTGAACCACCCGATGGCTGGCCAAGATTTACATTTTACCGGTACCATCATTAAAGTTCGTGAAGCTACCGCCGATGAACTGGCTCATGGGCATGCACATGGAATTGACGGCCACGCCGGTCACTAATTGCCGAAATTATACTTCATAAAAAAGCCCCGAATTTTCGGGGCTTTTTTGTTTAATGATACAGCAGCTTACTGATACATTTCTTTACGTAATTGTTTAATGGCTTCTGAACTAATATATTCATCATAAGTCATTAATTTATCGATGATGCCTTTTGGTGTGAGCTCGATGACCCGATTCGCAACGGTTTGCGTCAATTCGTGATCTCGTGAGGTGAACAACATGGTCCCCCTGAAATCTACCATGCCGTTGTTTAAAGCAGTGATCGATTCCAGATCCAGGTGGTTGGTAGGCTCATCAAATAATAAAACATTGGCTTGCTGGAGCATCATGCGGGAAAACATGCAACGCATCTTTTCTCCTCCGGATAAAACCGAACATTTTTTTAAAACCTCGTCACCTGAAAACAACATCCGCCCCAAAAATCCACGAATAAACTGCTCATCTTTTTCTCCTTCCGAATATTCGCGTAACCAATCGATCAGGTTCTCATTCTTGCCTTCGAAATATTCAGAACTGTCGTTCGGAATGTCGGCCACATTAATGGTCACACCCCATTTAAATTCACCACCGAAGTCTGGATCATTACCGCTCAAAATCTGATAAAAAGCGGAAGTGGCCAAGCTGTTTTCTGAAAGAACAGCAATCTTATCTCCTTTATTTACCATCAGGTTGATATTGGAGAAAAGTACTTCACCGTTCATGGATTTGCTCAGTTTGTCTAACTGTAAGATTTGGTCGCCGGCTTCGCGACCTTGGTTGTTAAATAAAATGGCAGGGTATTTTCGGTTAGATGGTTTGATCTCCTCTAAATTGATCTTATCCAAAGCCTTTTTACGGCTGGTGGCTTGTTTCGATTTGGAAGCATTGGCGCTGAAACGACGGATGAATTCCTGCAATTCCTTCACTTTATCTTCCATTTTTTTATTCTGGTCTGAACGCTGACGGGCGGCCAATTGACTAGATTCGTACCAGAAAGAATAATTTCCGGTATAAATGGTCATCTTGCCAAAATCAATATCTACCACGTGGGTACACACCGCATCTAAAAAGTGACGATCGTGAGAAACCACCAATACAATGGCCTCATATCCCGCCAAAAAATCTTCTAACCAAGAGATGGTATTAATGTCCAAATCGTTGGTAGGCTCATCGAGCAATAAAATATCCGGATTACCAAATAATGCCTGCGCCAGTAAGACCCGAACTTTCTGGTTACCATCCAGCTCTTTTAATAGTTTATAATGGCAGTCTTCGCTGATACCCAGATTGCTTAAAAGAGTGGCGGCATTGCTTTCCGCATTCCACCCATCCATTTCGGCAAAAATATTTTCCAGTTCACCTGCACGTTCGCCGTCTTTATCTGTAAAATCATCTTTTGCATACAGGGCATCTTTCTCCTTCATTATGGAGTAAAGCTCTTTGTGCCCCATCATCACCGTTTCAATCACACTGTATTCATCAAATTCGTAGTGATTTTGCTTCAAAACCGCCATACGCTCACCCGGGGTAAAACTGACCGATCCGGTGCTGGGATCAACTTCACCAGATAAAATTTTCAGGAAAGTAGACTTACCGGCGCCATTGGCGCCAATTACACCATAGCAATTGCCGGGCGTAAATTTGAGGTTAACTTCTTCAAAAAGGGTGCGTTTGCCGTAGCGAAGCGATAAATTAGAAACGGTAATCATGTATGTAAAATAAGCCGCAAAGGTAGCTAAATTATTCGTTTTGCTTACCTTGATGATGAGTCCATTAAAAACTCCTCAGAATTTTTTGATGCAGTGTTTTTGGGCTGTCACTTCCGGCAGCAATGATACGTCTGATGGTGTAGATTGGGTCTGTTTCACTGCGTTTCTCGGCCAAAATAAAGGCAGCTTTAAATCCCCTTTTCTTTAATTCCGGAATACCTTCCTGATTCCATAAGCCAAATGGGTAGGCAAAATATTCAACTGGTTTGCCGGTAATTTCCTGAAGACGCTGGGTAGGTTTTTCTATTTGGGTTACCCAATCTTCGCCTTTATATTTTTTAAAATTTTGGTGGTCCCAAGTGTGTGATCCAATAACGTGTCCCTCATCACTTAAACTTTTGATCTGTTCGCTTGTCATGTAACGCGGTCTGCCAATACTAACCGTCATGATAAAATAAACCCCTTTAAATCCGTACTTTCTCATTTCAGGTGCAGCCAAGGAGTACTGCTCTTCGCAAGTATCGTCAAATGTGAGCATAATGGGTTTGGAAGGTAGTTGCTCCCCTCGGCTTAAATATGCTTCCAACTGATGGGGGAGAATGGTGTGGTAGCCGCTATCGGCCAGCATTTTCAACTGAGCCTTGAAGGTAGCTGGCGGGACGATGTAAACTTTCGCAGATTCTGAGTCTGTGGGGCGCCAATCTCTAATTTGATGATAACAGAGTATGGGGATCTGTTTAAGACTTAAAATGCTTGCAGCGTCGATCTTGACTTGTTTTTTAGGAAGAGTTTTTAATTCTTTTTTTGTGTTTTGACATGCTACCAGCATTAAGAAAAATGCTGCAGCTAATAGAAGTCGGTACATGCTTGTTATTCGGTTTTACTCACAGGTGTTGTTGGATTGATGCCTTTATCTGCCCAGGTTCTGAGTCTCCGGGTTAGGGCCGTTCGCTTATTGCTGAAAGTTATATCGGTATCCCATACTTCGTATTCAATATTTTTTCGAACGCTTAATTTCTTCAAATAATCGTTAGCCTCGTGCTCATCAATCATTAGGACGGGTTTATTGCTCTTTTTCAGCAATTCTTCGAGGTTATATTGGTTTACATTTGTTGCCATCTCCATTAAAAACTCATCGGGATTGATATTCAGCATGCCCAGTGTGGCCAGGTATTCTTTCATGCTGATGAGATTGCTGGTCCCCTCCGAATTTTTAATCACGCGATAGGGATTGAACAAGGATAAGGTGGCAACGCCCTTCACTTTGGGGTGCGCCAATCCGGCGATGAGCCCAATGGCACCACCCGTGTTGTGCCCAAAAATGGCAATTTTAGCAGTGTCTATCCTAAGTCGGTTTGAATTTTGTTCCGAACTGATATAATCTATCACAGCCTTGGTATCGGCAATATTGTTTTCAAAAGTGAATTTTCCTTTACTTCCCCAGCTTCCTCTGAAATCGAAATAAACCACATTATAACCAACTTTTCTCAGGTTTTGTGCCAAATCCAGGTTTCGTTCGTTGCCGGGGTTACCATGGATAAACACAAGGGTGGGATGTGGTCCAGCACCGTTGGCGATGTAAACAAATCCATATATTTTAACATCACCAGATGGAATTTGTAATTCTTCCATACCGGCCGGAAAATCTTTGTCCTGCTCAAAATCATTCACCAGGTAGCTGTCTGATTTCTTAATGGTGGTTTTGGTTTTGGAGCGGCAAGCCATCACCAGCATACTGATGGATAGTAGAAAACTAAAAGCCAGAATGTATTTCCTCATAATTTTATCTTCATCAATTTACAGATTTTATGAATATGTTCTGCTTTTGTTTCAGCTCTTCTCATTTTTGATTTAAAAAAGCCCCGATTGTTACATCCAGGGCTTTTTGGTTTGTTTTATGAATTGGTATTCAGAAACACAAACTGATTTTCGAAGACATCTAATTTGATCTTGGCCTCCTTGTCAACTTTACCGGCTAAAATATCTTTCGATAATTCGTTTAGGATGCGTTTTTGAATGACCCGTTTAAGCGGTCGGGCACCAAACTGCGGATCGTAACCCAGTTGTGCCAGCCAGTCTAATGCTTCATCGCTGGCTTCGAGACTGATACCCATCTCTTCCAGGGTTTGTTGTACCTGTTTGAATTGAAGTTTAACAATATCTTTCAGTTCTTCACGACTTAAAGGCGTAAACATGATCAATTCGTCTATTCGGTTCAAAAACTCCGGACGGATGGTCTGTTTCAATAACTCAAACAGTTGATTTTTAGTTTTGGCCACCACTTCTTCACGATTCAATTCAGTCAGCTCTTTAAAGTTATCATGAATTAAATGCGACCCGATATTGGAAGTCATGATGATGATGGTATTTTTGAAATTGACCAATCTGCCCTTATTATCCGTCAAGCGGCCATCATCCAATACCTGTAAAAGAATATTGAATACATCCGGATGCGCTTTTTCAATCTCATCCAGCAAAATCACCGAATAGGGTTTACGGCGAACGGCTTCGGTCAGCTGACCGCCTTCATCGTAACCCACGTATCCCGGAGGCGCTCCAATCAATCGTGAAACCGCATGGCGCTCCTGGTATTCGCTCATATCGATGCGAACCATGGCCGAATCATCATTAAAAAGGAATTCTGCCAGCGCTTTGGCCAGTTCGGTTTTACCAACTCCGGTAGTTCCCAGAAAAATAAAGGAACCAATGGGTTTACGCTTATCGTGTAAACCGGCTCTCGAACGGCGAATGGCATCAGAAATAGCTTCAATGGCTTCATGCTGCCCGGCAACACGTTTGTGCAATTCTTCTTCCAGGTTTAACAGCTTTTCCCGTTCGCTCTGGATCATTTTAGTAACCGGGATGCCGGTCCAGCGACTCACCACACCTGCGATGTCTTCAGAACTGACTTCTTCTTTCAGCATGCGGCTATCGCTTTGGTTATTCTCCAACTCCTTCTTTAATTTTTCCACTTCATCTTGTGCTTCCTTAATCTTTCCGTAACGAATCTCAGCTACCTTGCCATAATCTCCGGCACGCTCCGCCTGATTGGCTTCCAGTTTATAATTTTCAATTTGTTCAATTTTAGCATTGATACCGTCCACTAGGTCTTTTTCTCCTTGCCAGCGTGCTTTGAGGGCATCTCTGTCGGAAGAGAGATTGGCTATTTCTTCGCTCAGCTCTTTTACTTTTTTCTCATCATTTTCCCGTTTGATGGCTTCACGTTCAATTTCCAATTGCATAATTCTCCTTTCCAGCTCATCCACTGCTTCAGGAACAGAATCCATCTCTAAACGGAGTTTAGAGGCAGCCTCGTCCATCAAGTCGATGGCCTTATCGGGCAAGAAACGGTCAGAAATATAGCGTTGAGAAAGTTCAACAGCAGCAATGATGGCTTCGTCTTTGATACGCACTTTATGATGCGTTTCGTAACGCTCTTTCAAACCTCGTAGAATGGAGATGGCATCTTGCGTATCCGGCTCATCCACCATCACTTTTTGGAAACGACGTTCTAAGGCTTTATCCTTTTCCAGATATTTCTGGTATTCGTTTAGTGTGGTGGCTCCAATGGCTCTTAACTCACCACGTGCCAGCGCAGGTTTCAGGATATTGGCAGCATCCATGGCGCCTTCTCCGCCGCCGGCGCCCACCAGCGTATGGATCTCATCAATGAATAAAATGATTTCTCCATCACTTTGGCTTACTTCTTTTACCACAGCTTTCAAACGTTCTTCAAATTCACCTTTATATTTTGCTCCCGCGATGAGTGCGCCCATATCTAAAGAGAAAACGATTTTGGTCTTAAGGTTTTCGGGCACGTCGCCTTTGATGATCCTGAAAGCAATACCCTCAGCAATGGCGGTCTTACCCACACCCGGCTCACCGATCAGTATCGGGTTGTTTTTAGTACGGCGGGACAGAATTTGTATCACCCGTCTGATTTCTTCGTCACGGCCAACCACCGGGTCGAGTTTGCCCGATTCTGCAAACTCATTAAGGTTGCGGGCATATTTATTCAAGGCGTTGTAGGTAGCCTCTGCATTTGGATCGCTCACCCTGCTGTCACCACGGAGTTCTGTGATGGCTTTTTTCAGGTCTTTCTCATTTACTCCATCATCCTTTAACAAAGCGGAGGTCTTATCGCCGGCATTTAAAATACCGAGCAGTAAATGTTCTACGGCTACAAAATCGTCCTTAAATTCTTTCAGATAGCTCTGAGCTTTCTGCAGACTTGCATTAGCCGAAGAAGATAAATACACATTGCTGCCGCTTACTTTAGGAAAGGACTGAATTTGCTCATCCAGATTCGTATTTAAACGATTTAGGTTTACATTCAGTTTTTTTAATAAATAGCTAATCACGTTTTCGTCAACCAATAACAAGCCTTTGAGTAAGTGTGCATTTTCTATGGCTTGTTGCTGATTACCTATAGTAACTTCAGAAGCTTTTTGAATGGCTTCCTGTGCTTTGATGGTGAAATTGTTCAGATTCATGCTAATTGCTTATCAAATTATTGTCCAGCAGCTAGCAAACGCTCAAAATCGGAATTTGTGTCGGGCGAAAAGAATAAAAACAGACGAAATGGCTGTTTTTTAGTGATTTAGCCTGTTAAAATTGCAGTTAGCAGCAAACTGAGCTACTAACCCAAACATAGCTAGCATCTGCTTGTTATATGCAATGTTAATAATTCAATAAGATGGACATGCATAAACTTTTATTAATTGTTTTCTTAAACCTGCTGGCTGCTTGCACCGCTAAAAAAGCTTCAATTGCACAAAAAGAGCAAAAGGTAGATGCGCTGTGTTATTACTTTACTAACCAGCGTGATACCGTGACCATGCGCATATTTATTAAAAATAATAGCAAGGTGATTGGAGATTACACTTATTTATCCGGATTAAGAATTTCTTCGGGGACCTTGGATGGAACTTTAAAAGGGGATAGCATCAAAGCTTTATGGATTTATCAGTTGGGTGGGATAAAAACTAACGAAATGTTAAAATTTCATTTTAATCGAACTACTGAACAACTGATCCAGTTGGGGACTTATCCGAGTGATGCGAGTCCAATGTTAAAAGTAAACTGTGACCAATTGCCTGGACAGATATTGAACAATGATGATAGGGGTCGCCAGGCTCATCGGGTACTTTGTTTTATGAAATTAGAAGGGGATAAGTTGCAAGATACCATTGCTCTAAAATTGCATATCATGCCAGATAAGCGCATCACCGCAGATTACGTGTGGCTCCCCAAGGAAAAGGATGCTAAAATTGGCATTTTAAGTGGAAAATTAGAGGCTGATACCATCAGGGCTACTTACAAATATTTGCAGGAGGGTGTGGAACAACTGGAATCGCTTATATTCCATTTAAGGTCCGATACAGGTCGCTTGGTATTGCGTGGAAAAAACACCGATTCCATCTCTTTGAATCGGATGAATTGTGAAAAAATGCCTTCGAGGTTGAGAAGATATTGAGAAAGGAAGGCTAAAAGGAGGGCTTATGAAAGGATTTCTTTCAACCTGACAGTTTGATGATCGGCCAATTTTTGAAGTGGTCCGCTTGCCAGCATTTTCATCATCATGTTTAGCTCCGCCGAAATGGTGTGTTTGGCCTCTGTGTTACCGTTTCCAAGATCTTTCAAAGTCCATTTTAATTCCAGTTCAAATGGTGCTTCCTCCGATGGGACAGCCACAATTTCCTGATTTTCTATTCTAGAATTGATCTTGATGGCCAATTTTGCCATGTTTTGGATGGTAAACTTGGCTTCATCGGCGGTGGATGACCAATTGTAGATATTGTCTGGCATTAATTGCTGGTGATGGTTCAAGTCCGATAAAAAAGCATACACATCATTTGTCGCTTTGTTAATCAGCACCGTGCTTTCAATGACAGTATTCATAAGTTTTAGGGTTTATACAGTTTGATTAATGCCCCACTCTGCAGGGTTTTCACGCCATTTTTCGAGCATGCTGATCTCTGTTTCAGCAATCATGCGATGTTCGGCAGCATATTCGATGAGCGCCTGGTAATTAGAAAGCGTAAAGTACGGACATTTGGCTTTTTTGAAATTGGTTTCAGCTTCATCAAACCCGTAGGTGAATATGGCGGCCAGGCCTGCAATCAGGCAGCCGGCATCACGTAGCGCTTGTACTGCTTGTAAGCTGCTTTTCCCGGTAGAGATCAGGTCTTCAATCACCACCACTCTTTGACCCGCTTTGAATTCGCCTTCAATTAAGCTTGCGGTTCCATGTTCTTTGGCTTTCGAGCGAACGTAAACGAAAGGTAGTCCCAATTCTTGTGCTACCAACACACCTTGCGGTATACCTGCCGTGGCTACGCCAGCAATTGCATCTACTGTACCAAATTCTTCTTGTATCAAATTTGATAGTTTCTGACGGATATAGGTTCTAATGGTAGGATGTGAAAGTGTAATCCGGTTGTCGCAATAAATAGGCGATTTCCAGCCGGAGGCCCAAGTGAAGTGATTATTGGGTTGTAGTTTAATTGCTTTTATTTGTAAAAGGAATTCGGCAACTTTCTGCTCAATCTCTCGCTTATTAATCATGGTGCAAATGTATATAATTTATATCAACGAAATAAGGCTGTTTATCACAGAAAATGTGCCAAATGCTCACAAATCTGGTAAGTTATTGACTAAAAAGGAGTTCGATATTTTTCAGTTTTATGAGCAAGTGAAACTAAGTACCAAAAAAACTGATTATTTTCTAATTGCTGATCGACCGCATGAGATGTTGAATGAAATTGCAACGAATTTGAAATTTATTGAAGCGGCGGGCGGTTTGGTAAAAAATGATGCTGGAGCTCATTTATTTATTTTCAGGAGGGGAAAATGGGATTTACCCAAAGGTAAAATTGATGAAGGTGAATCTCCAGAAATGGCAGCGGTTCGGGAGGTGGAAGAGGAATGTGGGGTGCATATTGCCAAGTTGGGTGAGCTGCTTGCTGTTACTTTTCATATCTATCCCACACCAAAAAATCTCGTGCTTAAAAAAACATACTGGTATGAGATGGTAGTTGCAGGCAGTCCGGAACTTATTCCCCAAATTGAAGAAGAAATTACCGAGGCAGTATGGTTAAAAACCTCAGAGATGAAAAAGGTAATGGAGAACAGCTATCTACTGATTTTAGACTTAGTCGCAGAAAAGCTGAACGCCTAGAGAAACTCCAGGGCTTCCTTGGGCACGAACTGGCTTACATCTCCTTTGTATCTTAAAATATCGCGTACAATGGTAGAACTAATAGAGGAGTAGCCGGGCTTGCTCACGATGAAAATACTTTCTATTTCAGGCACCAAAGCGTGATTCATTTGGGCGATGGCTTTTTCATATTCAAAGTCAGATACGGTTCTGATCCCTCTGATCATGTAATCGGCCCCAATCTTTTTACAGAAATCAACAGTTAAGCCTTCGTAAGTGCATACTTCAACTTTGGGTTCCCCTGCAAAAACAGATTCCAGCATTTTCTGCCGAATTTCTACAGGTAACAGTGCTTGTTTGGTGCTATTCATTCCGATACCGATCACCACTTTGTCAAATAGCGAAACCGAACGTTTTAAAATATCCACGTGAGCTTTGGTTACCGGATCGAAAGAGCCTGGGAATAAAGCGATTTTCATGCTACTAAATTGAGGTTATTTTATCAGAATTAAAATTTATTTCGGACTAAAAAAGCTAAATGAAGAAGATCCGTAAACCCTTTGTTCCGTTAAAAAAGGATGAGCAAGTTTTTTCATGGAGGGATGTTCTACAATCAGATAACCACCTGGTTTCAGCAGATTTCTTTCAAAAACCAAATCAGGAATTTGTTGGAGCGTCGGCAAATCATAGGGCGGATCAGCAAAAATCAGGTCGAAACTATCGGTTTCCATTTGCAAGAATTTAAAAACATCCGAAAACTGTGTTTTGATTTGTTTAAGCTGATGCTTTTCAATCATCGATTTTAAAAACTGAATGCAGGCTTTGTTCCGATCTACCGAAACGACTTTCATTGCACCCCGGGAGGCAAACTCTATGGATATATTACCCGTACCAGAGAAGAGATCTAAAACTTCTAGGTGTTCAAAGTCTAATTGATGATTCAGGATATTAAAAAGCGCCTCTTTTGCTAAGTCGGTGGTAGGGCGAACCGGTAAATTTTGAGGTGCCTGTATCCTTAAACCCTTCAGCCTGCCACCAATTATTCGCATAAACTTAAAGCCGTGAGCGAGAAAAAGGGATGAAGTTCAAGCTGATCAAAAGGGGCCTCAATTTTCACAAACACATTTTCCTCGGTGTAGATGATTTGTTGGCTGTATTTTTCTAAACGACTCAAATATTCTTGATTCCAATTACCAGCCAGGAGCCAGCTGGTGTTTTCTAGATCAATATCGAGTTGGTTCATCAAATTCAATAAGAAATAGTTGAACTCATCGGCGCTTCGTGCTGGAAAAACGTTGAAAAAAGTCAATTTCCCTTCTTTAAAACTGGTGCACTCTAAATGGTTGTCGGTTAAATGGAGCATGAACAAGGTGCCATCGTTCACTTTCGCCCATTTTATTCCAGCCTCGATGTTGGTAGCCGCCGCATGGAAAAATTGAGGTTCGTGAAATTGAGTTTGAAGGAGATGAACCAGATGGGATGGTAAAGTGAACACCACCATGCATTTAGCTGAACGAATATGATTGTAGCGTATCAGATCATCTTCATTGTTCGAAATGAATTTTGCGTATTCTGCTAATAAGGATTTATCAAAAAGATCTTCAGGAATGAGCGTGAATTGAGGGCTTTTAACTCCCACCTTTACCTTCCGGTAATGATGTTGCAAGGCTGGAGCCAATTGGGTTAATTCCGTAAATTTTTCGGTATCTCCCGTAAAATCTTCAATCCGATACAAAACTTTTAATTGATCCTGACCTTTGTCCACCACCGCAAATTGAATGGCGGAAGGCAAAATTTCGAGCAGCAAATCGCATTTACCCGAGTGTTGGGTCTGGAATGACGGATCAATTAATTGAATGCTGGTATTCATCGCAAACAAATGTAAAATTTTTTGGAATAGGTTAGCTCAATACAAATCTGCATTTTTGAAAAGCATGAGCAATTTCATCAGTCAGCTAAGTCAGCAAT
>CANGZD010000002.1 GCA_947458875.1 Sphingobacteriaceae bacterium
TCATGTGGCTAAAATAACAATATGAAAACGATAAATATGTATTTTTGATTCGATTTGAAAGTTCTGCATCTCAATACTTACGAAAATAATGGCGGTGCCGGCCGGGCATCAGCCCGTTTGGTGAAAGCCCTCCGTTCACAAGGTGTTGCAGCAGAATTATGGGTTAATTACACTTTCGAAAAGGAAAGCAAAGTATTTAGTTTTTCAAGTGGATTTTTAGCAAAATATCTTACCGCGTTTCAGATCGTGGCCGAACGGCTTTTAACACAACTTTCACTCAAGCCAGAAAAAACACCTTTCAGTATTCCATATTTTGGCAGGAATCTGGCGGATCATCCAGCACTTAAATCTGCTGATATTATCCATCTACACTGGATCAATCACGCTTTTATGCGTCCGGTTGACTTGGCTAACTTGAAGAAACTGAACAAACCCCTGGTTTGGACTTTTCATGACAGTAATGCCTTTACCGGCGGCTGCCATGTTCGATATCACTGCAAAAACTTTGAAGAGGAGTGTGGTAATTGCCCCCTCTTAAAATCTGCTGGCCCGAGGGATCTTTCACACCAAATTTGGCATTCCAAATTCATGGCCTACCAAGGTTTAGACTTTCGCGTTGTGGCGCCCAGCCGCTGGATGGCCGAATCGGTGAAGCAGAGCAAACTTTTGGCCGACCGAAAGGTGCAACAGATTCCAAATACTTTGGATACCGAAGTTTTCAAACCCTACGACAAATTGGTTGCTAGAGAAGCTTTAGGCCTCGGCAAAGATCAATTTTTGATTTTGAGCGGATTTATGCCTTCTAAAAATGATAAACACAAAGGGACTCCCTATCTCTTGGATGCCATGGCACAATTGTCAAAAAAAGATAATTGCAATTTATTGATTTTCGGGAATCGTGATCAGCATACTATTCCCGATTTCCCGATAAAAACCAATTTTTTAGGGACTATTAACAAAGAGGAGCAATTGGCACTGGCCTATAGTGCTGCCGATGTGTTCATCAGTCCTTCGCTTGAAGACAATTTACCCAATACGGTGATGGAAAGTTTGGCCTGTGGTACGCCGGTAGTGGCATTTAAAACGGGCGGTATTCCAGACATGGTACAGCATCAGTACAATGGTTATTTGGCTGAATACCAATCGGCTGCTGACCTGGCCATGGGTATTGACTGGGTGATGCATAACCCTGAACCTAAAAAATTAGGCCTGAATGCCCGAAATACTGTAGAAACACATTTTTCTGAAGCCGTTATTGCACAAAAGCATATTGAATTGTACCAATCTTTACTGAAATAAAACATGTTCCAGCCGAAGCTAAGTGTCATTACCATCGTGTATAATAATGTTCGGGATATTGAACGGACCTTGCTTTCTGTGCTGAACCAAACTTATCCCAATATCGAATATTTGGTCATTGATGGTGCTTCAACCGATGGCACTTTGGAGATTCTTAAAAAATATGAGTCAAGATTATCAAAACTGATAACTGAAAAAGATCAAGGTATTTACGATGCCATGAATAAGGGCTTGGCTTTAGCTACAGGCGATTATGTATTGTTCATGAATTCGGGAGATGAATTGTATGCTCCTGAGACTGTTGAAAAAGTATTTTCTAGTGCTACAGATGCCGATATTTACTACGGTGAAACCGAAATGTATGATGAAAACTGGCAGAGTTTAGGCCGACGCAGACATCAGGCTCCTACAAAATTTAATTGGAAAAGCTTTCGTTTCGGGATGAGTGTGAGCCACCAGGCGATTTACATCCGGCGTAGTTTAACCGAAGCCTACGATCTGCAATACCAACTCAGCTCAGATATTGATTGGGTGATCAGGGCGGCTAAAAAAGCTGAAAAAATAGTAAGTGTGGAGGCTTATGTGGCTAAATATTTGGTGGGAGGCATGTCTAAAAAACGTCATCGCCAAAGTTTAAAAGAGCGATTTGTGATTTTCAGCAAACATTATGGATTCATACCTAATGTTTTAAATCATTTTGCGATGGCAGTCAAATTAATGAGCTATTATCTTAGAACAGGTAGAACTAACGATTAACGGACTTATTCATTGATTAGGAAAAACTTACCTCCATTGTTTTTCCACCATATTTTTCGACCATTCATCCCTCTCAGATCTCCAAATAAACCATCTGCAACCACATCAATATCTCCATCATTATCATAGTCGAATAAGTGTATCCATTTGATCCAGGCATTAGTTCCGCTACCGGTCGTAATGTCAAAATAAGCATTGGTAGCCTCCTTGAACTGGAGTTTATCGTTAAGAAATAGCCTAAGGCCATACCCGTTATACCCCGATTTATTGCTCATGGTCAAGACGTCAGTTTGTCCATCCTTGTTGAAGTCGAAAAAGGCAATATCCATTAATTCCAATCCTGCCTCGATGGGTAAATTAATCGCATCATTCCGATTAAATTCACCATTTACTTGGGGAATGAGCAAAAGCTTGTTCTGACCACCCAGTAATAAATCCAGTTTCCCATCTTTAGTCATATCAAAGAGCTCAACCGTATAATAATTATCATCGGAGGTATTGAAATTCTTAAAAATCTGATTGGATAGTATAAATTGCTGTCCGCCCTGATTGAGGTAGGCTGTCGGATGTATGGGGATGACCATACTGCCGCCTGAATAGGCTACAATATCGATGAATCCATCGTTGTTAATATCTCCGGTGGCCCCTCCATGAAAATATCCAATATCCTCTCGAAGATTCTGATAGCGTTTCTCTTTTACGTGAAAAATGCCGATGGCATCTCCCGGGAAGGGGGGACCGTCATATCCGGATGAAAAAAGTACCAATTCGGGTGTGTTATCATTATTGAGGTCTGTTACTACATTTTTTCTTACTTGTACAAGCCCAACCTGCAAGTCGTATACTTTAGGATCTTTTTCGTACTCAGAAAATAAATGTAATCCGGGGGCATTGGTAGGCCAGGGGTTTTTCCAATAATAGGCCCAGAGATCCTTAAGTCCGTCCCCGGTTAAATCTGTATAAATATAGGCTCCTAAATCGTTCCAGTAATAACTCTTGCTTGCAGACCAGGTGTTCGTCGTTGACCTGTTATAGGGCACCAAATCACCGTTAGGTTTGAACTCAAAGCCCCAGTAAAGCGAGTTTTGAACTTCAAATATCCGATCAAAAGACTTATTGGTGGTAAACCAGGAGGTAGTCTTGTTAATTGCTGTAACCGAATCAAGTCGATTGACCCTGAAATTGGGGTTTATACTATCTTTTTTTGTTTCTTTAATTTCATTATCGGGCTCAAGCTGTGCAGTATTCTCTTTCTTACAAGAAAGAAAAGAAAAGCAGCATATAGCCAGCAGTGCAAGGATCTTTTGCATGCTCAGTAGAATTAGGCTTCTTCTTTCTGCTCCTTAAACACTGCAAAGCCCAAGCCTGCGATCAGTAAAATAGAAGCCAGCAATGATATCTTCTCACCGGTGTAGTAAGAGGCTGGCTCAAATTTGAACTCCAGTTTGTGATTGCCACCTGGCAAAGCCGCTGCTCTCAAAATATAATTTGCACGAAAATGAGGGATTTCTTCACCGTCAACATAGGCTTTCCAACCTTTATCGTACCAAATTTCGGAGAATACGGCCACCATGTCTTTGCCGGTAGAGTATTCGTAAGTTAAATGGTCAGGGCGGTAATTAACCAATTTGATGTTCCCATTTGGATCGAAGCCTACTTTTTTATTGTCTATTAATGACTTGAATTCATCGCCCACAAAAGCTTCATTTCTTGGATCGAAGCTGCTGATGGCAGTCATTTCCTCGTCGGCATCTTTCACAAAAGTTACATTGGATACGAACCAGACATTACCACAAGCTGTACCACGGTTCTGCATTTTTTGTGACTGGCTTTGCGGATCGTTCAAAATCACATACTTGGTATTCAACATATCGAGCACATCTTCATTGATGGCATTGTTAAACTGCTTGTCAAGCACTTCTTGGTAACGCTTCAGTTTGGCTGCATGATAACCCCCCACCGTTTTGTGGAAATAGGAGGCATTGGCACTCGAAAATGTAGGAATACTGAGATCCAGAATACGGTAACCCAAACTAGTGTCTTTTAAAATGAATTGATCTACCGCTCTTGGTTCAAATTGTTGTTTTAAAACCGCTGATTCAACAAAATTCTCATTATTTAAATAACGGCGATCCACGCTCCACAAATCAACCAGAATGGCAATACCCAAAAACAGGATAGCTAGGTTCTGATTCAGTTTATTTTTCATCAAGGCCCAGATTAAACCGGCTGCAATTAATACGAATATCAGTGATCGGAATGCATCAGTTCTGGCCATGCTGATACGGTCTTTAACTAGACTTTGTGCGATAGACTCAGCAAAATTCCGGTCCCCACCCGTTACCTGACTCAATTGTTCGATTAAACCCGCATGCGCTGAAGATGTAAAACTGAAGAACAAATCAGGTAAAGCCAGTAAAAACACAATCAATCCGGCCGTGATATAGAGGGAATAAAGGAATTTTTGAAATAACTTTTGTTGATTTTCTTTCGATTCTGTCAATTCTTTAACCGCCAGTACCGCCAGTAGCGGGAATAAAAATCCGGCGATTACCAAGATGGATTCTACGGCTCTGAATTTATTGTAAAGTGGGAAATAGTCGAAGAATAGATCCGAAACCAATGGCCAGTTTTTACCAAACGATAAAAGCAGACTCAACAAGGTGGCAGAAACGATCCACCATTTCATTCGTCCTTGTACAATAAAAAGCCCTAAAACAAATAGAAAACAGATGACAGCACCGAAATAATAAGGACCCGAAGTAAATGGTTTTTCTCCCCAATAAGTTGGTAATTGTTTGGCAAAACCAACAGCCTGTTCACTGGGCACCCCTTTAGAGCTGAGTAGTTTCACTACTTCCGATTTTTCATCTAACTGACTAGTGCCACCACCGTAAAAATTGGGGATTAAGAAAGTGATATTTTCACCCACACCTTGGCTCCACTGGTAGGCATATTCTTTATCTAAACCATTTGATGGCTGAGTTTTGCTATAGGTTAAATTCGATTTCCCACGAATTGATTCTTGTCCGTACTCATAGGTAGTCCATAACATGGCTGCATTTACTGCAACAGCGATCAATACCGAGCCGGCCAAATAAATTGCTGGCTGATAAAGGCTTTTTAGATTTTTATTTTTAATAGCATGGTAGATTTCAATCCCCACGAAAATCAACAAAGCGATGAACAGGTAGTAAGTCATCTGAATATGGTTGGCTCTGATCTCCAATGCCAGTGCCAGTGCCGTAATCGCCGCTCCTATCCAATACCTTCCGCGAAGCGTTAATAAAACACCTGCCAAAATGGGCGCAAAAAAAGCGATAGCCAGCGCCTTGTTGCTATGGCCCGCTTCGATGATGATGAAATTGTAAGATGAAAATGCAAAGGCAATGGCTCCTGCGGCAGCCAGCCAAGGTTTCACCCTCAGTACATTAAACAGCAGGTAGGCTCCCAATAGGTATAAGAGCACCGTATCTATCGGATTGGGGAAAATTGTTTTAAGGAAAGAGATGATATAAGTGGTTACGTTATAAGGATACTGTACCCAGATTTGGTAAGCAGGCATCCCGCCAAACATGGAGTTCGTCCACAGAGGAGCTTTGCCATCCAGGGCCTTGAAATCCATAATTTCTTTCTGCATGGCTTGAGCCTGCAATACATCGTTTTGGAGCAAGCCTTTTCCTTGTAGTGCCGGACTGAAATAGACCAGACAAAGGGTGATAAAAATTCCGATAACGATCAGATGGGTGGCATTGCGTTTGAACCAGTTATTCATGCTTTTCTACTTTATGAATTCCAAAAATAGAAAAAAGCATAAATTAAAGCCTGCTTATCTGTGCTTTAATAGAAGATCATCACTTGATCTCTTCAAAATCAACAAATTCTCCGGCCTGCTCAGCTTTTTTGCTTTTTCTCTTGGGTGGTACGTGGTCTACCTGAATACTCCCTTCTTTTCTGCTGGATTCTCGTGGAGGAGCGTAAGCCTCCTGTGCCTTCTTTTGCATTTTTTTAATCAGTTGTTTGAATAAAAGAGGTAAAAAAAGACGTAATAAAACACGTAGAATCCAAATGACCAGAATGAAGTAAAGTAGGAATTGAATGAGCCCCATAGTATGGATTTTGCAACAAATTTAGATGAAATTATTCAGTTCGCTTTTAGTCAAATTAAAAATCATCTTCTTGAATAATCTCCACCACCCGGCCAATCTGCCCATCTTCCAAACGAACTTTTATTCCCCTGCTATGAAAGCCAGCGCTGGTAAGTAAATTTTTTACAATCCCTCGTGTACGATTGCCGCTTCTTTGGTCTTTTTTAAGGATGATGTCAACCAATAAACCCGGAAAGACATCTTTTCGATTTTGTCCGTTCATTTAAACTCCTTCCTTATCCTTAAGAATACTTTCCAGAGCAAACATTTCGTCACGCAGCTTGGCTGCTAATAAGAAATCCATGTCCTTAGCGGCTGTATTCATTTCCTTTTTGGTTTTCTCTATCGCTTTCTGCAATTCCGGTTTACTCATGTACTGTACAATCGGATCGGCTGCTACGCTGGCGGCATGGTCTTGCTCAATGTAGGCTTTTGGTGCACCACCTTTAAAATCGAGCACAGAAGTTTGTTCCAAAATGGCTTCTTTCGATTTACCCACTGTTTTAGGAGTGATGCCATGCTGCATGTTGTAGGCAATTTGCTTCTCCCGGCGCCGATTGGTTTCATCAATCGTAATTTTCATACTCTTGGTGATGCTATCTGCATACATGATCACTTTACCACGGTCGTTACGGGCTGCTCGCCCAATGGTTTGAATCAAGGAGCGCTCCGAACGTAAAAATCCTTCTTTATCTGCATCTAAAATAGCCACCAAGGACACTTCGGGTAGGTCTAAGCCCTCTCGCAATAAGTTGATACCCACCAACACATCAAATTCACCTAAACGCAAGCCACGGAGAATTTCTACCCGCTCCAAAGTTTTCACCTCTGAGTGAATATAGCGTACCCTGATGCCGAGTTTAGTCATGTATTTGGTCAATTCCTCGGCCATGCGCTTGGTGAGGGTGGTCACTAAAATTCGGTCGCCCAGTTTGACGGTTTTATCTACTTCATCCAGTAAATCATCTACCTGATTAATGACTGGTCGTACTTCTATCACCGGATCCAATAAACCGGTGGGCCTGATCACCTGTTCTACCACTATACCCTCGGTTTTTTCCAGTTCATAATCGCCGGGTGTGGCACTTACATAAATGGTTTGCGGAGCCAAACTTTCAAACTCATTGAAATTAAGCGGTCGGTTGTCTAATGCTGCAGGCAGGCGGAAGCCATATTCCACCAAAGAGAGTTTGCGAGAACGGTCGCCGCCATACATGGCACGAATTTGAGGCACAGTTACATGGCTCTCATCAATCACCATTAAATAATCATCAGGAAAGTAATCGAGCAAACAGAAGGGGCGCATACCGGGTTTTCGCCCGTCAAAAAAGCGGGAATAATTTTCAATGCCGCTGCAGTAGCCCAATTCACGCATCATCTCCAGATCATAGCTCACCCGTTCTTCCAAGCGTTTTGCCTCTAAATGCCGCTGGTCTGCCAGCAACTGATTTTTTCTGGTTTCCATTTCCTCTCCAATTTCCCACATAATTTGCGTCATCCGGTCTTTGGGTGTAACGAACAAATTGGCAGGAAATAAAGCCAAATGAGTCGTTTTTTCGAGGGTTTTTCCCGAAACAGGGTCAATGCTACTCAGCTCTTCAATATCGTCTCCAAAAAATGAAACTCGATAGGCAAAATCCAGATAGGCCGGATAAATATCTACTGTATCTCCCTTCACCCTGAAGGTTCCCCGCTTAAAATCGGTGGTGGTACGCGAATATAAAATCTCTACCAATCGATGTAAAAAGGCGTTGCGGCTGATGCGGGTGCCCACTGCAAAACGAAAAATGGAGTTGGCAAAATCATCCGGATTCCCCATACCATAAATACAGGAGACAGAGGAAACTACGATTAGGTCCCTCCTTCCGGACATGAGCGCAGAAGTCGTTCGAAGGCGTAATTTTTCGATCTCTTCGTTGATGGAAAGATCTTTTTCGATATAAGTATTGCTGGAAGGGATATAAGCCTCCGGCTGATAATAGTCGTAGTAAGAAACAAAGTAGTTGACAGAATTTTCAGGAAAAAACTGTTTGAATTCACCATAAAGTTGTGCAGCCAGCGTTTTATTATGACTCAGGATGAGCGTAGGTTTTTGGGTTTGCTGGATGACATTGGCAATGCTGAAGGTTTTTCCCGATCCGGTGACACCCAGGAGCGTTTGGTAATGCTCCTGTTGACGAACACCCTCAACCAATTGCTTGATGGCTTCGGGCTGATCGCCCGTAGGTAAGTAATCGGAAGTGAGTTTAAATTCCATCAGGTGTAAAGATACAACGCGTTTTAACAGATTAAGTCCAATAAAATTGTAAATTTAGCTATGCCCTTTATTTTGACTCAGCAGCCCTCCATTGGGAATCATTTTTTAGCCGAATTACGTGATGCGCAAATTCAGCAAGACAGTATGCGTTTCCGAAAAAATTTGGAACGCTTGGGAGAGATCTTCGCCTATGAAGTCAGCAAAACTTTAGGTTTTAGCCATAGCGATATTGAAACTCCTCTGGGTACGGCTACCACACCTTTGTTGAACGAAATGCCTGTTTTGGCAACTATTTTGCGTGCCGGTTTGCCACTTCACCAGGGCTTACTCAATTTTTTTGATGGGGCAGACTCCGCTTTCATTGGGGCATTCCGTAAAACGCATAAGACCGGAAAATTTACCATTGAATTGAAATATTTTACCGCTCCCAGTTTGAATGGCAGAACCTTGATCTTGGCCGATCCGATGATGGCCACCGGGCAGAGTATGGTGCTTTGTTGCAAGGAATTGATGCGTCAGTATAAAATAAAAGACCTGCACATCGTGTCAGTTATTGCCAGCACCGAGGGTTTGGCTCATGTGCAGGCGCACCTGCCCCAGGCGAAAATTTGGTTGGGCGACTTGGATGATGAGCTCACTTCCAAATCATACATTGTTCCCGGTTTGGGCGATGCCGGTGATTTAGCCTTTGGAGAAAAGGTTTAATTGTGCAGCTTTGTAAGCTCGCATGAAGTACAAACATTTATTTTTTGATCTCGACCATACCATTTGGGATTTCGACCGAAATGCAGAAGAAACGCTGCATGAACTGTATCATACCTATCGATTAAAAAACCTCGGAATCCATTCGCCCGACGAGTTCATTGAAACTTATACCCAGAATAATCATCAGCTATGGGCCGACTATCACCTGGGTAAAATATCAAAAGAGGAGTTGAGAGAAACTCGATTCAGTAAAACTTTCCTGGATATGGGTTTGCATCCCGATCTCATACCGCATCAATTTGAAGATGATTACGTGCGGATCTGTCCAACCAAAACCAATCTTTTTCCTGAAGCACATGAAACCCTGGCCTATCTTCAGGACAAATATATATTGCACATCATTTCGAATGGTTTCAAAGAATCCACCGAAATGAAAATTGAACTGACCGATTTAGCTAAGTATTTCGGAAACATCTTTATTTCTGAAGTGATCGGTTTCAATAAGCCCGATGCTGCTATTTTCCAGCATGCTTTAGGACAGGCTGAAGCTGAAATACATCAAAGTTTGATGATTGGCGACAGCCTGGAAGCAGATGTACGTGGCGCTTTGAGTTTTGGTATGGATGCGATTTATTTCAATCCGGATAAAAAAGAAAAACCGGAAGACATACCTCAGCAAATTCATCACCTTAGTGAATTAAAACAATTACTATGAGCATTGAGCAAATGGTTGCCCAAACCTTCAAGATCATTGATCGTTATGAGCAATTTTTAACACAGGTTACAGAACAGGATTTTCAAGTTAATCCCACAGTAGGGGTCTGGTCTTATTCAGAAGTCATTTCACATATTTTCACAGCTAACCATGCGTGTTTAATCGCCATTCAGAATTGTGTCCAGGGGAAGGCAATTGAGTCAAGAGAGCCTGCCAGCATCTCTGGTCGCTTGATCTTATTTTTTGGAATTTTTCCCCCGGTTAAGATTAAAGCACCTGAACGCATTGCAGCGATGGTTAAGAAAATTACAAAGGAGGAGGCGCAGATTGAACTGCAAAAATTCAGGGAAAATTTGATGGAATTGCTCCCGAAAATGGAACAAGCTTCGCCTACTCAAAAGGCCAAGCATCCCCGATTGGGACTTTTTAATGTACGCCAATGGCTGCGATTCATTCAAATTCATACGCTACATCATGAAAAGCAGCTTTATCGGGTTAAAGGCATGCTCGAAAAATCTCGATAACTTCATCTAAGCTTAACTATTTGTTCACATTCAGCAGCTTTCTTTGCTGAAAAGAATAATATTGATGTTAAGTGATTTAGCCCCTTTTGTTTTTGCGAGTTTATTGCTGTTGGTGGTCGGTTTTTGGTTCAGTCCGTATGAACTTAAAATGGAGGAGCACGACGACGAGGAAATCTTGTTTTTATAGATTTTTCATCCGGCCTTTCGCAGAAATTATCTTATAATTGTTTTGATCTTCGTATCCACATATGATCAAACAATTCAGGACTTTCCATCCTTTTAATATACCGCTGCTTATACTTGGCGCATTGTTTTTGCGCTTTGTTCTTTGGGATGAATCCCCTGCTGCTGATCTTTCATTTCATCAACTATATCAGCATTTGTTGCTGGATCATCCCCCTTCTCTACAATTGGGCGGAGGAACTCATTTTATGCTTAGTGTGAGTATCCTGATTGTTCAGGCAATCTGGTTCAATACGATTGTAAACACCCATAATTTGATAGGGAAAGCGAGCTTTTTACCTGCCTTGTTATTTATCATCTGTGCCAATCTGATTGACTCATTTGTTTATTTTGGGCCGGTACAGGTACTCAATTTTTTTGTCATCTGGCTCTTGAACCAATTCTTTAAAATGTATCGGGTTCAGGAAATCAGACCCTTGATTTACAATGCCGGGATGATTGTTGCATCAGGTGCCATCATTTACACCCCTTTCATTTTAATGATGCCACTCATCTGGATCAGCCTGCTGATTTTCAGACCATTCAATTGGAGAGAATGGATACTTGGCCCCTTAGGCTTCCTCACAGTTTTCTTCTTTCTGGTTTTTTATTATTACTGGAATGATGCACTTGCAGCCATTCAATCAGCCTGGATCCATCCTGACAACCTTGCTCCAATTAAAACTTTCAATTATTGGATCCTATTACCTTTAGGTATAGTGAGCATATTAAGTTTCATTCAATTGAGAATGAATTTTTTCAAAAGTGTGGTACACATCCGAAAATCTTATCAGTTATTGTTCATGTTCTTTTTAATGGCTTTACTTTCTGCCAGTCCGAACTTAGGGGCATCGAGCAATCATTATTTATTGGCAGCAGCACCTCTGGCAGTCTTGTTCTCTTATTACTTCATGCATGCCGCTAAAAGATGGGTTTATGAAGGTGTTTTTTTCTTGTTGCTGGCCTCTATTTTGATTTTTGAGTTCTTCCCGGGCTTTAACTTTTTTTAACAGATCCGGCCTCCGAAAATTCACCAAATTCAATAGATTTGTAATATGAAATTTGGTGTAGTTACCTTCCCCGGATCCAATTGTGATCAGGACATGATCGATGTGCTGAGCAATATCATGGGTCAACAAGTAGAAAATTTATGGCATAAAAATCACGACCTCAAAGGGGTAGATATGGTGATTTTACCCGGCGGATTTTCTTACGGCGATTATCTTCGTTCCGGTGCCATCGCTCGTTTTTCGCCTGTAATGCAAGAGGTAATTGCTTTTGCGAAAAAGGGAGGTTATGTAATGGGCATCTGCAACGGATTTCAAATTCTTACCGAAGCCGGTTTGGTTCCCGGAGCTTTACTGCACAACCGGAACCGTAAATTCATTTGTAAGAACATTTATCTCAAACCAGAAACTAATAACAGTTTGGTAAGTGCCGAACTCGGTTTAAATAAGGCGCTCAAAATTCCGATTGCCCACGGGGAAGGCAATTATTTTGCTAAACCAGAGGTGCTGCAAGCAATGAGGGACCAAGATCAGATCTTGTTCCGTTATTGCGATGAGCATGCACAAGTAACTGAGGCGGCCAACCCCAATGGATCAATCGACAATATCGCTGGGGTTTGTAATGAAGGTAGGAATGTATTTGGCATGATGCCCCACCCTGAAAGAGCTGCCGATCCGGTATTAGCCAACCAGGATGGTTTGGGAATTTTTGAATCTATTTTAAAAATGGCCCTGGCCTAAGCCCGTGAATAACCTGGTCATCGATATCGGGAACTCAGGTCTCAAGTTGGCGATTTTTCATCAACGTAAACTGGTCCACAAACTACATCTTCAGCAAATAGACCTCCATCAAATCCGGCAGCTCGTTGATGATTATGGAGTTGAAAATAGCCTGATCTCATCCGTTAGTCAAGACGCGGAAGAATTAACAAACTTGCTCAAAACCATTACTGTATGTCAGTGTTTTTCATCCCGTACGGCATTGCCTTTGATCAATCAATATAAAAGTCCCGAAACATTGGGTTCAGATCGTCTGGCCGGCCTCATGGGAGCCCGCTATTTATATCCGCACAAGCCAGTTTTGGTGGTAGATGCCGGCACCTGTATTACTTATGACTTGATTGATGAGAAAAGTAGGTACGAAGGCGGCAGCATCAGCCCGGGAATTCATATGCGGTTAAAGGCCCTGCACCATTTTACCGGTAAACTTCCTTTGGTTGATTTTGAATCCGATTTTGAAGATTTAATAGGCAGAGATACCCGTCAATCTATATTGTCGGGAGTGATCAATGGCGTGTTGGCCGAAGCGGAAGGTTTTATCCAAAAATATAGTCAGCGACACACTCATTTGCAGGTGATACTTTGTGGCGGAGATGCCCGTTTTTTTGATACTCGCCTTAAAAATAGCATCTTTGCCAACCATCTTTCTTGTGAACCCGATTTAGTGCTAGTAGGTTTGAATGAAGTTATCTATCATCAACATGATCAATAAAATTAAATATATCGCTGTATGCCTCATTTTACTTCTTGCGGTAAAAGTGCATGCACAAAATACCACCAATTCACCCTACAGTCAATTCGGTTTAGGTGATATCAAACCCGCATTAATTGCTCAAAATATCGGTATGGGTGGCCTGGCTATGGGTATTCGTAAAGCAGGAGGCTACAATAATATTAACGTGGCCAATCCGGCAGCTTACAGTGTGATCAACCTAAGTACCTTTGATATTGGCGCTACCATGGATTTTAGAACACTCAGTAAATCGAGTATGTCTGAAAGAACTACCAATGGTACACTGAGTCATTTATTGATCGCTGTTCCGGTCAATCCTAAATCGGCACTTAGTTTTGGTTTAATGCCCTATTCCGATCTGGGCTATCAATATCGCACCCACAAAGTATTAGACAATGTGAAAGTAGACCAGGTTTACGCAGGTGAAGGAGGTTTATCGAGAGCGCATTTGGGCTATGGTTATCAGGTGACCAAAAAATTAAGTTTAGGGTTCAATATGGCCTACATCTTTGGAAATTTGAAGAATAAACAATCCACTGAATTTCCGGAAGATATAACAGCCCTGAGTTCCAGAAACCAAGCAGAAAAGAGCGTTGGAGGATTAAATTTGCAATACGGGATTCAATATGTGGTAAATCCGGAAGGAAAGAATGTGTTGACCATCGGTTACTCAGGCACCAATTCGTCGAAATTAAACACCAAGGGCTCTATGACGAGCTTCCGCTACAGCTATGATGCTATCAATCAGACTGAATCGGCTCCAATTGATACCATCTACTTCGATCCGGAGGTGGCATCAAATGTGCGTATTCCGCAAACACACAGTATTGGATTTGCCTTCGAAAGAGCTAATAAATGGGTAATGGGTGCTGATTTTACCTATAGCAGGTGGTCTCAATTTAGTGAAGGCGGCGTGAATGCCGGTTTAAATGATAGTTTTGGTATTGCCGTAGGGGGTCAATACACCCCAGATTATACAGCCGTTTCTAACTATTTTAAATTGATCGACTACAGTTTGGGGGTCAGATTCAATAAAACTTATATCAAGGTACAGGATCAGCAGATCAATCAAACAGCTCTTTGTTTCGGCTTAGGCTTGCCTTTGCCCTCCAACCGCACCGCTTTTTATAAAATCAATTTTGCTGCAGAGTGGGGTAAGCGAGGGACGTTATCAAATAACTTGGTCCGTGAGAACTACCTGAATCTGCGTTTGGGCTTTACGCTCAACGACCGGTGGTTCATCAAACCTAAATACGACTAACCTTAGAAGTATACGGAATGAAAGTCCGTTTCATTTACTTGAGCCTGTTTTCTTTAGGTATTTTCTTGATCACTTCTTGTGAGAATGATCTAAGGGAGGTGGAACGCATCGCATCGCAAAAATCACACATTCCAATGGATCGTACCACAGGGTTAGAGCTCATTTACAGCGATGGTGCTGTGGTCAAAGCCAAATTAATTACACCAGAATTGCTTCATTTCAAAACGAATGCTCCTTACTATGAGATGAAAAAAGGGGTCACCATTATTTTTTTAGATGCCAATCAGCAGGAATCAAGCAGGGTGGTGGCCGATTATGCCATTCGTCGTGAAAATGAAAAAAATATGGAACTCCGGAACAATGTAGTGGTCACCACCCGAGAAGGCAAGACCTTTAAATCGGATGAACTGATTTGGGATGAAAATTTACGCCGATTCTATTCTAACAAAACGGTAGCCATCAAAACAGTCTCACAAACTATATTCGGAACCAAATTTTGGGCCAATGAAGATTTCAGCTATTATGAAATAGAACAGTCTACCGGCAATTTTAATGTAGGTCAATAATCATAAGTTTTTAGCGCTGAATCACAATTTTATACCAATTTTTCTGAAAATTTGTATCTTGCGCCTCTTTTGAAGAAACTAAAGCTAATCATATGGGAATAATGGGTTTCCTGCGAAATAGAGCAGGTGTTATCATTGTCAGTTTAATAGGACTTTCTATCGTTGCTTTTTTAATCAGCGATGCCGTTCGTTTGGGTAGTCCATTTTGGAGTGCCAGCAATAATCAAGTTGGTGAAGTAGCAGGAGAAACGATTGACATTCAATCGTTCAATGCTAAAGTGGAAGAAAACACCAATAATTTTAAGCAACAAATGGGGCAATCCTCATTGAGTGCTCAAATGATGGCTTATGTGGTAGAAAATACCTGGAATCAAACAGTTTCTAAGATTTTACTCGAAAAAGAATTGAATTTGCTCGGCTTGCAAGTCGGCAAAACAGAGCTGAATGACATGATCAGTGGCAAAAATCCTGATCCACAGGTTTTACAAGCCTTTGGTAACCCGCAGACTGGCCAAATCAATCGTGATCAGTTGAATCAGTTTTTAAATAATATTGAGAAAGAAGATGCTGCAAGCCCAATGCGTCAGCAATGGGGCAATTTTTTACTTAACCTTACTCAAAATCGTTTGAGCGAGAAATATTTCAATCTCGTAAAAAACAGTTTATACGTTACTACTTTAGAAGCCCGTGAAGATTACCAACAGCGTAACAAACTGGCCAGCTTCAAATACTTAAGTTTGGATTATACTTCTATCCCCGATCAACAAATTAAGTTGACAGACGAAGATTTCCAAGATTACTACGAAAAGAATAAATATCGTTTTAACAATAAGGTTGAAACCCGCAGTTTCGAATATGTGGTGTTTGATGCCAAGCCATCTAAAGCAGATTCAGCAGAAATCAATGCGAAGATTGTTAAGCTGACCAATGATTTCAGAGTAAGTGCCAACGATTCTTTATTTGTAAGTATTAACTCTGATACCAAAACACCAATTGCTTACGTACGTAAAGGCCAATTGGAGCCCGCTTTAGACTCTGCCGTATTCAAAGCAGCTGCAGGAACCTTGTTAGGCCCAATATTTACCGGTACTTCTTACAAACTGGCCAAAGTGTTGGATGTAAAAGTGGGTCCGGATTCAGTTTCGGCCAGCCATATTTTAATTAACCCTGCAACAGAGGGTGGTTTAGACAAGGCAAAAGCGAAAGCAGACTCTATTCGTAACCTGATTGCCAAAGGTGCAAGCTTTGCAGTATTGGCCAAGCAGTTTGGTACCGATGGAAGTAAAGACAAAGGCGGCGATTTAGGAACTTTTGGAAGAGGCGCCATGGTGCCTGCTTTTGAAAACGCAGTTTTCAACGGTAAAACCGGTGACCTAAAAGTAATTTCTACCCAATTTGGAGTACATGTGATTAAGATCAATGCTCAAAAAGGATCTTCTAAAGTGGTTAAAGTTGCTTTAGTAGACAAATCACTGAGTAGCAGCAGTAAAACTCAACAAGCGGCATATGCCAAAGCTTCGGCCTTCTTAAATAAAGCAAGTGATGCTAAAACCTTTGATGAATTAGTTAAGCAGTCGGGCTATAAAAAACTTATTGCACAAGATGTAGTAGGAACTCAAGCTGATCTTGCTGGTTTAGAAAATCCCCGCGAAATCATCCGTTGGGCTTATCGTGCCGATCTTGGTGATGTGTCTGATCAGGTTTTTGAAACAGGCGATCAATTTGTGATCGCGAAGCTTAGTGATGTGAAAGAGAAAGGAACACTTTCTTTAGATCAAGTGAAAAAAGAAATTGAGCCACAGGTATTCAAAGAGGTTAAAGCCAAGCGTTTGGAAGAAAAATTGAATCAAGCCTTGGCTGGAGCGTCCAGCTTAGAGCAAGTGGCTCAAAAACTAGGCAAATCAGTTATGCCTGTTGAAAATCTGGTTTTTGCTAATCCTATTTTACCAGGTATTGGTCAAGAGAACAAACTGGTGGGTGCTATCTTTGGAGCACAGCCCGCAAAAATATCTAAAGCTATCAGAGGAGAAAGCGGCGTGTATGCTTTTGTGGTGAACGGATTTTCAAATCCTGCTCCGCTGTTAAATCCTGCTAAACAAAAACAACAATTGGTGCAGTATCTTTACCAACGTGGTGCGGGTGCGGCCTTTGGGGTTTTGCGTGATCAGGCTGATGTCAAAGATTACCGCGTAAAATTCTTTTAAGAAGCTTATTTCTTAACTTTATATCCGGAAAGATGTTATGTCTTTCCGGATTTTTTATTTTTCAGCTATGGACCTCGATTTAAATCTCAGAAATAAAGTTGCTGAAAGCGGCATTGTGAGTGTGGATCTGTCTACATTTTATCCAACAGGTGAACGTATACTGTACGATATCAAGGATAACCTGTTTCAGGGATTGATCTTACGTGAAAAAGATTTCAGAGAATTTGTAAAGTTGCACCATTGGGCAGCATACCAAGGTAAACACGTAGCTATTTATTGCAGTGCCGATGCCATTGTGCCTACTTGGGCATATATGTTACTGGCTACCAAATTAAGTCCTTATGCAGCAAGTATTGTTTTCGGCGATTTGAATTTACTCGAAACAGTCTTGTTTGATAGGGCCCTCGCCAGTTTAGATCTGGAAAGCTATCGCGACCAAAGGGTCGTGGTGAAAGGTTGTGGTGAGATCCCGGTCCCCGATTCGGCGTATGTAAGCCTGGCAGCTAAGTTAGTTAGTGTGGCAAAAAGTGTGATGTATGGAGAGCCCTGTTCCACTGTGCCGCTCTTTAAAAAGAAAGATGTATAAATTCATCAACATGAAAAAGCTCTTTTTTTTTCTTCTCCTGCTATGCAATTTGTCCGCAGTTCAAGCGCAAGAATTAAAGAATACTGCCGAAGTTGCCTTTCACCCCGGAGAGGAGCTCATCTATAAACTCAGGTACGGCATTTTTACCGCTGCAGAAGCAAAGTTAAGAATCCTTGATACCGATCTTAAGTTTGACGATCGACCGGTATTTCATCTCATAGCCGAGGGTAGAACTTCGGGCACCTTTGATATCTTTCATCGGGTGAGAAACAGATACGATTCTTACATCGATCGAAAGGAATTAACACCTTATCTCTACACCGAAAACATACACGAGTCGAGTTACCGCAGAAATGATAAGGCCCGCTTTTACCAAGAGCAGCAAAAAGTAGTCTCTAACAAAGGCACCTTCAAAGGCCCTGCTCAAACTTTTGATGTGATATCAGCCTATTATTTTGCCCGCAGCATCGATATCTCTAAAATTAAAATAGGAGATAAATTATCCATGTCTTATTTCCTGAGCGATGGCATCTCTCAGTTAGAAATAGAATATTTAGGTAAAGAAGTGGTGAGAACAGCTTTGGGTAAATTCAACTGTTTAAAATTCAGTCCTTCCATCCAACCTGGGCGCATCTTCAGGAAAGATAGTAGGTTATACCTTTGGATTACCGACGATGGCAACCGTATTCCGGTAAAAGCTCATGTTGAAGTGTTGGTGGGTTCCATCACCATGGAATTGGTCAATGCGAAAGGGCTTAAATATCCGTTGGCTGCTAAAAAAGTAAAACCATGATCGAAGTAGGCCATGTCTTGGTCCATGAAGACCTCATTTCTGAGCAATTTGTGTGCAATTTAAATGCTTGTAAGGGGGCATGTTGTATTGAAGGTGATGCTGGTGCGCCTCTTGAAAATGCAGAAAAAGCTATTTTGGAAGAAGTCTACCCAATGGTAAAACCCCTGATGACCGCTAAGGGAATAGAGACTGTTGAAGCCGAAGGTGTTTATGTGAAAGATTTTGAGGGTGATTACACCACTCCTTGTGTAGATCAACACAAGGAATGTGCTTATGTAATTTGGGAAAACGGCATCACTAAATGTGCCATTGAGAAAGCCTATGAAATGGGAATGGTGAAGTGGAAGAAGCCGCTGTCTTGCCATTTATATCCCATCCGCATCACTTCCTATCCGGAGTTTGATGTATTGCATTACGATCGCTGGTCTATTTGTAGTGCAGCTTGCTCGCATGGAGCCGAGTTAAAAGTACCTGTTTATCAGTTCCTCAAAGAGCCTCTTATCAGGAAATACGGGGAGGCCTGGTTTGCTGAATTAGAGGAAAAGGTGCAAGCATCTCTGTAGAAATTCTTATTTTTAACCATCAACCTATTAAATCCACTAAATGAAAGGAATTATACTTGCCGGCGGTTCCGGTACCCGTTTACATCCCTTAACCTTGGCGGTAAGCAAGCAATTGATGCCTGTTTACGATAAGCCGATGATCTATTATCCGCTTTCTACGCTCATGCAGGCAGGCATAAACGAAATTCTGGTAATTTCTACCCCGCATGATTTGCCCCATTTTAAAAAGTTATTGGGTAGTGGCCAACAATTAGGGTGTAAATTTTCTTATGCCGTTCAGGAGGTTCCCAACGGATTGGCACAGGCCTTTGTGATTGGTGCCGATTTTATTGGTAATGATGATGTGGCCTTGATTTTAGGCGATAATATTTTTTATGGTGATGGGATGGATCGCCTGATGCAGGAATCGACCAAGCCCGATGGCGGTATGGTGTTTGCCTATCCGGTTTCTGATCCGGAGCGTTATGGTGTAGTTGAGTTCGATGCCCAACAGCGGGCCATATCAATTGAAGAGAAACCCGCCACCCCTAAATCGAATTATGCAGTACCGGGTTTATATTTTTATGATAATTCGGTAGTAGAAATTGCTAAAAACATCCAACCATCTGCTCGTGGCGAATATGAAATTACCGATGTGAATAAAACCTATTTGGCCCAGGGCAAACTAAAGGTGGCGGTTTTGAGTCGTGGTACAGCCTGGCTCGATACCGGTACTTTCAACTCCCTTATGCAGGCCGGACAGTTTGTGCAGGTGATAGAAGAACGTCAGGGCTTAAAAATAGGTTGTATTGAAGAAATAGCCTATCGAATGGGCTTCATCAGCAAAGAAGAATTAAAAGCCATTGCCGAACCATTGGTTAAAAGTGGTTATGGACAATATTTACTCAGAATCATTCATCAAAGTTGATGGGAGATATTTAATAGTTAAATTTTAAGAATGAAGGTTGCATTAATAACGGGAATTACAGGTCAGGATGGAGCATATTTGGCAGAATTTCTGCTGAAGAAAGGTTATTTTGTTCATGGATTGAAAAGAAGAAGTTCTTCCTTCAATACCGAGCGGATAGACCACCTTTACCAAGACCCCCATGAAGAACATTTGCACTTTAAACTGCATTACGGCGATTTAACTGATTCTACTAATCTCATACGTATTATCCAGGAGACGCAGCCGGATGAGATTTATAACCTGGCGGCGATGAGCCACGTAAAAGTGAGTTTCGATACTCCCGAATACACCGCTAATGCAGATGGGGTGGGAACACTTAGAATCCTGGAAGCAGTTCGTTTGCTCGGGATGACGAAAAAAACCAAGATCTACCAGGCCTCCACTTCAGAGCTTTATGGATTGGTGCAGGCGGTCCCTCAAAGTGAAACAACACCTTTCTACCCACGCTCACCTTATGGCGTGGCTAAGTTATACGCTTATTGGATTACGGTAAACTATCGTGAAGCCTACGATATGTATGCCTGCAATGGCATCTTGTTCAACCATGAGAGTCCCATCCGTGGCGAAACCTTCGTAACCCGTAAAATTACCCGTGCAGCCGCAAAAATTGCTTTGGGTCTGCAAAGCACCTTGTTTTTGGGCAACCTGTCTGCACAACGCGACTGGGGACATGCCAAAGATTATGTGGAGGCCATGTGGCTCATTTTACAGCAAGAAAAGCCTGAGGACTATGTGATTGCAACCGGTGTGACCACTACGGTGAGAGACTTTGTGAAGCTAGCTTTCGAAGAGTTGGGTATTGAAATTGAATTCAGTGGCAAAGCGGAGAACGAAAAAGGAGTGATCATTAACGTGAATGAAGCTCGTTGCCAAGAATTGGGCATCAATCCGGATCAGCTGAAACTGGGCACCACCGTAGTGAAAGTGGATCCTAAATATTATCGCCCTACCGAAGTAGACCTGTTATTGGGTGACCCTACAAAAGCCAATAAACAATTGGGATGGACGCCAAAGTACGACCTGCCTGCCTTGGTACAAGACATGGTGATTGCCGATCTGCATCTAATGAAGAAAGATGAATTTCTGAAGCAGGGAGGCTATAGAACCAATAATTATTTCGAATAGCGGTTAGTTGTCTTTTACGCAACGTGCCGGGAACCCGACGCCATCCGTTACGGAAGTGAACTGTAACTTTCCATTATTACTGCCCATTGTATATAAAGATACAGCATCTGCTATTTCTTGTGTTGAGGAGAAATAGAAGCCAACCACATAAGTATATCCGAAGCCTGAAGAGCTTGTTACTCCATTGGGTAGCGCTGTAAATCCACTTTGATTTGTCGCTGCTGTATTGGGGCTTGCCCAATGAGTTGTCCCTTTTTCTTTCAGTTTTCCACCAGCTACATCAAGCCCACCGAGTGTTTGCGCTAAAAGTTCCCAATCTTCATTGGTGGGGATATGCCAACCTTGAGGTGCCAGCTTACCGCTGTATACCGCTTTACTATTATAAAATGCGCCCCAGGGCTTCTTTTCATTTATATCGTAGTTAAACCAACAAAAACCAGGTGTTTGCGTGGCTCCCCACTCAACTTTATCATTTATTTCATTTAATGCTGTGCCATCATTGAGCCTAGTAGTCCTCAAATTCTCAGCCATCCAGGTCTGCGTGCCAATCTTAACAGTTTTATAAACATTGCCGTCAATATCTGTTACAGTGCCGGTTTGCAGCCTATCTTTTTTACAAGACAGGCTCAGTAAAATCAAAATGGCAAATAGAATATGGTTTACAAAAGTGGTTTTCATTAGGATATGATAGTTAAATTGTAACAATATCTAATTTACTTAGCCAAATTGTTTTCTATTCATTTTTCCGACAGATTGCCATTTTTGAGTGACGAATGGTAGGTTTTTTAGACGTTTAGATGTAAAAATGCCAAGATCGAAAGAACGAACTCCTAAAGCAGGGAGGCTATAGAACCAATAATTATTTTGATTAATCTTCTTTTTTGGATAGAATAGATCAAACCCGGCTTTGCGCCGGGTTTTTTGATTATTTTATAATATAAATTAACTAATTAAAAATAAGTACCTTATTATTACTAACTATTAATAGTTATATTATTCTATAAATAAACCCGATTTCAGCTAATACCGGCCAAGAGCTGAATGCCTACAGCCGTATGAGTGGAAAGCGGGACTCAAGTTGATAAAAAATACAGGTTTGGCTTTTTTAAAAAAAAGCTTAGGAAGCCATGGTTTGTGTAGCACGGCTATGGGCCATCTCTTTCACTTTTTGTTGAATAGCTGCTGCATCGTAACCACATTCAGCCCATAACTCTGGCTGTTCTCCATGTTCGATTACCTGATCGGGAATACCAAGCCTGATCACCCTGGCAGTGTAATAATTTTCGGCCATGAATTCGATCACGGCAGATCCCATACCTCCCTGAATGCAACCATCTTCTACCGTAATTACGTTTTTGAATTTGGAGAAAACTTCATGGAGTAATTGTTCGTCAATGGGTTTGGCAAAGCGCATATCGTAATGCGCCGGATAGATTCCTTCGGCATTCAATTCCTGGCAAGCTTTTGTTACTTCGTTACCGATATGGCCGATACTTAGAATAGCCACTTCTTCACCGTCACAAATTTTTCTGCCTTTGCCAACAGAAATAGCTTTAAACGGGCGTTTCCAGTCGGGCATCACCCCATTACCTCTCGGATAGCGGATGGAAAAAGGTCCCATATTTTCTTGCTGGGCAGTGTACATCAGGTTGCGCAGTTCTTCTTCATTCATCGGGGCCGAAACCACCATGTTCGGGATACAGCGCATGTAGGCCAAGTCATAAGCACCATGGTGCGTAGGTCCATCGGCTCCGGCTACGCCACCCCGATCTAAACAGAAAACCACATTGAGTTTTTGTATGGCTACGTCGTGGATCACCTGATCATAGGCTCGTTGCATGAAGCTGGAATAGATATTGCAGAATGGGACCATTCCCTGCGTAGCCAAACCGGCAGAAAAAGTAACGGCATGTTGCTCGGCAATACCTACGTCGAATGCCCTTTTGGGCATGGCTTTCATCATGATGTTTAATGAGCAGCCGGAAGGCATGGCAGGCGTAATACCCATGATTTTATCATTTTTTTCAGCCAGCTCTACGATCGTATGTCCAAAAACATCCTGGTATTTTGGCGGCTGCGGTTTGTCAGAAACCGATTTTTTGATTTCGCCGGTTATTTTATCAAATAAGCCGGGCGCATGCCATTTTGTTTGATCCTGCTCTGCCAAAGCATAGCCTTTGCCTTTAACAGTTACGCAATGCAGCAATTTAGGACCCGGAATATTTTTTAGATCGTTGAGCACTTTTACTAGGTGTTTTACATCGTGACCGTCTATTGGTCCGAAATACCTGAAATTGAGTGCTTCGAAGAAATTGCTTTTTTTGAGGAGTGTTCCTTTGATGCTCTTCTCGATCTTCTTAACCAACTCATGAGCGTTAGGCCCCAAGCTGGAAAGTTTATTTAAAACCAATGAAACATCATCTCGGAAGCGATTATATGTTTTAGAGGTGGTAATGTCTGTGAGGTATTCTTTCAGTGCGCCAACATTTGGATCGATGGACATGCAATTATCATTGAGAATAACCAAGAGGTTAGAATTCTCAATACCGGCATGATTGAGTGCCTCAAAAGCCAAGCCCGCTGTCATGGCGCCGTCGCCAATTACGGCCACATGTTGGCGTTCAGTATTGCCTTGGTATTGCGAAGCAACAGCCATTCCAAGAGCTGCAGAAATAGAAGTTGAGGAGTGCCCCACACCAAAGGTATCGTACTCACTTTCAGATCTTTTTGGGAAACCACTGATCCCCTTATATATACGGTTGGTATGGAAGTTTTTGCGTCTTCCGGTCAATATTTTATGACCGTAAGCCTGATGGCCTACATCCCAAACCAATTGGTCATCGGGGGTATTGAGTACATAATGTAAAGCTACGCTGAGTTCTACTACGCCTAAACTGGCGCCAAAATGACCGCCATTAACTGAAACTACATCAATGATGTATTGACGTAACTCCTGGCAGATCTGCTCCAGCTCGCTTTCATTAAATTTTTTTAAGTCAGCGGGCAGGTTGATCCTCTCTAATAGTTCACCGGCTTTAATTTCCATTTAGTATAGATGTTCAAAAAGTGTTGGAACACAAATTAAGCAAATTTGCGCCTAATAATCTTACAATTTAAATATTTTGCTCGTAAAACTTATTAATTGACTTAATTTTGTTTCAACCTTATGCAGGCTTCAGAAAATTTTGAAATCAGGCTTCCCAAATTTGAGGGTCCTTTCGATTTGTTGTTATTTTTCATCGAGAGGGACGAGCTGGATATTTACGATATTCCCATTGCCAAGATAACCGACGATTTTCTGAATTATATCCACCAGCTCAATGCCATGAATATGGAAGTTGCCAGTGAATTTATTTACGTGGCTGCCACCTTGATGCGAATTAAGGCAAAGATGCTACTACCCCGACAGGAATTAGATGAGGAGGGCAATGAAATAGATCATCGTAAAGATCTGGTTCAGAAACTCTTGGACTACAAGCGTTTTAAATTGGTGACGGAAGAACTGAAACTGTTGGAAGAGGAGCGCTCATTGAAAGAAAAGCGGGGGCACTTATCTTTTGATTTGCAGCAAATTAGTGAGCAATATGCACAACCGGGGGAAGAATTGGCCAGCGTCGATTTGTATAAATTGATGCTCACTTATGAGCGGATCATGAACAAGTACGACATCCGGTCTAAGGAAGTGAAACATACGGTGGTTCAGTATCCTTATACCATCGAAGGGCAGAAAAAAGTGATTATGGATTTGTTGGCACTCAATCAGCAGTTAGATTTCGATTACCTGAAGAAACAGTCAGAAAACAAGGTACATTTCGTTTATAATTTTTTGGCCCTGCTCGAAATGCTTCAACAGCAATTGGTATCGATACAAACCGGTTTGGGTTTTAATAATTTTTGGGTGGAAGCCAAATCGGCCTGAGCCCGATTTCCTCAAATTTTTCTGCGGCTCATTAGATTAAATATGTATTTTTAAGCCACCTATTTATAAAGATTTCATGAAGAGAGATAAACTCATTTTTCAACTGATTGAAGAAGAATTACAGCGTCAGGAGACGGGTATTGAACTGATCGCTTCCGAAAATTTTGTTAGTCCGCAAGTGATGGAAGCCGCCGGTTCGGTTTTGACAAATAAATACGCGGAAGGCTTACCCGGTAAAAGGTATTACGGCGGCTGTGAGGTGGTAGATGAAATTGAAAACATTGCCATTGACAGAGCCAAAGAATTGTTCAACGCTGCCTGGGCAAATGTGCAGCCACATTCGGGTGCACAGGCTAATGCAGCTATATTTCTGGCACTATTGAAACCCGGCGATAAGATTTTGGGATTCGACCTCTCTCATGGTGGCCATCTCACCCATGGTTCTCCGGTAAATTTTTCGGGTAAATTATACCAACCCTTCTTCTACGGGGTAAAGCCAGATACCGGCTTAATTGATTATGAACAGCTCGAAAAGGTAGCGCTAAAGGAAAAACCAAAACTGATCATTTGTGGGGCTTCGGCTTACTCAAGAGAATGGGATTATGCGTTTATCCGTAATGTAGCCGACCAAATAGGGGCGCTGGTTTTGGCTGATATTTCGCATCCTTCGGGTTTAATTGCCCGCGGCTTGCTCAACGATCCGCTTCCGCACTGCCACGTGGTGAGTACCACTACGCATAAAACTTTACGTGGCCCTCGTGGTGGGATGATCATGATGGGAAAAGATTTTGAAAATCCTTTCGGTTTAACCACTCCAAAAGGGGAGATCAAAATGATGTCTTCTCTCTTAGATGGTGCCGTTTTCCCGGGTACCCAGGGCGGTCCGCTTGAGCACATCATTGCTGCCAAAGCCATTGCTTTTGGCGAAGCGCTGAGTGATAGCTACATGAAATACATCATCCAGGTAAAGAAAAATGCGGCGGCCATGGCTGCTGCCCTCATGGAGAGAAATTATCAGATCATTTCAGGTGGAACTGATAATCATTTGATGTTGCTCGATTTGCGAAATAAAAATATCAGTGGTAAGGCTGCCGAAGCAGCTTTGGGCGAGGCAGGTATTACGGTGAACAAGAACATGGTACCTTACGATGATAAATCTCCATTTGTTACTTCAGGTATCCGCTTAGGAACGGCGGCAATTACCACACGTGGTTTGAAAGAGAAACACATGGAATTGATTGTTGATCTGATTGACCAAGCCCTCGTACAAGCGGAGAATACCAAAAAACTTCACAAAATCCATCAGCAGGTTTCTGAGCTGATGTCCAAATATCCGCTTTATAAAGCTTAATCATTTAAACACAAAAGAGCCGGAAATACCGGCTCTTTTGCTTTCTAAAAATTAACGCATACGTTAGGATTATTTGGGAGAAATCTAACGCAATCCTTTATACGTTAGAATGCTGACTCGGGTTACAATTATTTTCAATTTTTATTCGGCGTAAGCCAAAGCAGCTATACTGAGCGTTATTTTAGCTTTTTCTTGTAAACAAAGGGCACAGGCTTCGATGGTGGAGCCGGTAGTGATCACGTCATCAATCAGCAGAATATGTTTTCCCTCGAGCTCTTCCGGTTGATGGATGGAAAAAGCTTCCTGCATGTTCTCGTATCTCGAAAACCTAGTCTTCTTTGTCTGACTTTCGGTATGTAGATTTCTATTTAAATGGGTGGTTGACAAGTCTACCTGAAGGACCTTACTGAGCCCTTTAGCAATCGCTTCACTTTGATTATAACCCCTCATTTTGAACTTTTTAGGATGTAGCGGTACAGGTATGATGAGATCGGGTTTAATAAAACTTCCAGATTGCGACAATTCGTAGCCATACAATTCTCCCAATCTTATCCCCAGCTGTTCCCTTTTTCGGTATTTAATTTGATGTAGAAGTGCTTGTACCCGACCGCCCTTTTTGAAGTGGAGGTATGCCCCTGCCTGAAAAAATGGAATCCTGCCCCAAAATTGCCTGGCCACCTTGTTGTTCGGATAGGCATGAAAGGCGGTTAAAGGGAGTTTGTAAATGCAGGAAGTACAGATTTCCGCTTCGCCCTTGAACAAACTTTTGGCACAAGCACCGCACAATTCTGGGAAAAATAAGGCCAGAAAATCACTAAAATATTCTTTGAACATAGTCGGATACCTTCTATGCTTATAACACGAAATGGTGAGAATTATTGTTTTTTAACTGCTAGCTGGCCGCAGGCTGCATCGATGTCTTTCCCGCGGCTGCGTCTGATATTGGTGATGATGCCTTTGCTCCGGAGGAAATCGGCAAAGACTTCTATTTTATCGATAGCGGCATTTTGGAAAGCAGCAAAAGAAATCGGGTTGTACTCGATGATGTTTACTTTGCAGGGAACGTGTTTGCAGAACCGTGCCAGTTCTTCTGCATCCGAAAGCTCATCATTAAAATCATTGAAAACGATATACTCATAAGTTACCGGATTCTTTGTCTTGGTATAATAGTATTTCAATGCTTCGGCCAAAGCCTTTAGGCTGTTCTGCTCATTGATGGGCATGATCTCGTTTCTTTTCTGATCATTAGCCGCATGCAATGAAAGCGCCAGGTTAAACTTCACGCCATCATCGCCCAGTTTTTTGATCATTTTTGCAATACCCGCAGTAGAAACCGTAATGCGCTTGTACGACATATTCAGTCCATCTTCGGCCGTAATACGTTCAATGGATTTCAACACATTCGCATAATTGAGCAAAGGCTCGCCCATGCCCATGTAAACAATATTGCTAAGTGGCAATTGGTAGTTTTCTTCTGCCTGACGGGAAATCAAAACCACCTGATCAAAGATTTCATCTGCATTGAGGTTGCGCTTGCGGTCCATGTATCCCGTAGCGCAAAATTTACAGGTTAAACTGCAGCCTACTTGCGAACTAACACAGGCGGTCATCCGTTCGGGGGTAGGAATGAGTACGCCCTCAATTAGGTTCTCATCGTACAGCCTGAATGAGTTTTTGATGGTCCCATCGGCACTAAATTGAGAATCATCAATGCGGATATGATTAATTTGATATTGTTCTTTTAACTTTTCCCTGAGCGCTTTTGGCAGATTGCTCATCTCATCAAATTGCGTACAGGCCTTGGCCCAAAGCCAGTCGTATACCTGTTTAGCCCTGAATGCAGGTTCACCCATTGCCTTAAAATGCTCGCTCAGGGTCTCGGGAGACAGGCTTCTGATATCTATTTTTGCTGGTTCTGCCATGAGGAGACAAACTTATCCAATTTTTAAAAATTAACTCTATAAAATAATTTTTATAGTTTAAACGAAACAATTTTCTATTATTTTTGATTATATGTTATTATTCCACACCATTCTTTTAGCGACTGCGACACCTAAGCACGAGTGATGATGTGATAGCTTGAAGATTATGCCGAACTATTTCTCTGCTGATTATGTTTTCCCGGTGAGTGCTAAACCTATTCCCAATGGGGTAGTTGCTATTAGTTCACATGGTGAAATTTTAGGTGTTTACGAAAAAGATCATCCTGATCTAAAAAATCAGTCTATCGAAAAACACAAAGGGATTCTCGTTCCCGGGTTTGTGAATAGCCACTGCCACCTGGAACTCTCTCATTTAAAAGGAAAAGTCCAACCGAACATGGGCTTAATTGAATTTATTAAATGTGTTTTAGGCCTTAAACAATTTGACCAGGATGAAGTTTTGGCGGCCATGGAAGCTGCCGACGAGGAAATGCAGAAGAATGGGATTGTAGCAGTGGGCGATATTTCTAATCATATCCTATCCAAATCTGTTAAGGAGAAGAGTAAACTGTACTATCATACTTTTATTGAATTGATTGGGATCAATCCCGCTGTCGCGAAAGAGGTATTTCAAAAGGGTTTAAAATTGAAGGAGGAATTTGCACCCTTGCCCAATTCCATCACTCCGCATGCGCCCTATTCAGTGAGCAAAGAATTGATCAAGGAGATTGCTCATTTCGCCATCAAAGCAGAAAATATCATCAGTATCCATAACCAAGAAAGTGAAGAGGAAAACAAATTTTTTAGGTATCGAACTGGAAAATTTTTAGACCTATACGAATTTTTGAAGCAAGATATCAGCTTTTTTAAGCCGCAAGCTCGAAATTCACTTCAAACATTCACCCCATCCTTCCCTGAAAATCAACGCATTCTACTGGTGCACAATACCTATACCAGCCTGAAGGATCTGTATTTTGTAAAACGTTTCAATCGCGATGTATACTGGTGTTTCTGTCCCAAGGCCAACCTATACATAGAAAATCGCTTGCCTAAGGTAGATTTATTCCTACCTCAGGATTTCCACCTTACGATTGGTACCGACAGCTATGCTTCCAATGAGGGGCTTTGTGTTTTATCAGAATTGAAGGTGTTACATGAACATTTCCCCAAATTAGCCTTCAGTGAAACCATCCGTTGGGCTACCCTCAACGGTGCCAAATTTCTGGGTATCGATAAAACCTTTGGAAGTTTAGAAAAAGGTAAAAAACCCGGTTTGAATCTCATCACTTACACAAACTATCTTGAACTGACTCGTAATTCTGGTGTTAAAAAATTAATATAAGCACACAATATTTGTGCATTTGGACTGAAAGCGTCAAATTAGACAGATGAATTCAGTCCAAAAGCTTTTTGGAATCAAATATCCGATCATACAAGCAGGCATGGTTTGGTGCAGTGGCTGGCGTTTGGCAGCAGCAGTTTCAAACGCCGGTGGCTTGGGAATTATTGGGGCCGGTTCAATGTATCCGGAAGTTTTAAGAGAACACATCCGGAAATGTAAACAGGCTACCCAGCAGCCTTTTGGTGTCAATATTCCACTTCTGTATCCTGATATAGATCAGTTAATGGAAATTTTAGTGTCGGAAGTGATAAAAATTGTCTTCACTTCTGCCGGTAATCCGGCAACCTGGACTCCCTTTTTAAAAGAGAAAGGGATGACGGTGGTACATGTGGTAGCCAACACCAAATTCGCCACGAAAGCGGCAGAGAGCGGTGTAGATGCCATTGTAGCCGAGGGATTTGAGGCCGGTGGCCATAACGGCAGGGAAGAAACCACTACTTTGTGTTTGGTACCTATGCTCAAAGAAGTGGTGACCTTACCTATTATTGCTGCCGGAGGTATTGCCAGCGGTAAATCTATGCTGGCGGCAATTGCCTTAGGAGCAGATGGTGTGCAAATTGGTTCCCGGTTTGCAGTGGCCGAGGAATCATCAGCTCATGAAAACTTCAAAAAAGCCATTTTAGATGCCAAAGAAGGCGATACCAAGTTGCGTTTAAAATCGTTAGTGCCGGTACGTTTACTCGAAAATGAATTCGCTCTCAAAGTGGCCGAAGCTGAGCAGGCTGGTGCCAGTAGGACTGAATTAGCGGCTTTATTGGGAAGAGCCAGGGCCAAAAAGGGGATGTTTGAAGGTGACATGCAAGAAGGAGAATTAGAAATCGGGCAGGTATCAGCCATGTTAGACCGTGTACAACCGGCTGCAGAAATTCTCAGCGAAATATGGACAGAATTTTTACTTGAAAAACAACGATTAGCGGATTTAAACTTTTAGAGATGAAACACCTCCAAGTTAGTGTTTATGGAAAGGTTCAGGGTGTTTTTTTTAGGGCCAGTACCAAAGCCGTGGCCGATGTGCTCGGTGTAAAGGGCCTGGTGATAAATCAGCCCGACGGTAGCGTTTACATAGAAGCGGAAGGTGATGATTTTTCATTGGAAGAGTTTCTTGATTTTTGTAAACACGGACCGGAAAAAGCCCAAGTGGAAAAAGTAGTGATCAATGAAGCTGAACCGAAAAACTATCGTAATTTTGAAATAAAGAAAAAGTTAGTCAGCCCCTAAATCCTTTAGCTTAAGCCCTTGTCTACAGCCAGAAAATTTGCCGGTCAAACAGCTATTTACGGAATCAGTACTGTGGTTTCGAGGGTGCTCAATTTTTTTCTTACCCCGCTTTATGTAAGGGTTTATCCGGCTAAAGCTTATGGTATTTTTACTACGATGTACAGTTGGGCATCATTATTAAATGCCTTGCTTTCTTTTGGTATGGAAACCACTTTTTTCCGATATCTACATAAGTATGAAAATGATCGCGAAAAAGTATATCAAAACACTTTTTTCAGTATTGCTCTGCTGGCATTTTCATTCTTTCTTTTTGCATTCTGGTTTGTAGATGATATCGCCCAGTGGATGCAACGTGATCAAGTTGTCTATCAACCCGATTACGCTTCATACGTAAAGTTTTTCATTTATATTTTGGTGATTGATGCTCTTACCGTCATCCCTTTTGCCAAGTTGAGGGCCGAGGGCCGATCTTTGCGTTATGCCGGACTTAAGTCTTTGAATGTTTTCTTATTCATCATCTTCAACCTGTTTTTCATATTTGGAATACCTTATATCCTTAAAAATAATCTGATAGGTGCCGAAATTTTTAGCACCTGGTATCGGCCATCATGGGTGGGATACGTTTTCATTTCAAATTTGATTGCCAGTGGTATTACTTTTTTATTGCTGAGCCCAGAACTTGCTAAATTACGTTGGCAAATAGATACTACTTTACTCAGGGAAATGTTCAGTTATAGTTGGCCGGTATTGATTGCGAACATTTCCTTTATCATCAATGAAAATATTGATAAGATCCTAATCGGGCGCTTACTGCCTGTGAGCATCAGTCAGCAGGAAGTAGGCATTTACGGAGCCTCCTGCAAACTGGCCATATTCTTAAGCATTTTTATTCAGGCATTTCGTTTAGGTGCCGAACCTTTCTTTTTTTCGCATGCCAAAAAAGAACAAGCCCGGCAGACCTATGCAAAAATTATGCATTATTTCGTCATTGCCGTTTGCTTGATCTGTATGGGCTTGGTAGCGAATTTGGAGATCCTCAAATACTTCATCCGCGGAAATGCAGATCAGCAGCAATTGTATTGGTCGGGATTACAGGTGGTGCCTATTTTGCTCTTTGCCTACATCAGTTTGGGTATTTACATGAATCTCTCCATCTGGTATAAACTTTCAGATCAAACCCGTTTCGGATTATACATTTCGGCGGTTGGAGCCCTACTCACCATTGGCTTAAACATTTGGCTGGTTCCTCATTACAGTTACCTTGCTTCTGCTTGGATTACCTTATTGGCCTATGCCACCATGATGCTGCTTTCTTACTGGCTGGGGCAAAAAAATTACCCTATTCCCTATCCTGTAAAACGTATCGTCGTTTATCTATTGCTCACAGCTTTGATGGTATTCAGCTCTTTTTATTTATTTAAATCCGACCTGCTTGTAGGTAACATATTATTTGCTCTATTTGTAATAGGAACTTTAATGGTTGAACAAAAGGGGATTAGGCAATTATTAAAGCTTAATAAACAATGACGGTCAAAATCATCAACAAATCGCACCATACCTTGCCAGCTTACGAAACTGCATCGTCTGCCGGTATGGATTTGAAAGCTTTTGTGGCATCAACCGTCATGCTGAAACCCATGGAGCGTCAATTGATTCCGACGGGAATTTACCTGGAATTACCTGTAGGTTATGAAGCCCAAATCAGGCCTCGGAGTGGCTTAGCCTTAAAATTTGGTGTAACGGTACTCAATACGCCGGGTACCATCGACGCCGACTACCGAGGGGAAATTAAAATCCTCCTAATCAATTTTTCAGATAGCGATTTTTTAATTCAAGACGGTGACCGAATCGCCCAAATGATTATTGCCAAGCATGAAAAGGTAGACTGGGAAGAAGTAGAGGTATTGACCGAAACGCAAAGAGGAGCTGGTGGTTATGGCCATACCGGTGTATCCAAAAATTAAGAAAGATGAAATTTTTGAAACCAATTATTTGTTATCAGTTGCTTTTTGCAGTCCTGCTGTTCACTGTAACTTCCTGCAAAACCAAGAAAATCCTCCCTCAGGCAGATAATAGTGCCCTGGAAAGAGGTAATGCCGAAAAGCTGGCTGCCATCAAACAAGCCCAAGTCGATTTCTACACATTCTCAATCAAGGCCAAGGCCGAACTTAATTTAGATGGCAATAACAATGAGGTGAACATCAATATCAGGATGCAGAAAGATAAAAAAATCTGGATCTCTGTAACTGCATTGGCCGGGCTGGAAGCCGCAAGGGTACTCATTACTCCTGATAGCATCCATGTATTAAATCGCTTGGAGAGCATCTATTTAAAAAAGCCCTTCAGTTTTATTCACGAGTACACCAATCCGCAAATCAATTTTCAAACAGTGCAAGCTATTTTGCTGGCTAACCCCATAGCGGAAGCCATGGTGCAAAAGCCCGAATTTAGCATGCAAAATGAGCAGCTCACCTTATCGGGGATTTCTTCCAGTCTTACCTATCAATTTCAATTCAACGATATTTTTAGGGTTTCCAGTACCTCATTGAAAGATACCCTGAATGCCCAGCAGTTAGAAGTAAAATACAGCGACTATTACACGGAGACATCCAGCCTGGTTCCTCACTTATTGAAATTGCAGTCTCAAGCAGGCAGTAAATCCATCAAAGCGGAGATGAGGTACAGTAAAATTGAGAAAGATATTTCGATCGATTTCCCCTTTAGTGTTCCCAAAAGATTTTCAGTGAAAAGGTAATTTTAGATACATTTGCGCAATGAGGTGGCTAATACTTGTTTTGTTTCTTTCTTTCACTGCTACAGCTTTTGGGCAAAGCAGTGCCGAACTCAAACGCCGCAAAGAGGCCTTGAGTCGTGAGATTGAAGAACTGAACCGTACCCTCAACAAAACCTCCAGCAATAAATCTTTATCCCTGAAACAAATCAGGGCTTTGAATGCCAAAATCAGGCTCAGGGAGCAAAAAATAAGAACCATCAATTCAGAGATCAACCTGCTCGACAATAAAATTTCTGAGAATACGCAAACTTTAATCAAATTGCAGTCTGATCTTAATCAGCTGAAAAAGGAATATGCCGAAATGATGCGATTTGCACAACGCAATCAGGGGGCTTACAGCAAGTTGATGTTCATTTTTGCGTCCGAAAACTTTAATCAGGCTTTTAAAAGAGTGAAATACCTGCAGCAATTTACCAATTACCGTAAAAAGCAAGCAGGGTACATACAAAGCACACAGCGTGATTTGAATCAGCAAATTGCTCAGCTTGATAAAAACAAGAAAGAAAAAACCTACCTCTTAAATGACGAGCAAAAAGAGAAGCAAACACTCGGTAAAGAGAAAAATAAACAAACCCAGGTATTAAGCGGGCTAACCAAGCAAGAAAAGCAACTCAAACAAGAATTGAGTAAAAAACAAAGAGAGTCCATTCAGCTAAACAGGGCGCTTCAAGCAGCTATTGCCCGTGAAATTGAGGCCGAACGGAGAAAGGCCGAAGATGAAGCCACTAAAACAGAAGCCAGAACAGGAGTGGCTGCCAAGCCCGTAGCCAAAGGCTCCAGTATTTTGTCGGCAACTCCCGAATCAGCCAAGCTTTCTGCCGATTTTTTGGGTAATCGTGGCCGCTTGCCTTGGCCGGTAGCCAACGGCAACATCAGCGAAGGTTTTGGCCGCCACAGTTATGGTGCCAATGTAACCATTCAAAACAATGGTGTGGACATTCAAACTGCCCCTGGATCGGCTGTGAGAGCTGTTTTTGGTGGAGAAGTGAGAAAGGTATTTATGCCGCCGGGTACTTCTACTTATGTGGTGATGATCCGTCATGGAGAGTATTTTACCGCTTATTCCAACCTCAAATCGGTGAGCGTATCGGCGGGGCAAAAAGTGAGTCTGAAGCAAACAATTGGTACCGTAGCAACTGATCCAACGGATGGCAGTACCGAGGTGCATTTTGAGCTTTGGAAAGGCGGTACCCCTCAAAATCCTACAGGATGGTTGGCTAATTAAAGCCTGTCTTCCATCAAAAAATCTTATATTTGCACCATAGTTTAAACTGATGCAAAGTTACGTGTTCTTATTCCTCAACATTGGCACTCCAGAATTAATGATTATTCTGCTGGCCATTCTATTGTTGTTTGGTGGGAATAAGTTGCCCGAACTTGCTCGTGGTTTAGGGAAGGGGATTCGAGAGTTTAAAGACGCTTCAGAAAATGTGAAACGCGAAATTCATCGCAACATGAATGAAGTGAAACAAAACATAGAGGAATCAGCTCAGGATTTAAATCCAGACGCCGCTCCCAAGCAACAAGATCAATCATCCTTAAAATAAGATATTATGTTCAATTCGATATTTTTAATCGGTTTAGGTACCCCAGAGTTAATCGCTATATTGCTGGTTGTATTATTACTTTTTGGTGGTAGAAAAATTCCTGAATTAATGCGTGGCCTGGGTAAAGGCGTTAAAGAATTCAAAGACGCAAAAGACGGAGCCACCGAGGCTGCCGAAAAGGAAGAAAAATCTAAATAATTTATTGGGGAGCATGTAAATTTCTCCCTTAGCTTTTATCCCCAAACGTGTTGGAGATCCAGCCATTTTAATCTGATCAAACAATTGAATTAGATGAAAAAAGCATTGGTATTTATTGCGGTATTAAGTTTGCAGGTAAGCATATTGCTTGCAAGTACGCGGGAGCACTCCAATTTCGCTCTGGCGAAGCCTTTAGCGACAGATTCGCTAAATACAAGGGTTAAAACGTCAGATAAATACCGCTCAGATTCTATCAAACAAGCGATTGCTACCACCAGAAATGCTCCTGTACAAAGCTTCATCGATGTTTTACTCAAACGTAAAGAACAGGTGGGTAAATTATTGGGCTTGTCTAACTACTATTTCCCGGTTTATGAGCGGGTGCTCAAAGAGTTCGGTCTGCCCGAAGAGCTCAAATTTTTATCCGTCATTGAATCGGCTTTAAACCCGCATGCTGTTTCTAGGGTGGGGGCCACGGGTCCATGGCAATTTATGGCACCTACCGCCAAGGCTTACGGACTAAAAATTAACCAAGAGGTTGACGAACGTAAAGATCCGGTGCAGGCCAGTAAGGCTGCCGCTGCCTATTTGAGAGATGCCTTTGACCAATACGGCGATTGGCTCCTGGCCATTGCCTCTTACAATTGCGGAAGGGGTGCCGTTAGTCGAGCCATTGCAAAAGCCGGTGGCAAAGCCGATTTTTGGGAGATCAGCCGTTTTTTACCAGCAGAAACCCGAAATTATGTGCCTAAGTTTCTGGCCACCGCCTACATCATGGGGAATTATCGACAGTTTGATATCAACCCCTTAGCTCCAGCATTTAATACCTTAACAGATGTGATCGATGTTATCAAACCCGTATCACTGGCAGCAGTTGCACGGGCCACAGGAATCGATCTACACCAACTTATTTTACTGAACCCATCCTATAAAAAATTAACTATCAACGGATCTGCCGAAGCACCCAAGCCGCTGGTTATTCCAGCAAATAGTAATCCCGATTATTTTGCACTTTATCAGGTCTTGAATGGGAATACCTCTAATAATTTTGTTGCCTCTCAAAAAAATAATAGCCAGTCATCTACTTCTAAAACTATTTATCATATTGTAAAACGGGGAGACAACCTGAGTAGCATTGCCAAAAAATTTAAGGGAGTAACCGTAAACCAAATCAAGACCTGGAATAAACTACGCAGTACGCAGTTGCAGGTGGGTAAGCGTTTGATCATTCACCAGGAATAGTTTTCGTTGGAACGAGTCGGGTATTTAAACCCATTCTTCCCGAAAAGAATTGTAATTTTGAATCCGCTCAATAATTATAGCATACATGAGTAAAAACAACCGCAAGCAAGACGCATTAGATTACCATGCCCTGGGTCGTCCGGGTAAAATACAAGTATTACCTACCAAACCAACCAATTCCCAACGCGATTTGGCTTTGGCCTACTCCCCCGGGGTGGCTGAGCCTTGTTTGAGGATTGCTGAAAATACTGAAGACGTTTACAAATACACTGCAAAGGGTAACCTCGTAGCGGTTATTAGTAACGGTACTGCTGTTTTAGGCTTGGGCGATATTGGTCCGGAAGCCGGAAAGCCAGTGATGGAAGGAAAAGGAATCCTCTTCAAGATTTTTGCGGATATTGATGTTTTCGATTTAGAGTTGGATACCAAAAATGTAGACGATTTTGTAAAAATCGTGAAAGCCTTGGAACCTACATTCGGAGGTGTCAATCTGGAAGATATCAAAGCTCCTGAATGTTTCGAAATTGAGCGTCGTTTAAAGGAGGAATTAAACATTCCGATCATGCACGATGATCAGCATGGTACGGCCATCATTTCGTCGGCTGCATTGCTCAATGCTTGCGAATTGCAGAAGAAGAAGATTGATAAAGTTAAAATTGTGGTGAATGGGGCAGGTGCAGCGGCTATTTCATGTTCTCGTTTGTACGTGAGCTTAGGAGCCAAAAAGGAAAATATTGTGATGATCGATCGTACAGGTGTGATCAATCAGAGCCGTCAGAATTTAGATGCCACCAAAGCAGAATTTGCTACCAGTCGTAAAATTGATACCCTGGAAGAAGCCATCAGAGATGCTGATGTGTTTATTGGTTTATCATCTGCCGATGTATTGAGTCCGGCGATGCTCAAAACTATGGCCAAAAACCCGATCGTTTTCGCCATGGCAAATCCCGATCCAGAAATTGCTTACAATTTGGCAATTAAGACCCGTAAAGATGTGTTGATGGCCACCGGCCGTTCTGATTATCCCAACCAGGTGAACAACGTGCTGGGTTTCCCTTATATCTTCAGGGGCGCCCTCGATGTGAGAGCCACCACCATTAACGAAGAAATGAAGATTGCTGCGGTTAAAGCGATTGCAGACCTGGCCAAAAAGCCGGTTCCAGAAGCAGTTAACCTGGCTTACAATACCAAAAATTTAAAATTCGGTAAAGATTATATCATCCCTAAACCTTTAGATTTCAGGTTAATCACTGCGGTTTCTCCAGCAGTAGCTAAAGCCGCCATGGATTCTGGGGTAGCCCGTTACCCGATTAAAGACTGGGATGCCTACCGCGAAGAATTAAAACTCCGCTTGGGAATGGATGATGCCTTGATGAGAGCCATCACCAATAAGGCTAAAATTGACCCGAAACGAGTAGTTTTTGCGGAAGCCGACAACTACAAAATCTTAAAGGCAGCCCAAATTGTTAAAGAAGAAGGCATTGCGATCCCGATTTTATTAGGTAAAAAACAAAAAATTGAAGAGATCATTGAGGAGAATGAATTAGACCTTGAAGGGGTAAGCATCATTGATCCAATGGAAGAAGTCGAATTGACGCAGCAATTTGCCAATTACCTTTTTGAGCAGCGCCAACGACGTGGCATCACTCTTTACGAAGCTAAGAAGTTGATGCGGGATCGTAACTATTTTGGTGCATGCATGGTTCAATTTGGCCAGGCAGATGCCCTGATCTCCGGATTGACCAAAAACTATATCCAAACCATTCGTCCTGCTTTGCAGGTGATTGGTACAGAGCCCGGGGTGAACCGTGTGGCAGGCATGTATATGATGTTAACTAACAAAGGACCGGTGTTTTTTGGAGATACCACGGTTAATGTGGATCCAAGCGTTCAGGAGTTGGTAGATATCACTGTGTTGATTGACCGATCGGTGAAGAAATTCAATATCCATCCGCGGATTGCCATGCTCTCCTATTCAAATTTTGGTTCTAATGAAGGACCAATACCTGAAAAGACCCGTGAGGCAGTTAGAATACTTCATGAAAAGTATCCTGATATAGTGGTAGACGGTGAAATGCAAGCGAATTTTGCCATGAATGCCGATTTAATGAAAGATAATTTCCCTTTCAGTACGCTCAATGGCCAGCCGGCCAACACCTTGGTTTTCCCGAATTTAGAATCAGGAAACATCGCCTACAAATTGATTCAGGAATTGGGTGAGGCAGAAGCAATTGGACCCATCCTTTTAGGTTTAAATAAGCCGGTTCATATTTTGCAGCTGGGTAGTTCGGTGAGAGAGATCGTTAACATGGTGACCATTGCCGTGGTGGATGCACAGTCAAAAGCAGAAGTCAATTTGGTGAAGGCGGGTCTCAAGGGGATTATTAACCGCATTCGTAAAACCAATCGTTAATTCATGTACGCCTACATCGACGGTAAACTCACTTTTAAATGCCCCACTTATGTGGTGATAGAAGCCGGTGGTGTAGGCTATCATATTCATATTTCTTTGAATACCTTCTCGTTGATCCAGGATCAGGAGCGTTGTAAATTATACACCTGGCTGCATGTAAAGGAAGATGCCCATACCTTGTACGGCTTTGCCGATGAGGGAGAGCGGCGTTTATTCCTTCATTTGATTTCGGTTTCGGGTATTGGCCCAAATACCGGCCGAATGATGCTTTCTTCCATCACGCCTCAAGAAATACAGCAGGCCATTGTTAATGGAGATGTTCCTTTGATACAAAGAATTAAAGGAATTGGACCAAAATCAGCACAGCGACTCATCCTCGAGTTGCAGGATAAACTGAAACGTGAGGGTTACGATTCCCTCATTTCTGTACCTAAAAACCATACTGTTAAAGACGAAGCCTTGTCGGCCTTGATCATGCTCGGATTTGCAAAAAATGCTGCCGAAAAAGCCCTTGATCAGGCAATAAATCAAGCAAATGGCAGTTTAACTGTTGAAGCTTTGATAAAGGTTGCTTTAAAAAGCTTATAATTACTAAAACTATTTAACTATAAATTGAAGAAGACAGCAGCGGTTTTCTTATTTCTTTTTTTGGCAATTTTTGGAATAGGCCAGCATGCGCTCCATGCCCAAATTGAAGTTGACATAATAGACACGCTGAGTCTTAGCTATCCTTTCAAGGATTTTAAATCACTCAGTTTTAAAAAACCTTTAGGAATCAGTTTGCCTAACCCGGCGAATATCAAACGTTCTATCGAATTCAATCCCCTGAGCCGTCAATATGTGATCCAGGAAAAAGTAGGGGATCGTTTTTTCAGGCAGCCACAATACTTTACCATCAAGGATTACCAGCGTTTCGTAAATCAGCAGATCACCCAAAAGCATTGGCGAGAACTGGCCGATCTTCCCATTGCCGAAGCCCGTCAGCCCGGGTTTATACCGGCAGTAAGGGTTAACAGTAAATCCTTTGAACGTATTTTTGGAGGATCTACCATCGAAGTCCGACCTCAGGGTTCGGCAGAGCTCACCTTGGCGGGCCGCATCAACCGAAATGAGAATCCCCTCTTTAATGAACGCCAGCGTACACAGGGGAATTTCGATTTCAACCAGCGGATCCAAATGAATTTGGTCGGACAAGTGGGTACAAAATTGAAAATAAGCACCAATTACAATACCGAAGCCCAATTTGATTTTGAAAATCAGGTGAAACTGGATTATACCGGTAATGAAGATGAGATCATCAGAAAGATTGAGGCCGGTAATGTGAGCCTTCCTTTAAACTCTTCTTTAATTACTGGCAGTCAGGCTTTGTTTGGCTTGAAAACCCAGTTGCAATTCGGGCGATTGAATGTGACCTCTGTTTTTTCACAGCAGAAATCACAATCCAAAGAAATTACGATTTCCAATGGAGCTCAGCAAAATGAATTCCGCATCCTGGCAGATAGCTATGAGGCCAACAGGCATTTCTTTTTGGCAAAGTACTTCCGCGACAATTATAATCAGGCACTGAAGAAGTTGCCACTGATCAGCTCTACCATCAACATCACAAAAATTGAAGTGTGGATTACCAACCGGGCAAATAATAATACCGATTCCCGGGATATTTTGGCTTTGTTAGATCTGGGAGAGCATCAACCTTATAATACTCCCAAGATTCAGGGGGGTGGGGCATACTCCCTTGCTCCCGCAGCTTTTAAGGCGCCCGGATTTACTCAACAGTCTAACAATTTACTCGACCTTTTGGAGCAAAATCCAGAAATCAGACTAACCAATTCGAATAAAATTTTCGATTTTTATTCGGGTATAGCCGACATTCCCCCTACGGATAACTATGCAAAGTTAACTTATGCCCGCAGGCTCACCGAACGAGAGTATACGCTCAATCCCTTACTGGGTTATATATCATTGAACAGTGCCCTGAATGCCGATGAAGTATTGGCCGTGGCCTACCGTTATACTGTAAATGGGGTGGAATACCAGGTGGGAGAGTTTTCTACCGATATTCCGGTAAATAATAGTACGCCCAATGTACTCTTCGTTAAACTCCTTAAAAATGAAATCCTCAAGACCAAGGTTCCTGCCGGTCTGAACTCTACTTACAAGAGGTTTCCACTTTGGGATTTAATGATGAAAAACATTTATTATTTGGGTGCTTATCAGATCGGCCGGAATGATTTCCGATTGAATATCTTTCGTTTAGATGAGGCAACCGGAATTGAAAAGCCACAGATGTTAGAGGGCGAAGACACCAAGGACAAGCTCTGGTTGCAGTTGACGGGCTTAGACCAGTTGAATCAACAAAACGATCGTAAGCCCGATGGTTTTTTTGATTTTATGGAGAACCTCACCATCGACCCGCTTAACGGACGGATCACTTTTCCCACCCTCGAACCTTTCGGGGTCGATCTACAGGCCCAGTTTAAACCAGGAGAACAGTCGCTTATTGATAAATATGTTTACGATGCACTTTACAGTGCCACCAAACCCGATGCGCAGCAGTTCTTCCCAGAACTGAACCGTTATATTATTAAAGGTACTTATCAATCTCAGGTGAGTTCTGAATTCCAGTTAAATGCCATCAATGTGCCTGAGGGCTCAGTACAAGTAATTGCGGGTAATTTGCCTTTACAGGAAGGAACTGATTTTACGATAGATTATAACATTGGTCGGGTGAGAATTTTGAACCAGGCTCTATTGAATTCTGGGCAGCCGATCCGCATCAAATTAGAAAATAATGAGCTGTTCGGTCTTCAGCAAAGATCACTTTTCGGATCACGGTTTGATTATGCCGTTAATAAGAACCTAAACGTGGGGGCTACCATTCTCAATCTCACCGAGCGTCCCCTTACTCAGAAGGTTAACATCGGAGAGGAACCGATATCGAATACCATTTGGGGCCTTGATGTAAATTATAATTCTTCTTCACGCTGGTTAACCAGAATGGTTGATAAGCTACCTCTAATCAATACCAAAGCAGAATCAAGCATTAATTTTAATGGGGAATACGCCAATTTTGTGCCGGGTCATCCTAGGGCGCTCAATTTTGCAGGTAATAGAAGCGGTACCAGTTATTTAGATGATTTTGAGGCTAGCCGATCGCTCATCGATCTAAAAAGTGCCATCACTTGGCAAATTTCGGGTACACCCCAATTATTTAACATCGATTATAATAGTAATGGGCTGGACTATGGATTCAACCGGGCTCGATTGGCTTGGTATAACATCGATCCTATTTTCTACAACAGGAGCGGTTTAGGTACACCAGAAGATATTAAACTTAATGCTAACGAATTATCGAATCATTATTCGAGAGAAGTGCTGGAGCGGGAGGTATTCCCCTACAAAGATTCACCTACCGGTCAGCCTTTGTTTTTGAATACCCTCAATATGGCCTTTTATCCGAACATCAGGGGCCCTTATAACTTTACCACCACCGGGATCGATTTGAATGGTAATTTATTAGATCCAAAAAAGCGCTGGGGTGGCATGTTCAGACGAATAGATAATAATGATTTTGAGGCCCTGAATATTGAATTCATCGAATTGTGGATGCTAGACCCCTTCATCTATAAACCCAATTCACAAGGAGGTGATCTGTATTTTAACCTCGGAAATATTTCGGAGGATATCCTGAAAGACGGAAGAAAATCGCTGGAAAACGGATTGCCTACCGATGGAGACATCAACAAGACAGAAACCACTATTTGGGGAAAGGTGCCCAAATTGCAACCGGTTATACAGGCTTTTGATAATAATCCGGATGCCAGAAAATTGCAGGACATCGGGATTGATGGTTTAAGTACAGAAGAAGAAAAAAACCCGGCGGCATTTGATGGCTTTATCAGTAAAGTAACCCCTCAGCTCAATGCCGCTGCCGCTACGGCCATCAGTCAGGATCCCGCTTCCGATGATTATCAATATTTCAGAGGAAAACAATTTGATAACGCTGGTACTCCAATCTTAAAGCGCTATGAGCGTTACAATGGAACCGAAGGCAACTCCAAAACACCTGCTCAATCGCTTGCCGAAACCGGACTTGAAAATACGGCTGCTACCCCCTTGCCCGATGGGGAAGATGTGAACCGGGACAATAACACCTCTAAAACAGATGAATATTTTGAGTATAAATTGTCTATCAGACCACAAGATCTGGAAATCGGTAAAAATCATATCACCGACATTGTTAAAACAACAGTTAAATTAGCCAATGGCAAACAGGAATCCGTACGTTGGATACAGTTCAGGATACCGCTGGCCACCGCTTATGAACCCAAGCCAAATAATCCGCAAGATTTTAAATCCATCAGGTTCATGCGGGCATTCATGACCAACTTTGCCGATACGGCCATTTTGCGTTTCGCCAAACTGCAATTGGTTCGGGGCGAATGGCGGCGATATAATCCGGAAAAAAATCCGGCCAAGTCTATTGTTGATCCGAGTATCATCAATCCTGTAGCCGATGATTTTGACCTGGAAGTGAGTGCGGTAAACATTGAAGAAAATGGTAAACGAAGTCCCATTCCTTATGTAACGCCGCCCGGCATTCTACGAGAACTTGACTTTAGCGGTTTTAATGGCAATACCCGTCAAAACGAACAATCTTTATCGGTAAAAGTAAAGAGCCTAAAAGATGGTTATGGACAGGCGGCCTTCAGAACCACCTTTAATGATTTTCGTTCTTACCGTCGCATGGAAATGTTTATTCATGCCGAAAGTTCAGCCCAGGATGCTACGCTAAAAGATAAAGACATCAATGCCTTTATTCGGATTGGAAGTGATAACCAAGACAATTATTACGAATACAGCATACCCTTAAAAATTACTTCACCCGGAACTTCAGATCCATCGGCGATTTGGCCTGATCAGAATAGAATGGAAGTATCGCTTATACAGCTACAAGAGGCCAAGGCTGCCAGAAATAAAGCAATTTCAGATGGCAATTTCCCGTCCAGCAGCATGCCCTTTATTTATCCCGTTCCGGGGACAGAAAATACGATTACCGTGAAGGGGCATCCAGATATGAGTAAGGTGAGGGTGTTCATGTTAGGGGTATTCAATCCGCTCAAAAAACCACTCAATCCTTTGGGTGATGATGGTTTAGAGAAATCGGTAGAGGTATGGTTCAACGAATTGCGCTTAACCGAATTTGATCAGCGTGGTGGCTGGGCTGCCACCGCTAGGATGAATGCTAAATTGGCCGATTTTGCCGATGTGAGTGTTTCGGGGAGCAGGAGTACCAATGGTTTCGGTTCATTGGAGCGTCGGGTGAGTGAACGTAACAGAAGTGATAATACCCTGTTTGATGTTTCTTCCAGCATTGAGGCCGGCAAATTATTCCCACAACGGAGTGGAATTAAAATACCGATGTTCGTTAATTTCTCCAGCCAGGTAAATACCCCGATGTTCGATCCTCGTTCGCCCGACCTGGAGTTGAACAGTGTGCTGAAAAACAGCAACAAGACCGAGCAGCAGGAGGTTTTAAACGTGGTTCAAGATTATACCACCCGTAAAAGCATCAATTTTACCAATGTGCGTAAAATAAAAACCAATCCCGACAGTAAAGCTCAGCCTTGGGACATCGAGAACTGGAGTGCCACGTATGCTTTCACCGAATACCGCCATCGCGATTTTATCAATGAGCAAAACATTCAGAAAACTTACAGGGCGGCACTGGCATACAATTATGCCGGTCAACCCAAAGTTTACACGCCTTTTGCCAAGATCATTAAAAACAATACGCTGGCACTGTTCAAAGAGTTTAATTTTAGCTTGTTACCTTCTGTTCTCAATTTTCGGATAGATGTAGACCGTTTGTACTCAGAAAACACCCTGAGGAACAATGACCCCAACAATTTTATACCGCTACAAACCTTTAATAAAAACTTCCAGATGAATCGCATCTATGGCATCAGCTGGAATTTGACCAAATCCATGCAGCTGGATTTTAATGCTACTAATTATGCATTGATCGATGAACCGGAAGGCAGGATCAATGGTTTGAAACGAGATACGATTTGGCAAAATTTAATGCGCTTGGGCCGAACAACCGATTATGGCCACACCCTGAACATAACTTACAACCTCCCCATTAATAAACTGCCGGGATTAAGTTGGGTAAATATCACCACCCGCTACGGAACTACTTTTAATTGGAAAACAGAACCACTAGCCACTCTGCGTGATCCAGATGTTAATTTAGGAAACAGCATTCAAAACACTCGGGTGATTCAGCTGAACCCCAGCCTGAATCTTGCTTCTTTTTACAACCAATTCAAATTTATCAGAAAATTAAGTGCTGGCGATCAGCAAAAAGGTTGGGCTAAAGCCTTGATTAATACCCTCGCCGGACTCAAAAATTTAGGTGGAGCTTATACCCGAACAGAAGGTATTTTTATGCCCGGATATTTGCCAAAGACCACTGCTTTTGGACAAGATTTTGATGCCGGTGCCCCCGGATGGGACTTCTTGTTTGGTAGTCAGCGTGATATTCGGGTAAGGGCGATCAATAATTCTTGGATCAGTAACGATCCGCTCATTAACCAACTTTATGTAACTGGTTTGAAAGAAGACCTCAACCTCAGAGGGAGTTTAGAAATTATCAAAGATTTAAGGATTGAACTCACGGCACTCAAAAGTCGCAACTTCAATTATTCTACTACTTTTAAATTTGTCCCGCAATCAAATAGTTTCGAAAACTTAAATCCCATCACCACCGGCGATTATAGCATTTCCTTCTTTAGTTTGAAGACGTCCTTTAAAAATAATACGGAGGTATTTCGTCAATTTGAGTCAAATAGAGCGGTGGTTTCTCAGCGTTTAGGAGCCCTCAACCCCAATTCGGTGGGGCAGCTGGATGGTTTTGCCAATGGCTACGGGAAAAATTCGCAGGATGTGGTGATGTCTGCATTCCTGGCAGCCTTCAGCGGTAAAAGTCCGCAGCAAATCAGCCTCAATTCATTTCCAAGAATCCCGGCACCCAATTGGCGCTTGAATTATAATGGCCTCAACAAAATCCCAATCTTAAGCGATTTGTTTTCTTCTATCGATATCAATCATGCCTACCGTTCGGTATATAATATTAACGGCTTTAATACTTTAGCCCGTTATGAAGAAAAAGATGGTTTTGTAAACATTAAAGATGCTGTGGGTAATTTCCTGCCTCGTTATCAGTTCAATCAGGTCACATTGCTGGAGCAGTTTGTACCTTTCATAGGGCTCGATATGCGCTTTAAGAATAACATGACCAGCAATTTTGAATACCGAAAATCCCGAACCATGAGTTTGAGTCTAGCCAATAGTCAGCTGGCGCTTCAAACCGATGATGCCCTGGTTTTTGGTCTGGGCTATAGGACCACTCAATTCCGTTTCCCTTTTGGTTTGTTCAGCAGTTTAAAGATGAATAATGATTTGAATTTCAAATTAGACTTTGCCATCAACGACCGCAAAACAGTGATTTACCGTGCCGATGTGGGCGATCCAGAAGTTTCATCAGGTGCAAAAAACATCACTTACCGCCCATCTGTAGATTATGTTTTGAATCAGCGTTTCAATTTGAGGTTGTTTTACGATGGCAATATCACCAAACCTTATACTTCTCAAAGCTTCAACACCTCATTTAGTAATTTTGGTGCAAGTTTGCGCTTTACCATTCAATAATATCGTTGCGACTTTAAACAGATTAAGCTATTTTTGAGCAAACGTAATTTTATGAACTTCCCATCCGAACTTAAATATACCACCGACCACGAATGGATCCGTGTGGAAGGCAATCACGCTTTTGTTGGCATTACCGATTTTGCACAAAGAGAATTGGGCGATATCGTTTACATCGATATCAACACAATTGGTAAAAATGTAGCTAAAGAAGCAGTTTTTGGAACCGTTGAAGCAGTTAAAACAGTATCAGACTTGTTCATGCCGGTTAGCGGTACTGTGGTTGAATTCAACAAAAAGCTCGATACCAATCCGGAATTGGTCAATCAAGATCCTTATGGCGATGGCTGGATGGTAAAGATCGAATTAAGCAATGCTGCTGAAGCCGATCAACTGCTTTCTGCTGCCGACTATGCTGCACAAGTAGGAGCTTAATGCTGAAAACCATTCGATATCAATACCTGGCCATTATCTGGTCTTTGCTGATATTGATCTTATGTAACTTGCCTGCCCAAGACCTGCCCGATTCGAGCAGATTTTTCGAAGGCTTTGATAAGCTGGCTCATACCGGCTTTTTCTTTGTACTTACGGTGCTTTTATTTTATGGCAAAATCAGTCAGCAGAACAGTTATAGCTATCGATTATTGACCATCATTAAAATTCTATTAATCAGTTCGGCATTGGGGGCGCTGATTGAATGGATGCAATGGCAATGGTTCACCTACCGTTCGGCCGAATGGTGGGATTTCATCTGCGATTTGATCGGCGTGGGCATGGGTGTGTTCAGCTATGTTTTTCTGCATCGCTTCCGCTTACAAGAAAACAAGCAGGAAATACGTTAAATTTTGACAATACATCCATTTATCCAACTCTTCTTATTTGGATTTAATTTAAATAAGAGCTACTTTTGAGACCTAAACTGTGAAAAAAGTGAAAACTAAGTTATCGCAATTAGCCCCGGGAGAATCTGGCATCATCAAAGAATTTACTGACCTCGAAATGTCTGTAAAATTAATGGAAATGGGCTGTTTACCTGGCGAAGCCATCCAGGTAGAAAGAATAGCTCCCTTGGGTGATCCTATCGCGGTAAATATCTCCGGATATCAGTTGAGTCTTCGTAAAAAAGAGGCGTCTACCATCATCTTACAATAACACACTCCGTGAAAGCAAATTTGAAAGTGGCACTTGTTGGTAATCCCAACACAGGTAAATCGACACTTTTCAATTCTTTAACCGGACTCAATCAGAAAATAGGCAATTTCCCGGGCGTTACGGTCGATAAAAAGACCGGACAAACCAAGCTCAATGCCGCTCAGGAGGCCATGGTCATCGATTTGCCTGGAGCCTACAGCTTGTATCCAAAAAGTAAAGATGAGGGCATTGTACTCGATGTTTTGGTCGATCCAAATAATCCGGCACATCCCGATTTAGTGGTATTTATTGCAGATGCCACTAACCTGAAACGCAATTTATTGCTCTATACTCAGGTGGCCGATTTGAAGATCCCCGTCATTATTGCCTTAAACATGATGGATCTGGCCAAACGTTCGGGTATTCAGGTGAAGGTAGATGAGCTGGCCGCCAAATTGGGTATACGCATCGTTCCGATCTCGGCTCGCAGCGGAGCTGGCATTGATGATCTTAAGCAGGCTATTGCTGACGCAAATGCCATTCCCCTTCAGACAGATGTATTGGATGTAAACGAATTGGCACCGGCGGGTATGGTGGAGCGGGTTCAAGCCCAATTTAAATTGGCTAATCCTTATACAGCCCTGCAATACCTTCATCACTATCAACAGCTTTCTTTTTTAGAGGCCCGGCAAACGGAGAGTTTGGCACAAGAGGTACAGCAGTCAGACTTTAATTCTCAACAGTTGCAGGCTCGTGAAACGATTGCCCGTTATCAGTTTATCAACGAAGTTTTATTTGATACGGTAAGCAGCCCGGATAATCCCATTCAGGAAAGCTACAGCAACCGCATCGATCATGTTTTAACCCATAAAATATGGGGCTTTGCCATTTTCATGGCCGTATTGTTCATCATTTTCCAGTCCATTTATGCCTGGTCTGAGTACCCGATGAGTCTCATTGAATCGCTGTTCATTTGGTTGGTGAATGCGGTGCACGATTATTTGCCTGCCGGAGCCCTTACCAATTTATTGGCCGATGGTATTTTGGCCGGATTGAGCGGCGTGCTGGTCTTTATTCCTCAAATTGCCATTTTATTTGCTTTCATTGCGGTTTTAGAAGATACGGGTTACATGGCCCGAGTGACCTTTATGATGGATCGCATTATGCGAAAGGTAGGCCTGAACGGCAAATCGGTGGTGCCTATTATTGGCGGACTGGCTTGTGCGGTGCCTTCCATTATGAGTGCCCGTAACATCGAAAACTGGAAAGACCGGATCATCACCATCATGGTAACGCCTTTGGTTAGCTGTTCGGCTCGTTTGCCCATTTATACCTTATTAATTGCATTGGTGGTACCTGATGAACGCATGTTTGGTTTGTTCAACCTGCAGGGACTTGCACTCATGGGCATGTATTTGCTAAGTATGTTGAGTGCGGTGTTGGTGGCTTGGGTGATGAAGTATTTGATCAAGGCTCGTGAACGCGGCTATTTTATCATGGAACTACCGGTATACCGGATGCCTCGTTGGAACAATGTGGCTTTAACCGTGTACGAAAAGGTGAAGGCATTTGTACTGGAGGCCGGGAAGGTGATCATTGCCATTTCTGTTATTTTATGGGTATTAGCTTCTTATGGTCCTCCGGCTAAATTTAAAGCCATAGATCAACAATTTGCATCACCTGCCTATACTGCAAAGTATTCGGCAGAACAAATTACTCAACTCAAGGCATCGGCTAAGCTCGAAAACTCCTTTGCAGGTATCCTGGGCAAAAGCATTGAGCCTGTTATTAAACCCCTGGGTTTCGACTGGAAAATTGGGATTGCCCTCATTACTTCTTTTGCGGCTCGTGAGGTTTTTGTGGGTACCATGGCTACTCTTTACAGTGTGGAAGGTGATGCCAGTCGCATGGATTCGGTGAAGGAGAAAATGGCCGAGGCTCGAAATCCGGAAACGGGGGAGCTGGTGTTTACCCTGCCGGTGGCTTTTTCTCTAATGATTTTTTATGCTTACGCCATGCAATGTATGAGTACGCTTGCGGTGGTGTATCGTGAAACTAAAAGCTGGAAATGGCCTATTACGCAGTTTGTGTATATGACGGCCATGGCCTATTTAGCGAGCTTATTGGTGTATCAGTTTCTGAAATAATCACGATATTTCATCGTGGATAAAATCAAGGTATTAGAAAATTATCTCCCCCCTGCATCGGCTCCGCTCATTGCTCGCTGGATCGATCATTTTCAGTGCGATTTTAAAATTTCCAAGGCCCGTAATACCAAGTATGGCGATTACCGCCCTCCGCATGCCGGACAGGGACACCGTATCTCCATTAATTATGATCTAAATCCGTATGCTTTTCTGGTGACTACTGTTCACGAATTTGCTCATTTGTTAACCTGGAATGAGCATCAGCGCAAAGCCAAGCCTCATGGTACAGAATGGAAAGCCAATTTTAAGCGGATGATGCGGCCTTTTTTTGAGCAGGAGGTTTTTCCAATGGATATAAAAAAAGCCATCATACGGTATTTAGAAAACCCTGCCGCCAGCAGCTGCACCGATCACAATCTTTTCAAAACTTTAAAAAAGTACGACGAAACCCCGGATCATTTGGTTTTGGTAGAATCTCTGCCATTGGGTAGTGTATTTAAAATGAAAGACGGACGGGTGTTCAGGAAAGAGGCCAAGATCAGGAAGCGTTTTCGTTGCACAGAGCTGGCCAGTGGCCGACTGTATCTGTTTAATCCGCTCGCAGAGGTGGAATTGCTCCCTGCTTAACGTCTTTCATGCTGCATGTAATGAGACATCTTGTTGGATGGTATAAAGATCCTTCGCTTTGCTCAGTATGACAATGATTTAGTGAAGTGCTAATTGTTGTGCATACGTCCAACTTTGCCTTGGATAAGTCTAATTGCGTCGTGGTAAACTGCTCTTGCGCCGTGATGAAGTCTTACTGCGTCGTGGTAAACTGCTCTTGCGCCGTGATGAAGTGCAACTTTGTCTTGGATAAGTCTTGCTGCGTCGTGGTGAAGTTCTATTGCGCTGTGGTAAAGTGCTCTTGCGCCATGGTGAGGTCTAACTGCGCCGTGCATACGAGCGTATGGGCTTAGTAGGCCAGTAACTTTTGCATGCAATCTGCTAAACGGCTTTTCGCCAAAAACCGATCTTCCAGGGCTTTACTCATCGGGATGGCGGTATCGAGGCTGGCGCAGCGCATCACCGGGGCATCCAGGCTTTCGAAAGCATGTTCGGCAATATAAGCACTCAGTTCCGCTCCAAAACCATTGGTGAGCGTGTCTTCATGCAGGATGATTACTCTCCCCGTTTTGTGTACAGTCTGCAGTACCGCTCCGGTATCCCAGGGTTGCAGGCTTCTTAAATCGAGCAGATCGGCACTTATTTCAGGATGTTGGTCTAAATATTCCATTGCCCAGTGTACGCCCAGTCCGTAAGTGATGATGCTCACTTGTTCTCCTTTTCTGAGCAAACGTGCTTTCCCGATTTCGGTAGTGTAGTAATCGTCGAAAATAGGTTCTGAAATACCCCGGTATAAGAATTTATGCTCAAAATATAATACCGGATTAGGATCTTCAATGGCCGAAAGTAATAAGCCTTTGGCATCGGAAGGGAAGGCGGGGTACACTACTTTTAAACCTGGGGTTTTGGTGAACCAGGCCTCGTTACTTTGTGAGTGGAAGGGACCGGCACCGGTGCCTGCACCCGTAGGCATGCGCACGACTACATCGGCTTGCTGGCCCCAACGGTAATGTGTTTTTGCGAGGTTATTGACGATCTGGTTGAATCCGCAGGTAACGAAATCGGCAAACTGCATCTCCATGATGGCCTTGTACCCGTTAATTGAGAGGCCTAAAGCTGCGCCTACAATGGCCGATTCGCAAATGGGCGTATTCCGTACCCGTTCTTTTCCAAATTCTTCTACAAAGCCCTGTGTAATTTTAAAGGCACCGCCATATTCGGCAATATCTTGCCCCATGATCACCAATTCAGGGAACTTTTGCATGCCTGCTCGTAGCCCATCGCTGATGGCATCTATGTAACGTTTCTCGGTTTGAGTTCCACTAGCATGGATAACGGGTGCCGTTCTGGGTGCGTACATGTCATCAAGTTCCAATTTTTCATCCGGCGCCACATCGGGCATGGCAAAAACAGCTTCTACATCCTGTTCTATTTCTTGTTTAAATTGAGCTTTTATGGATGCAATCTCGTGTTCGTCGATGATGCATTCTTCTAAAAGATATGCTTCGAAGTTTTTCAGCGGGTCTTTTTGCTCCCACAGATCAAACAGTTCCTGGGGGACGTATTTGGTGCCGGAGGCTTCTTCGTGACCACGCATGCGGAAGGTTTTACATTCTACTAATACCGGCCTTGGGTTTTTCCGAAGGTCTTCGGCTAGTTCATGGATGGTATGGTACACTTCAAGTATATTGTTTCCATCAATCAGGCGCCCTTCCATGCCGTAGCCCTTGGCCCTATCGACGAGGTTTTCGCAACGGTATTGCTCATTGGTAGGGGTAGATAGGCCGTAGCCATTGTTTTCTATGAGGAAAATGACCGGTAAATCCCATACGGCCGCTACATTGAGTGCCTCATGAAAATCGCCTTCGCTGGTAGCGCCTTCGCCGGTATAAACTAAGGTTACTTTTTCTTCTTTTCGGAGTTTATCGGCCAGGGCAATGCCATCTGCCAGGGCCATTTGAGGGCCGAGGTGGGAGATCATGCCAATAATCTTATGGTCTTGCGTGCCGAAATGGAAGGAGCGGTCGCGGCCTTTGGTGAAACCGGCAGCCTTACCTTGCCATTGTGCCATCAAGCGGCTAAGCGGGATATCACGAGAGGTAAATACACCGAGGTTGCGGTGCATAGGCAAGATGTATTCATCTTTATGGAGCGCAAGCGTACTGCCTACCGCAATGGCTTCCTGACCAATTCCAGAAAACCATTTGCCAATTCTTCCCTGACGCAAGAGGATGAGCATTTTTTCCTCAATCATGCGTGGTTTGAGGAGCTGCTTGTAGAATTGCAGCAGTTGCTGGTCGTCTAAGTGCTTGCGGTCGAACTGCATTTGTTTTTCTTTGGCGTGTGGGGGTAGGTTTGGTTTAGGAGTTTTTGTTTTCTTGCTCAGCCAACCATTGTTTACTGAAAGATTGGGAAGCCACCTCCGGCAAATTTCGATGCGTGCCCCAGCCTTTGCTGAAAAACTTTTGCATGATTTTATTCTTCCACTTTCCGCTTAACCAATCCATGGTTTTGCGTTTGAGCATTCCTTTTTTCCAGGCAAACCAGGCCCAGCCTTCTATTTTATTATTCAGCCCCTCTTTTACGGCATCTCTGCGATTTAGGAGCAGCATTTTGTGTATATCGATTTTTACCGGACATACCTCCGTACATTTCCCGCAGAGGCTCGAAGCATAACTCAAATGTTTGAATTCTTCCATACCCTGCATGTGCGGGGTAATTACCGAGCCGATAGGACCGCTGTAAGTAGTTTCGTAGGTATGCCCTCCAATGTTTTTATATATAGGGCAGGCATTTAAACAAGCTCCACAGCGGATACAGTATAGTCCCTGACGTTGGTCTTTTTGAGCGAGTAAATCGCTGCGACCGTTGTCTAACAGAATCACATACATCTCTTCCGGACCATCGGTTTCATGGTGTTGTTTGGGGCCGCCCAGGATGGTATTGTAAACAGTTAGGTTTTGTCCGGTGCCATGGCTTGACAGCAGCGGCCAGAACAGGTCGAGGTCGGCCATGGAGGGGATCATTTTTTCGATACCCACCACCGCGATGTGTATTTTGGGGAAGGTGGTGGTTAGCCGGGTATTACCTTCATTTTCTGTAACCGCAATGCTGCCCGAATCGGCGATGAGGAAATTAGCACCTGTAATGCCCACATCCGCTTGGGTATATTTTTGACGAAGCAATTCCCGGGCCTTCTGTGTGAGCTGTTCAGGAGTAGCATCTATCGCGGTACCAAATTTTTCATGAAACAACTGTGCAATGTCTTCCTTGCTCAGGTGCATGGCGGGGGTAACAATGTGATAGGGTTTTTGCCCGAGTAATTGCACAATGTATTCGCCCAAATCGCTTTCAAGGGTTTCAATCTGATTTTTCTCGAGAAATTCATTGAGGTGAATTTCTTCGGTGGCCATGGATTTTGATTTGATAACCGATTTGGCGCCAGCTCTTTTTATGATCTGTAAAATTTCTTGTCTTGCTTCTTCGGCATCGTTGGCCCAAATCACTTTACCGCCCTTGCGTTGGAAATTGGCTTCAAACTCCGGCAATAGTTTGTCGAGGTTTTCCATTACTTTCCACTTGATGACATGGGCTTTTTTCTTACCGGTTTCGAGGTTGGCAAATTTGGAGAGTCCTCTGGCCACCGCGGCATCGTATTTACCAATATTGTAATTGATAATTTTCCGATGCCCTAAATCAAAGGCTTTTTCTGCACTTTTTTCAATGAAGGAGGCTGCCGGCATTGTCATGCAACGAATTTAGGAAAAAGACTGGCAAATGAATACAAAAAAGCCCCCGGAAAATCCGGAGGCTGAATGATTATTTTTTAATGACGATTAGCGGTCGGCAGGGAAGTCATTTTTTACGTCTACCACCGGAGCTTTATCGCGGTTTACCAAATCCCATCCGGTGTAAAATACGAGTCTTGCACGTTTGGTTAAAGCCTCGAAATTGATCTTGCCAATTTCATCGCTGGCTTTGTGGTAATCTTCGTGTACACCATTAAAATAGAACACAATTGGAATACCGTGTTTGGCGAAGTTGTAATGATCAGAGCGGTAGTAAATACGCTCCGGATCGTTTGGATCATTGTATTTGTAATCAAAGTTGAGGCGGGTGTAAGTTGCATTTACATACTCGCTGATCTTGTGCAGATCGGTGCTCAGTTTATCAGAACCAATCACATAAATATAATCCGGGTTATCTTTGTGAGCCTCATCTACACGGCCAATCATATCGATATTCAAATTGGCGACGGTTTTATTGAGCGGGAAAACAGGGTTGTCAGAGTACCACTCAGAACCCAATAATCCTTTTTCTTCCCCTACCACCGTAAGGAACAAGATACTGCGACGTGGTCCATTACCTTCTGCTTTTGCTTTTACAAAGGCTTCTGCAATTTCCAATACGCCGGTTGTTCCAGAACCATCATCATCGGCACCATTGTGGATCTTATCTGCACCTTCTCCGTGTACACCCACGTGGTCGTAGTGCGCACTGATTACGATGATCTCATCTTTCAAGTCTGAACCTTCCAGGAAACCTAACACGTTTTCAGCTTTAACCGGCGTTACATTTGAAACGATATTGGCTACCATAGCGGTTTTGATGGTTTTGCTATCTGGTTTACCAGCTGCAGCAATTTTAGCTGTTAAGTCCGTAATGCTGCTTTTCGATTTGGCAAGCATTGCATTGGCCACTGCTGCGGAAACGGTAATTACCGGAGCTTGACTTGGCTGGTTCGCTTTGTCTAAAACCATTCGGGCATTTTTAAGGTAAGCACCCATGCGCTTCAGGGTGTTTTCCATATCTGGATTGAACATGATGATCAATGCCGGATTTTTGCTTTGCAGGTTGCGCATACGCTTGTTGCTATTCCATGAAGAAGCTTTCTCTGTTCCGGTGATGATGGATTTGCCATTCACAAATGGTTCTTTCTGTGCAGAGAACAAAACAACCTTCCCTTTCAGATCTAAACCTGCCAATTCGTTGAATTTTTCATCTTCAATACCATAGCCAACAAAAACAATTTCTTTTGCTTCTTTGTTAGTGTTGACTTTAGAGGTAGAAGCATAGAAGTCTTTAAAGTTTTCAAAGCTTTGTTTACCTACTTTCAGTGTAGAGTTGCCTGGGGCAATTTCATTGAGTCCTACTTTTTGAAAATAAGAACCGTTCACCGGTGCTTTTAGGCCTAAACTCTTGAAATGTGCAGCAATGTATTCTGCCGCTTTCCACGCACCCGATTTGCCGGTTTCTCTGCCTTCATAATCATCAGAAGCTAAAATAGACAAGTGCTTGTAAGCATCTTCTTTAGTAATACTGCTCCCGTACTTAAGAGCAGTTTTATCCTGGGCCATGCCACTACTGTTGAGCAACAGGGCGGCCGCAAGTATTAAAATGGAACCTTTGTGTTTCATGTTTATGATTTTGGTTAAGATTGATTTAACAAGAAATTTTATCGACCCGGTTTTGGTGTCTTCCACCTTCAAAATCGGTATTGAGGAACTTATCGGTAATTTGAAGTGCCAATTCTGGGGTAATAAAACGGGCCGGAATGCAAAGTACATTGGCATTATTGTGTGAACGGGCCAATCCGGCCAGCTCCTCGGTCCAACAAATGGCTGCTCTTATTCCCTGATGTTTGTTGGCGGCCATGGCTACTCCATTTGCACTGCCGCAAATGAGAATTCCGATGTCAAAATCGCCTTTTTCTACTGCTTCTGCCACCGGATGTGAAAAGTCAGGGTAGTCTACTGATTCGGTGCTGTAAGTGCCAAAGTCTTTCAGTTCATGATGATGGAGATGTTTGATTACCAGTGCTTTATAGTCAAAGCCTGCATGATCTGCACCAATAGCAATTCTGTGTTTCCAAGTCGACATGAATCAAATGTATGATTTTCATGGAAATTAAATCGTAAAATTTTGATGATAAACTTACCTAATTGCGGTAGAACTCAATTTCTCTTTGCGCTCTTTTACGGGCTACTTTGCCCGATACGATGATACTGATTTCATAAAGTAAGAAGAGTGGTAAACTCACCGTAAACATGGTGAATAGGTCTGGAGTAGGGGTAACGATTGCGGCGATAATGAGGATGATGACCGTGGCATACCTACGACTGCTGCGCATAAACTGAGGGGTCATGATACCCAGCTTGGACAGTACATAGATAATGATGGGCAGTTCGAAAATGATCCCCGAACCCAAGGTGAGGGTAGCTATGGTAGAGAGATAGGAGTCGATGGTAATATTGTTCACAATGTATTCGCTCACCGTATAGTTAGCCAGAAAATTAACCGACAGTGGGGAGATGATGTAGTAACCGAATAAAATTCCCAAAACAAATAACATGCTGGCATAAAACACAAAACCACTCGCCGATTTGCGTTCATTTTCGTGCAAGGCTGGTTTTACGAAGCGCCAGATTTCCCAAAGCAAGTATGGGAAACCGAGTACAATACCCATGATCAATGAAGAATTCATTTGCAAGGTAAACTGGCCTGCCATTTCGGTATTGATGATGTTAAAAGGAATTTCTTTGATGCAGAAATCGGCACCTAAACTGAACTTTTCGGCTAAAATGCACATCATCCTATAGGTCCAAAAGGAAGGATTTTTTGGCCCCATTACGATTTGATCAAAGATGATGTCGTAATAAACGAAAGCCAATGCGGTGATAGAAACAATCACGAGGGCAGATCGTACCAAGTGCATTCTCAGCGTAGCCAAGTGGCCAAAAAAGGACATCTCTTCTTCTAGATTTGCCCTCGATCTTTTGGGTTTGCTATTGGCCTGCTCTTCGCTCATGTTTCCTTATTCCTTGATTTCGAAAGTCTCCATAAACTTGGTGGTGAATTCACCTTTCCTGAAGTTTGGATCTTTCATTAAACGCTGGTGAAAAGGAATGGTAGTTTTAACGCCTTCGATCACGAATTCACTCAAAGCTCTTTCCATCTTATTGATCGCCTCTTCGCGGGTTTGCGCCACGCAGATCAACTTGGCGATCATGGAATCGTAATTGGGTGGAATTTGGTAGCCGGCGTAAACGTGTGTATCAACCCGAACCCCATGGCCACCCGGTGAGTGGAAGTTTTTGATGACTCCAGGTGCCGGACGGAAACCGTTGAAAGGATCTTCGGCATTGATGCGGCATTCGATGGCAAACATTTCTGGTTCGTAATTTTTACCGGTGATGGGTTCCCCTGCAGCCACTTTGATCTGTTCTTTAATTAAATCGTAATTGATAACCTCTTCTGTAACCGGATGTTCTACCTGAATACGGGTGTTCATCTCCATGAAGTAGAAATTACGGTGCTTATCTACCAAAAACTCAATGGTTCCGGCACCTTCATATTGTACCGCTTGAGCGCCTTTAATGGCTGCCTCACCCATTTTTTTACGCAATTCTGGAGTCATGAATGGAGAAGGTGATTCTTCTACCAATTTTTGGTGACGACGCTGGATAGAGCAATCGCGTTCTGAAAGGTGACAGGCCTTGCCAAACTGATCACCCACAATTTGAATTTCTATATGTCGTGGATCTTCCACAAATTTTTCGAGGTAAATACCGTCGTTACCGAAAGCAGCGCCTGCTTCTTGACGGGCCGAATCCCAGGCTGGTTCAAATTCTTCATCTTTCCAAACAATCCGCATACCACGACCACCACCACCGGCAGTTGCTTTCAGGATGATGGGGTACCCGATTTCATTGGCGATTTTAATGCCTTCTTTTACATCGCTTACCAAACCGTCTGATCCCGGAATGGTAGGCACTCCGGCTTTTTTCATGGTTTCTTTGGCTGATGCTTTATCGCCCATGGCATTGATCTGCTCAGGAGTGGCACCAATAAACTTGATCCCGTAATCGCGGCAAATAGCCGAAAATTTAGCATTCTCAGATAAGAATCCGTAACCGGGATGGATGGCATCTGCATTGGTTAGCTCTGCAGCTGAAATGATATTAGGAATACTTAAATAAGAATCTTTACTGGGTGGAGGGCCAATACATACTGCTTCATCAGCGAAACGGACATGTAAACTATCGCGATCGGCAGTTGAATAAACCGCAACGGTTTTAATACCCATTTCCTTGCAGGTACGAATGATACGTAAGGCAATTTCTCCGCGGTTGGCAATTAATATCTTTTTAAACATGATATCTGATTAATCGATTTGTCGATTGGCCAATTTGTCGATTAGCTCATCTGCCAAATCAATTGACAAATCAGTCTATGGACACATTGACAAATTGAATTTAAACAGGTTCTACCAGGAATAATGGCTGGTCGTACTCAATAGGGCTGGCATTATCTACTAAAACTTTCACAATTCGCCCAGAAACTTCGGCTTCAATTTCATTGAATAGTTTCATCGCCTCAACGATACATAATACCTGACCAGTTTTAATTTCATCACCTACGTTTACAAACACCGGTTTATCGGGGCTTGATGAACGGTAGAAGGTGCCGATCATAGGCGATTTGATGGTAATGTATTTGCTGTCATCCGTTACCGGTGCTGCCGCCGGAGTAGCCGGAGCGGGTGCTGCCGGAACAGGGGCCGCTGCTTGTGGGGCCGGGGCTGCTACAGGAGCTGCTGCGGGAATAGTGGTATTTACTACGGTTGGCGCCTGATTGGTTTTTATGGTGATTTTGAAATCTTTTTCTTCAATCGAAACCTCATTTACACCTGATTTGTGTACGAATTTAATGAGTTCCTGAATTTGCTTGATATCCATAGTTTTTCAATTCTAAAGTCAAAAGTAAAAATTAAAAATGGAATGGGTATTTATTTTACCTTTTGAATTTTAATAGGCCCATTTCAGGTAAACTGAGCCCCAGGTAAATCCGCCGCCAAAAGCTGCTAAAATCAAGGTATCGCCCTTTTTAAGCTGACTTTCCCATTCGGCTAAGCATAGAGGGATGGTTCCATTGGTGGTATTGCCATACTTCTCGATGTTTACCATCACTTTTTCAGGTCCTACACCCATGCGGTTTGCGGTGGCATCAATGATTCTTTTATTGGCCTGATGCGGAACTAACCAAGCCACGTCATCGGCTGTTAATTGATTGCGTTCCATGATTTCGGCAGCTACATCGGCCATATTGGTTACGGCAAATTTAAAAACTGCTTGTCCTTCCTGGTAGGCAAAATGCTCACGGGCATCCACCGTTTCATGGCTCGCCGGTTTTGCAGAACCACCTGCCTTTTGATGCAGGTATACTCTACCCGATCCGTCGCTTTTTAAAATGGCATCTTTAATACCCACGTCTTCGGTTGTAGGTTCTAGCAACACGGCTCCACAGCCATCCCCAAATATGATGCAGGTTTGTCGGTCTTCGTAATCGATGATGGACGACATTTTATCGCCACCAACCACCAGAACTTTTTGGTGTTTACCTGACTCAATAAATTGTGATCCGGTGGTTAATCCGTAAATAAATCCCGAGCAGGCAGCATTCAAGTCAAATCCCCAGGCATTTTTCGCTCCAATTTTGTCGGCCAAGATATTCGCGGTAGCCGGAAAAGGCATATCGGGGGTAGTGGTACAAAAAATAATGAGGTCAATTTCTTCCGGCTTAATGCCTCTTTTTTTCAATAAGCCTTCAACCGCCGGGACGGCCATATCGGAAGTACCTAATCCTTCACCTTTCAAGATGTGACGTTCTTTGATACCTGTACGGGTGGTAATCCACTCATCGTTGGTATCTACCATGGTCTCTAACTCCTGGTTGGTAAGAATATACTCAGGAACATAGGAATTTACTGCAGTAATGGCAGCACGTAATTTTTGCATGATCAGGTTCGGTTATGAATTCAATGCGGTCTTGATCTTCTCAACCAGCTTTGATTCAATCATGGTTCTGGAAAGCAGCACCATATTTTTTATGGCTTCCGGACTCGAAATCCCATGTCCGATAATTACCGGAGCGTTTACACCCAAAATCGGACTGCCTCCGTATTGTTCGTAATTAAAACGATCAAAGAATTCGTCTTTAAAGCCCTTTTTCAAGGTCAAAACGTAAAAGGTTTCGGCCAGCTTTAACATGACATTGCCAGTAAAGCCGTCGCACACAATCACATCGGCTTTATCGTTAAACAGGTCACGTCCTTCCACGTTTCCAACAAAATTATATTGCTTTTCGGCTTTCATTAAAGGGTAGGCCCCCATGCTCAAGATATTCCCTTTTTCTTCCTCTTCTCCAATGTTCATTAAGGCAACTTTTGGATGGCTGATTCCGTAAACACTTTCCGCAAAGATGCTGCCGAGTAATCCAAACTGAGCCAGCATTTCGGGTTTGCAGTCGGCATTGGCGCCAACATCGAGCAGAATTCCGAAACCACTTTTCAGTTTGGGCACATTGGTGGCGATGGCCGGGCGCAACACTCCTTCAATAGGTTTTACGCTGAACATAGAACCTACCAACATGGCGCCGGTATTTCCAGCCGAAGCAAAAGAATCAATTTTACCTTCTTTCAGGTACTGAAAACCAAGGCTGATGCTGGAATTGGGTTTTTGGGTAATGGCTTTGGTGGGGTGCTCGCCCATGCCGATTACCTCGGTGGCATGCACAAATTCAAAGCAGGATGGATCAATTTCATGCTCGGCCAGAAAAGGCAATGCCTGTTCTATATCGCCAAACAATACAATTTTTTGATCGGGGGATAAGACTTTTTGAGCTGCAATAGCTCCCAAAACGGCTGCTTTGGGAGCGTAATCTCCGCCCATGAAATCTAAGCCAATTTTCATTTCAGAAAATTAAACTTAAGCGACGCTGGTATTTTCGATCACTAATTTACCTCTGTAATACAAGTTGCCGTCAACAGTGTAAGCACGGTGAGGTAAGTGAACAGCACCTGTAGTTTTGCAGGTAAATAAAGTTGGAGCCTCCGCTTTGTAGTGAGTTCTTCTTTTATCTCTTCTCGATTTCGAGATCTTCCGTTTTGGATGTGCCATAGCTTCCTATTTGTTAATTCTTGTTTTTTATATTTTTCAGGGCTTCCCAACGGGGGTCAGCCAAATCTTCATTTTCTTGTTCAGAAACCGAAAGGCTCTTCAGCTTTTCAATCATTTCCTGGTCGCACCATTGTGTATTCCCCTCTTCTTCGCAACGCTTAAAGAGCGGAACTGCCAGCATGATGTATTCGTAGATCAATCCCGATACATCCAGCTCATGTTCATTTCGGTTCAGCAGGATGATCTCTTCTGTATTGTCTTCCAGTAAGTCATCGTTACTAAATTTCACGATTTCCTGTTCGGTTAATTCCACTTTCGTGGGATATTCGGCCAAACACCAATCGCAAGACTGAAAAATCTCACCTTTGATTTGGAAATTGAGGAGCATCATGGTCTCCTGTTTATCCAACTCCAGTGAAATCTGCAGTTTCCCGTTTTGAACCAGCGAATATTCAAATTCCTTAAAAAACGATTCGTCAATGTCGAAATCGAATGGATGTTTACCGATTTTTAAGCCGGTAAATGGAATTCGGTATTGCTGTAAAGCTTTCAAAGCACGACAATTAAGCCTGCAAATGTAGAGAAAATTTATTTAAGCGGGAAGTTTTTTTCAAATTGCTGTTTAGTCGCGATCTCTGGACAGTTTACTAAATTTCAGTGGATTGGCGGTTAATTCTGCAGTTTCGCGACGACTTTTTACAATATGAACAGCTGCGAATACCGCTTCGCGAAAAGATCCTGCATCGGCTTCGTTTTTTCCGGCAATATCATAAGCCGTCCCGTGATCGGGCGAAGTACGTACAATCGGTAAACCTGCGGTATAATTCACCCCGTTGTGGAAGGCCAATTGTTTAAAAGGGATCAATCCCTGGTCGTGGTACATAGCAAGAACGGCGTCAAACTGTTTCCAGCTCTGCTTAGCAAAAAAGCCATCGGCCGGGTAAGGCCCAAAAGCCAATAGCCCTTTTTTATTTGCCTCTTCCACCGCGGGTGCGATGATGGTTTGTTCTTCTTCGCCAATCAAACCTTCATCTCCGGCATGTGGATTTAATCCTAACACGGCAATTTTTGGTTTTTCAACCCAGAAATCGATTTTGAGCGATTGGTTAATCAGCTCCAGTTTTTTAAGGATCTTCTCTTTAGTAACTTTTTTGCTCACCTCGGCCACCGGGATATGTCCGGTTACGAGGCCTACCCGTAAATCTTCGCCCATGAGTAACATTAATGATTCATCGGCTCCGGCTTTTGCCTGTATGTATTCGGTATGACCAGCAAACTGGAAGTTTTCGCTTTGGATATTCTGCTTGTTGATGGGTGCAGTTACCAGGGCATCAATGTCGCCTGAGATTAAGTCATTTGTAGCTCTTTCGAGCGATAAGAAGGCGTACTTGCCACCAATTTCGGTCGATTGCCCCAATTCAATTTTTACATCTTCCTCCCAGCAATTGATCATATTGGGTCTTCTGGGGTGCGCATCCGCCGCTTTGCTGATCACGTTAAAACTGAAATCATCAACCCCCAACGTTTTACGATGAAAAGAGGCCACTTTGGTATTTCCGTAAACAATTGGCGTACAATAATCGAGGATGCGCTTATCTAATAAGGTTTTGATAATCACTTCCAGCCCGATGCCGTTTACATCACCAATAGAAATACCAATTTTGACTTTATCACTCATAATTTCCTGCAAAATAAGTAAAAGCGATGGCAATGCGCCAAATACTGCTTAAACTTTCCTTAATTTGTCTTCAAATTACCGATTCGATGAGTTTGGTCAGAGCCAAGAAACATTTAGGTCAACACTTTTTAACCGACAAAAATATTGCCGAGAAGATTGTGAATAGCTTGCAGCTGACAGATCAATACCCGCAAGTGCTGGAGGTGGGGCCCGGAATGGGAATTCTTTCTGACTTTTTATTGCAAAAAACAGCCTTTGAGACTTGGCTCCTGGATATCGATAATGAATCGATAGATTTTTTAGCGAAGAAATATCCGCAGCTCCAAAATCGGCTAATTCATGGCGATTTTCTGGAACTTGATTTTGGCAAGTACTTTAAAGGCCCAATGGCGGTGATCGGAAACTTCCCCTACAATATTTCTTCGCAAATTTTGTTTAAAGTTTTAGATAATCGGCAGCAGGTAGTAGAGGTAGTGGGCATGTTTCAAAAAGAAGTGGCCGAGCGCTGTGCCGCCAAGCCGGGCAGCAAGGTATACGGTATTCTGAGTGTTTTTTTGCAGACTTATTATCAGGTAGAATATTTGTTTACGGTGAAGGCCGGCGTATTTAATCCACCGCCTAAAGTGCTTTCGGCGGTTATCCGCCTCACTCGTAACGAGGTGGCCACACTGCCTTGCGATGAAAAGTTGTTCTGGCAAGTGGTAAAATCGGCTTTTAATCAGCGACGTAAAACTTTGCGTAATGCCCTTTCAGGAATTTTGGCCAAAGAAAAATTAATAGGAGAGGCGCTACTAGAGCTACGTGCCGAACGTTTAACAGTAGCCGATTTTGTAAAATTGACTCAATTGATCCAAGCAGCAAATGGCTAAAAAGCAGATTCTGATAGTTGACGACTTGCATCCGGTTTTTAAACAGCAGGCAGAAGCTTTGGGCTATGCCTTAACAGACGAACCGCTGTTTACCCGTGAGCAAACTCTGGCTACGATTCATGATTATGAAGGCTTGGTCATCCGAACCAAATTTCGGGTTGACCGCGAAATGATAGACGCTGCACCGAATCTCAAATTTATTGCCCGTGCCGGTGCCGGTATGGATAATGTGGATGAGGCTTATGCCAAAGAAAAGGGAATTATTTGCATCAATGCCCCCGAAGGCAATGCAGATGCGGTGGCCGAACATACCATCGGGATGTTACTATCCTTGATGAATAATTTGCGCCAATCGGATCAGCAAGTGCGTCAAGGAATTTGGGATCGCGAAGCTAACCGGGCTTGGGAACTAAAGGGTCGTACTTTTGGCATCATCGGGTATGGATACATGGGCCAGGCCTTGGCTCAAAAATTACAAGGCTTCGGGCTCGATGTAATCGCTTACGATAAATACAAGACCGGTTTTTCGGATGCTTATGCACGTGAAGTCAGTATGGAGGAGATCGTAAAATTCAGTGATGTGCTCAGTTTACACATACCGCTTACCCGTGAAACTCGCCAGCTGGTAGACCATGAATACCTGTTTCATTTCAGGAAACCTATTTTCTTCCTGAATACTTCGAGGGGAGAAATTGTAAACACCCAGGCCATTCTTAATGCCATCGCCGAAGGCAAAATAATAGGTGCAGGACTGGATGTGTTGGAGGTAGAGAATTTTCCGGCTTTAGCCGAGCAAAACTGGTATGCCGATTTAGCCCAAAATGAACGTGTAATGCTAAGTCCACATGTAGCCGGCTGGACGTTTGAATCGTACCGGAAAATTTCGGAGGTATTGGCCGAGAAATTGAAAAATTTGGAAATCTAAAACGGTACATTTATCTTCGTACTACACCAAGCAAGACTATTTCGGCAGCGCTGATTTAGTCTTGTTTGTTTTTTATACAGTACCAATAAACAGATAACTATGGCAGATGTAACGTATTACACCAAAGAAGGATTAGAGAAACTGAAGCAAGAATTACAGCATTTGCGCACCGAAGGTCGTGCTCAAATTGCCAAGGCGATTGCCGAAGCAAGAGACAAAGGCGACCTTTCCGAAAATGCCGAATACGATGCGGCTAAAGAAGCGCAAGGACACCATGAAGCTAAAATTGCCAAGCTGGAAGAAGTATTGGCCAATGCCCGCTTAATTGATGAATCGAAACTAGATACCTCTAAAGTGCTGGCCTTGTCTAAAGTGAAGATTAAAAACACCAAAAACGGTGCAGAGATGACCTATCAACTGGTTTCTGAAAGCGAAGCTGATTTAAAATCAGGAAAAATTTCCGTGAAATCTCCCATTGCCAAAGGTTTATTAGGAAAATCGGTGGGCGATAAAGTGGAAATCACGGTTCCAGCTGGTCAGATTGAATTTGAAATTGTAGAAATCAGTAGATAAGATGAGCATCTTTTCTAAAATCATTTCTGGAGAAATACCGGCACATAAAGTGGCAGAAACTAATGATTATCTGGCTTTTTTGGATATCAATCCATTAACAGAGGGTCATGTGTTGGTTATTCCTAAAAAAGAAACCGATTATATTTTCGATATCGATGATGAGGCCTATGCCGGTTTAATGCTTTTCGCTAAAATTGTGGCCAAAGGGGTAAAAAAAGCCATTCCGTGTAAAAAGGTTGGTGTATCAGTAATCGGTTTAGAAGTGCCGCATGCACATGTGCACCTCATCCCGATGAATTCGGTTAGTGATATGAATTTCGCCAAAGAAAAATTAAAACCGAGTCAGGAAGAATTAGCAGCCACTGCTCAAAAAATAAGGGCAGCGCTTATTTAATTCGTTTCTGGTTATCTTTTGCAAAAGCTGCCCAACCGGAGTAGCTTTTTTTGTTTGAATCAGTTCCTATACGTTGAAATGAATGGCAAACTGCTACGGCGAGGCCGTCGGTAGCATCTAAAAATTCTGGTGTTTCCTTAAAAGAAAGTAGGGTTTGGAGCATGGCAGCCACTTGTTCTTTGCCTGCATTCCCATTGCCCGTGATGGCTTGTTTAATTTTACGAGGTGAATATTCGGTGATGGGTAAATTTCTGGAAAGTCCGGCAGCCATGGCTACTCCTTGCGCCCTGCCCAACTTTAACATCACCTGAATGTTTTTCCCATAAAAAGGAGCTTCTAATGCCATGCAATCGGGATGATATTCATCAATTAAAGCTAGCGTTTTCTCGAATATGCGTTGTAATTTGAGCGGATGGTCTTCCAAATGATCAAGTTTGATCACCCCCAGATTAATCAATTCGATTTTAGATCCTTGCTCTTTGATCAATCCATAACCCATAATGGCCGTGCCCGGGTCTATACCGAGTATGATTCTTTCTTTGGATTGCTGGGTCTGCATAATTACAATTATACATCATTTAGGCTTCTAAATAAAGTCACCCATCAATTGAAGATTAAACAAATAAGTTATAACAATTTCTTTAAAATTACAAATACTTCTTAATTATTAATTATTTAGCGATTAATCATTAATTTTAGGCTGCTATCAAATACCTGTGACTAAAGTTGTGGATCCTCAACATCATGATAATGAATTGATCAATTTGTTGTTGAAACGACAAGCTGAACTCAATTCGCTGCTCGAATTAACACAAGCCATTAACAAAGGGGCCAGCTTGAAAGAGCTTTTAGAAATGTTGCACGTGATTTTAAAAGTGCATTTGAAGGTTCATCAATTCAGGTTTTTTTTAAAGCAAGAAGGCTCTTTTAAAGACTTTTCCGGATTTGGAGATGCGTATTTTGAGCAGGAAAAACGCTTCCGGAAATCTGCTTTACATAAACATATTTATGACATAAAACAGAGGCAGTTGCCGATTAAAGATCTTTTTTGGCATTACGATTTTTATGTTCCTGTTATTCATCATCGTAAACTTTGTGCTTTTGTACTGGTAAAAAGTATGGATGAGGGAACAGGGTTTTTAAATCACGATCTGCAATTCATCCAAACTTTGGTAAGTCAAGTAGTTTTTGCTGAAGAAAACAAGCAATTGTTGAGAGACAAGCTTGAAAAAGAACGTTTGGAGCGAGAATTGGAATTGGGCAGGCAAGTGCAATACATGCTGATCCCTGAACAGTTACATACCGACTCTTCGGTTGAAATAAATGCCTGGTATCAGCCGCATGAAAGTATAGGAGGCGATTATTTTGATTTTGCCAAAATCAATGGAACCGAACTGATGTGGTGTATTGCAGATGTTTCGGGCAAGGGAATTGCGGCGGCATTGCTGATGGCTAATCTGCAAGCCAGTTTGAGGGCATGGGTGGCCAATACCCGTAATCCGATTGAGATTGTTGAAAGGCTGAATGAGTTTATTTGGAAAAATACCCGTGGTGAGTGGTATATCACGCTTTTTTTAGGCATTTACGATACCGAAACCGGTTTGCTCAGCTATGTAAATGCCGGCCATCATCCGCCTATTTTATTTCATGATCATCAGTATCAACCCTTAAAATCCGGGACTATCATGTTGGGGGCATTTGAAAAGCTGCCATTTATTGATGTTGGTTTGCAATACCTCCAAAGTGGCGATTTTATTTTCAATTATACCGACGGCTTGATTGAAAGAAAAAATGTGGCTGAGCATTTTTGTGAGCAACAATTGGCTGATTTTCTGAGGCTGAATTTGCACTTACCCATTTATGAGCTGCACCAGTCTTTACTAAAATATATTGAAGACAGCATCAAAGTGAAAGGACCCACCGATGATTTAACGATGCTTTCTGTCAGGATCAATTAAACCTTTCGGGATATTTTTCTAATTTCAACCCAATGCTTTTGCCTTTTTTTCAAGAAGAATTGCTGGAGGCCGGTTGCGATGAAGCCGGCCGTGGCTGCCTGGCTGGTCCGGTATTTGCCGCTGCGGTAATCTTACCTAGGAACTTCCACCACCCCCTGCTCAACGATTCTAAGCAGCTGAATTATGCCCAGCGAAAACAACTCCGAACAGAAATAGAAACGCAAGCTTTGGCATTTTCGGTAGCGGAGGTAGGTCATGAGGAGATCGATCGCATCAATATTCTGCAAGCCTCTTTTTTGGCTATGCACCGGGCTTTAGATAGTCTTAAAGCCAGACCGGAGCTAATTTTAGTAGATGGCAACCGATTTAAACAATACCAAGATTTGCCACACCAATGCATTGTAAAAGGCGATGGCAAGTATTTTTCTATCGCGGCAGCCTCCATTTTGGCTAAAACCTACCGGGATGATTTTATGGAGCAAATTGCAGCAGAATTTCCGCAATACGACTGGGCTAGCAATAAAGGGTATCCTACTCAAAAACACCGTGAAGCGGTACTGGTACATGGCTTTTCACCCTACCATCGTCGTTCTTTTAAGGTAACTGATCCACAGTTGACATTATTTCAATAAATCGCTAAGCGCTTTTTTCTTAATTTCGCCTCAAATAAATCAAAATGAAAAACACCGCCTTAACCCAAACCCATATCGCATTAGGTGCCAAAATGGTTCCTTTTGCCGGATACAATATGCCTGTGCAATATGCCGGCATCAATGTGGAACATGAGACCGTTCGTAAAGGCGTAGGGGTGTTTGATGTGAGCCACATGGGCGAGTTCATCCTAAAGGGTGAGGGCGCATTAGATTTGATTCAAAAGGTAACATCTAACGATGCTTCCAAATTATATGATGGTAAGATCCAGTATTCTTGCCTGCCAAACGAGCAGGGCGGAATTGTAGACGATTTGCTGGTATACCGTATCGACGAAAAAACCTATATGCTGGTGGTGAATGCCTCCAATATTCAAAAAGATTGGGACTGGATCTCCAAATACAATACCTACGGGGTAGATATGAAAGATATCTCAGACCGTACTTCTTTATTGGCCGTTCAAGGGCCTAAAGCCGCTCAAGCATTACAAAGCCTAACCGATGTTGATTTGTCGGCAATGGAATATTACACTTTTGTAAAAGGCAAATTTGCCGGGGTGGATAATGTATTGATCTCGGCTACGGGCTATACCGGTGCTGGCGGTTTCGAAATTTATTTTGATAATGAGCATGCCGATGTGATCTGGAAGGCCATTTTCGAAGCCGGTGCTCCGTTTGGCATTCAGCCCATTGGTTTAGGTGCCCGAGATACCTTGCGTTTGGAAATGGGTTTCTGCTTATACGGAAATGACATTGATGATACAACATCCCCTTTGGAAGCGGGCTTGGGTTGGATTACCAAATTCACTAAAGATTTTGTGAATTCAGCAGCTCTTTCGGTTCAAAAGCAAGAAGGCGTAAAACGTAAGCTGGTAGGTTTTGAAATGTTGGAACGCGGTATTCCTCGCCATGATTATGAGATCTGCGATGCAGCAGGAAATACCATCGGTAAAGTAACTTCTGGTACCCAATCGCCATCTTTACAAAAAGCCATTGGTCTGGGTTATATCGCCACCGATTTCGCCAAAGAAGGCACTGAAGTATTCATCAAAATCCGTGAACAACTGGTGAAAGCCCAGGTGGTGAAATTCCCGTTCTATAAAGCTTAAGATGCAGCAAAAAAAACTGGAGGTTTGCCTTAGCCCAGCCTTACTACACCTTTACGATATTAAAGACAGTCTGGTGGTGGTCATCGATATTTTTCGTGCCACCTCCTCCATGTGCTATGGCATTGCCAATGGTGCCGAGGCCATTATTCCGGTGGCTACGGTAGACGTCTGCCGTTCTTACGAACAAACTAATTATTTGCTGGCTGCCGAACGTAATGGAGAGGTGGTGGAAGGCTTTGATTTTGGCAATTCGCCTTTCTCTTATACCGCCGAAAAAGTGAGCGGCAAAACCGTGGTATTGACCACCACCAACGGTACGCATGCCATTAATGAGAGTAGGGAAGCGCAAAGAGTTTTAATTGGTTCTTTCTTGAATTTAAGTGCCATCAGCAATTGGTTAAAAAACCAGCCCCAAGATGTATTACTGCTTTGTGCCGGTTGGAAAAATAAAGTGAACTTGGAAGATACCTTGTTTGCCGGAGCGGTGGCTCATCAGTTGCAAAACGAAGGCTACAAATTCGATGATTCAGCCATCCTGGCTGCCGATTTATACCAAATGGCGAAAGACGATTTAAATGGTTTCCTGAAAAAAACTTCGCACAGTGAACGTTTGAAGGAATTAAAAATTGAATCGGATATTGTCTTCTGCCTTCAGGTAGATTTGATTGATGCCATTCCGGTTTTGGATGGGGATCGATTGGTAAGATTAGTATAACCTTTATTGTCATTCTGGGCAAAGCGAAGAATCTTAAGATGTTTCACTTTGTTCAACATGACAAAGGCTTATTTCAACTTTTCGTTGTTTAGATGCCTTTCGGAGTCCCGTTGGGTTTTCTTTTCAAGATTTTTATGCAATGCTTCTGTGAGGTTGATCCCCGTTTGGTTGGCCAGGCAGATCAGTACAAAAAGTACATCGGCCATTTCATCGGCTAGATTCACTTTCTCATCTGATTTTTTGAACGATTGCTCGCCGTATCTTCGGGCCATGATGCGGGCTACTTCGCCCACTTCTTCCATGAGTATGGCGGTATTCGTCAGTTCGTTGAAATAACGAATCCCTTTGGTTTTGATCCACTCATCTACTGTTTTTTGTGCTTCATTAATGGTCATAATTACTCCTTGTTTTGGGTATCGATGAGAATGGTCACCGGACCATCGTTCAGTAGACGGATCTTCATATCGGCACCAAAAATGCCGGTTTCTATTTTGGTCCCGGTCAGTTTTTCTAATTCCGCCTGCATGAATTCATATAACGGGATGGCTTTTTCCGGCCTTGCTGCCCTAATGAAACCTGGGCGGTTCCCCTTTTTGGTTTGGGCAAATAAAGTGAATTGAGAAATGAGCAAAATTCTTCCACTGATATCTGCTAAAGAACGGTTCATTTGTCCTGCCTCGTCAGAGAAAATACGCATGTTCGCAATTTTTTGAGCCAGCCAAACGGCATCTTCGGTCGTATCGTTTTCTTCTACGCCTAAGAGCACCAAAAAGCCGGCATCAATTTGTCCGGTAATTTGTCCTTCTACGGTGCAAGATGCATGGCTAACTCTTTGAATAACGGCTCTCATAATTAATTTCTCGTCTCGTATCCGTGATAAATACTTAGGTAAGAATCGTAGCGGCTGGGCTCAATTTCTCCGGCTTCCAGGGCTACTAGAACTGCACAGCCCGGTTCGTTGATGTGCCGGCAATTATGAAAGCGGCAATCGCCCATCCTTTCTCTGAATTCGGGGAAAAGACGGCCCAAATCCTGCGGTTCAATGTCAAAAACACCCAATTCGCGAATGCCAGGCGTATCGATCAAGTATCCACCAAAAGGCAACGTATACATTTCTGCAAAGGTGGTGGTATGCTGACCTTTATCGCTCCAGTCGGAAACTGCACCTGTTTTTACCTCAGCCTCCGGTAAAATGGCGTTGATTAGGGTAGATTTTCCCACGCCCGAATGTCCGCTGATGAGCGTGACCTTATCTTTCAATAAAGTTTTAATTTGTTCGATATTGGTACCCTCTTTAGCTGATACATGATAGCAGGAATAACCCAAATCGGTATAGATTTGCTCGTATTCGGCCAGAATTTCCAGCCCTTCTACGCTGAACAGATCCAGTTTATTGAAAATCAGAATGGCCGGAATATCATACGCTTCTGCGGTCACTAAAAAGCGGTCGATGAAACCTAAAGAGGTTCTGGGTGAAGCCAAAGTCACGATCAAAAATGCCTGATCGAGATTGGCAGCAATGATTTGCGCCTGCTTGCTCAGGTTAACCGACTTACGGATGATGTAATTTTTGCGATCCTCCAGTTGGGTAATCACTCCCGTTTCGAGCTCGGGTTCTAACTCAAATTCCACCCGGTCGCCCACGGCAATCGGGTTGGTAGTTTTGATGTCTTTCAACCGGAATTTACCTTGAATGCGGCAATCTACTCGTTGCCCGGTATCGCTTAATATCTGATACCAGCTCCCTGTTGATTTGATGACAAGCCCTTTCATGCAGGGTCTAAATTACAAAAACTAATGCCAATGGCTTAAAAAATAGCTTCCGCGATGCGTTTGGTCGGGCCGGGATTACTCATGGTGTAGAAATGAAGTACCGGAGCGCCAATTTTGATTAATTCCTTGCACTGGTCGATCATCCATTCAATGCCCACCTGTTTAACCTCAGCCTCGCTTTTGCATTTGCTTACGGCTTCACTTAAAGCTACCGGAATATCGATGTGAAACATCTTGGGCAGGCTCACCAATTGTTTGGAAGAAGTAATAGGTTTGAGTCCGGGGATGATAGGCACATGGATGTCATTTTCCCGACACATGGCCACAAAATCCTTGTACTTCTGTACATCGTAAAACATCTGGGTTACGATGAAACCGGCGCCCAACTCTACCTTTTTTTTCAGGTATTTAAAGTCAGTTTTCAGATTGGGCGATTCGAAATGTTTTTCCGGGTATCCGGCAACACCGATACAAAAATCGGTTTTGTAAGTATGATCGTGGTCTTCGTGCAAGTATTTACCCTGGTTCATGTCCATTACTTGTTTTAACAAACCTGTAGCGTGACTATGTCCACCAGGGGTAGGTACAAAGGCGGCATCGGCTTTACGGGCATCTCCCCGTAATACCAATACATTATCAATCCCTAAAAATTGCAGATCGATGAGGGCGTTTTCTGTTTCTTCTTTGGTAAAACCACCACAAATTAAGTGAGGTACTGCGTCTACTTTGTAACGATTCATGATAGCCGCACAGATAGCCACCGTCCCCGGACGTTTACGGTAGGATACCTTTTCCAGCAGTCCGTCTTCACGCTCTTTATAAATGTAATCTTCACGATGATAGGTTACATCGATAAAAGGCGGCTGGAACTCCATCAGCGGGTCGATGGCATCGTAAATACCGTTGATGCTGTTCCCTTTTACTGGCGGCAGCAACTCAAAAGAAAAGAGGGTTTTGCCTTTGGCATTTTGAATATGTTCGGAAATCTTCATATTAATAAGCTAAATTCGGTCCAAGCCACTTTTCGGCTTCTTCCATTGAGATATTCTTTCGTTTGGCGTAATCGCTTACTTGATCTTGAGTTATTTTACCCAATCCAAAATAACGTGCTTCTGGATGAGCGAAATAATAACCGCTTACGGCTGCTGTCGGATGCATGGCGAAACTTTCGGTCAAAGAAAGTCCAATGGCTTTTTCTGCATCCAGTAATTCAAAAAGGGTCTGCTTTTCGGTGTGGTCGGGGCATGCCGGATAGCCCGGCGCCGGACGTATTCCCTGGTATTTTTCTTTAATTAATTCTTCATTAGTCAAAGCTTCTGCAAAAGCATAGCCCCAATAGTCCTTTCTAACCAGTTCGTGCATTTTCTCTGCGAATGCCTCGGCAAGGCGATCGGCCAAAGCCTTCACCAATATGCTATTATAATCGTCGTTTTGAGCTTCAAACTGAGCAACCAGTTCGTCGCAGCCAATACCAGTAGTTACCGCGAATGCACCGATATAATCTTTTTTCCCGCTCTCTTTGGGTGCTATAAAATCGGCCAGACTGTAATAAGGTTCTTCAGCAGGTTTTTCGGCTTGCTGACGGAGGAAGTGAAGTGTCCTCAGTTGGGAGTCCTCAGTCACCAGTTTTATGTCATCATTTACCGCGTTCGCTGGCCAGAAACCGATTACTCCTTTGGCTTTTAACAATTTTTCCTTGATAATTCGCTTCAATAATACCTGAGCATCTTCGAAGAGTTTGGTAGCTTCTTGTCCTACCACTTCATCTTTCAAAATTTTCGGGTAACTGCCTCTCAATTCCCAGGTATGGAAGAATGGAGTCCAGTCAATATAAGGCACCAAGTCATCCAGTGGAAAATCTTCAAAAACTTTAGTGCCTAAAAATTTCGGTTGTGCCGCTTGGTAGCTTGTCCAATCGATGGCATATTTTTTTGCCTGGGCATCGGTCAACTTTTTATAAGGTTTTTCCAGCTGCTTTTGCAGGTGTGTTTCCCTGGTTTTGTCGTACTCTTCTCTTATTTCTTTAGTATAGCTATCGCGATTTTTTTCGTTGAGCAGGTTGCTGCAAACAGTTACGCTTCGGGAGGCGTCTAGCACGTGAACAGTTGGTCCGGAATATTGCGGGGCAATTTTAACTGCCGCATGGATGCGGGAGGTAGTAGCGCCGCCAATTATCAGCGGGATGTTGAATCCTTCGCGTTCCATTTCTTTAGCTAGGTTTACCATTTCATCGAGCGAAGGGGTGATGAGTCCGCTTAAGCCGATGATGTCTACCTTTTCTTCTTTCGCCCGGCGGATGATCTCTTGGGCGGGTACCATGACGCCTAAATCTATTATTTCGAAATTATTACAAGCCAGTACTACACTCACAATGTTTTTCCCGATATCGTGTACATCGCCTTTTACGGTGGCCAATAAGATCTTACCGGCAGTTTGCTGAACGCCGTTTTTTTCAGCCTCAATGAATGGCTGCAGGTAGGCAACTGCTTTTTTCATCACCCGGGCTGATTTAACCACCTGCGGCAGGAACATCTTCCCTTCTCCAAACAGATCACCTACTACATTCATACCAGCCATTAGCGGGCCTTCAATTACTTCCAGTGGTTTGGGGTATTGGAGGCGGGCTTCTTCCACATCTTCATCCAGGTAATCAATAATGCCTTTTACCAGTGCATGCGACAGACGTTCTTCTACTGGAGCATTGCGCCAGGCTTCATCTTTTATAATCACCTTTCCACTAGTTTTGATTGTTTCGGCGAATTCCACCAATCTTTCGGTGGCATCCGGGCGGCGGTTGAGTAATACATCTTCCACCAGTTCGAGTAAATCTTTTGGAATTTCCTCGTACACTTCAAGCATTCCAGCATTCACAATGCCCATATCCAGACCGGCTTTGATGGCGTGGTATAAGAAGGCGGAATGCATGGCTTCGCGAACCACATTATTTCCACGGAAGGAGAACGAAATGTTGGAAACCCCGCCGCTTACTTTGGCTAATGGTAGGTTTTGTTTGATCCAGCGGGTGGCTTCGATGAAATCGACGGCATAATTGTTATGCTCTTCTAATCCGGTGGCAACTGTTAAAATATTAGGATCGAAAATGATATCCTGAGCTGGGAACCCGACTTCGTTCACCAATATGTGGTAAGATCTTTTACAGATTTCGATGCGTCGATCTAAGGAATCAGCCTGACCTTGTTCATCAAATGCCATTACCACAACTGCCGCTCCGTATCTCAAAATTTTATGGGCATGTTCCTTAAATTTTTCTTCACCTTCCTTCAAAGAGATGGAATTGACGATTCCTTTTCCCTGTAAACATTTCAATCCGCACTCAATTACACTCCATTTGGAGGAATCGATCATGATGGGGAGTTTAGAAATATCAGGTTCGGAAGCAATCAGGTTCAGGAATTTGGTCATGGCCGCTTCTGAGTCGAGCATTCCTTCATCCATGTTTACGTCAATAACCTGTGCTCCGCCTTCTACCTGTTGGCGTGCCACGGTCAAAGCACCTTCATAATCGCCGTTCAAAATGAGTTTGGCGAATTTGGGTGAACCGGTAATGTTGGTTCGTTCACCAATATTCACAAAGTTGGTTTCGGGCGTGAGCTTGAGCGATTCTAAGCCACTCAAACGGAGGTAAGTTTCGGGGTTTGATGGTTTACGTGGTGGATGTTGCTGTGCTTTTTCGGCAATGCATCCGATGTGGTCGGGAGTGGTGCCGCAGCATCCGCCCACAATATTCACCAATCCGGCTTTCATAAAATCTTCTACCAAATGAGCAGTTTCGTGAGCCTGTTCATCATATGCACCAAATTCATTGGGTAATCCGGCATTTGGATAGGCCGAGATGAAACAAGCCGCTTTTTCAGAAAGTTCCTGAATATGTGGTCTCATTTCTTTGGCACCTAAAGCACAGTTCAAACCGATGCTCAATAAATCGGCATGATTTAAAGAATTCAAAAAGGCTTCTACGGTTTGTCCGGAAAGGGTACGTCCGCTGGCATCGGTAATGGTACCTGAAATCATGATTTCCAGTCGCTCTCCCTTTAGTTTTCCGGCTTGTTTTAATTCATCTTCATATTTTTTAATGGCAAAGATGGCTGCCTTCGCATTGAGGGTATCGAAAATAGTTTCGATCAATAAAGCATCAACGCCGCCATCCACCAATCCTTTCACTTGCTCGAAATAAGCTGCTACCAAATCATCGAAAGTTACGGCACGGTAGCCTGGGTCGTTTACATCGGGCGAAATAGAAGCGGTACGGTTGGTGGGTCCGATGGCGCCTGCCACAAAACGTGGTTTAGATGGATTTTGCTGAGTAAACTCATCGGCTACTTCACGAGCCAGGCGGGCACCTTCGTAACTCAATTCATAAGCCAGGGGCTCCATCTGGTAATCGGCTAGAGAAATGCGCTGGGTGCTGAAGGTATTCGTCTCAATAATATCGGCGCCGGCTTTCAGGTATTCGGCATGGATGGCCTTCACTACATCTGGTCGTGTGATATTGAGCAGGTCATTATTTCCTTTTAAATCACAGGGATGCTCTTTAAAACGTTCGCCACGAAAATCTTCTTCGCTGAGCTGATAACGTTGTATCATGGTGCCCATGGCACCATCAATCACTAAAATTCTTTGTTGTAATTCTTCTCGTAAACTCATCAATATGGGTGCTTATTTTACGAGAAGTCGGTGAAACTGACTGTCGCTTATCTTTTCCCTCTCGGGATAGAATGTAGCACCTTGTGGGTACAGGTTGCTAAGACTTCGCAGGGTCTATTCCCTCCGTCTTTCTCTATAAGCACGACAAATTTGCCAATTTTAAAGCTGTTTTGCAAATAGACAGGCTATAAAATCAAAATTTTAAAGGGTTTGAAGGTGTGAATACGAGTTTTTAGCAGCAATTGCATGACTTGTTTTTTATCGGACAACCTTTGTGTTCTTTGGAATAAAAGATCTATTTAAAGCAATCTAATATTGGTAGGCTTCTGTTTTCAAAATCCCAAAATGCCTGATTTTCATATGATGACCCGCGGGCTGACTGTGGTCCATTTAAACTGATCAACTCAGCTCCCCAGTAACAAAAGCCGATTCCCTTTGGTACGTCTTTTATCAGGCTAATTATTTTGTTGAGATAGTCTTTTTGGCCTTGTGGTGTGGCGGGATATTCCATCAGAATTTGCGAATTTGAACCGATGATGTTATTAGTCCAATCATTCCAGCCCAAAGTAAATGGATAGGAAGTTTCGGCTATAAAAACTGGCTTATAATTCTTGTTTGATAATGATATTAAATTTTGTTTCAGATTTTCTAAATTTTTTCCGTGCCACATGGGATAATAACTTAATCCGATAATATCATAATCTAAATCTGAAAGAGTTGAGTAAAATGAATCGGCATTTTCGAAACCAGCGAAATGGATCATTATTTTTGTTTTACTATTGGTTTGTCTTACAGCACTAATGCCGCTTTTTAAGAGCTTTTTCATCTGAGTGGGATTGCTCCTGCTTCCTTCAGGCCAAAGTAATCCGTTATTAATTTCGTTACCAATCTGAATATAATGCGGATTAATTCCGAGTACTATTTTTCTAGTATAATTGTACACACTATCTGCTAATTGATCTAAATTTTTGCCTTCCCAATCTTTCGGTTTACTTTGTTGTGAGGGGTCTGCCCACGTATCAGAATAATGTACCGTTAACAGTACCTTCATCCCCATGCTTTTTATTTCATTAGATAGATTTTTAACAGTATTAAAACTTGAGTTTGGGCTTACCGGATTATGCCAAATTCTCAATCTTATTGTATTTGCCCCAGCTTTTTTCAAGGTTGAGAGCATGTCTTCGATTTGATTTTTGTCATTGAAGCAGGATACTCCGCTTTGCCTCACTTCGGGTAGATTGGAAAGATCTGCTCCTTTGATTTCCAGGCTCTCCGGGGCTTCCAGAGGCTTTGTTTCTTTCATTTTTGAACAAGCAAATGAGAAAATCAAAAGTGTAGCAGTAATATGGCCAGCTATTTTCTTCAACATCGATTTAATTTAGTCTTTTAGTCAACTGGATTTCTACCATTTTAAAAAGTTGTGCGGGCTTGAGGTTTCGCCATTGAAGGGCATCTAACTGTCCGCCAAAATTGATATAGTAATCAATGTTATTGCGTTTGAATTCTTCGATCACATGTTCGCGGAAATTGATGCCGGCAATCCAGCCTTCTTCTACATCTTGAAACCATTCTTCATAATAGAGATCGTCTGAAGAATGAAAATTGAGCACGTTTTCACCGATGAGGATAAATTTATTGATGCCTTCATCCATCATCAATTCCAAGATTTCACGTTTGAGGGTCATGATGTCATTTTGAATGGCATCATTCCACTCGCCGATGAATTCGATAATGGTATAGCCCTGTTCGTAGTCGGCAAATAATACTTTGAGGTATAAGGTTTGTGAGCCGAAGTCGTCCCACTGGGGGTGAATCAGGTAATTATAAATCTGTTTATCGAAAACAAATTCACTGTATTGTGTTTCGTAAAATGGAGATCGCTCGTCTTCTGCGGCTATATAATCATCCCGCCAACGGTAATAAGGTTCAATCTCATGCATCTCAAGACTCCTTCCTAAATGCTTCCATGGCTTTTCTTACGCTGCCGTATTGCTCGATGTATTGCTCTGCTTTTGATTGATCCATTTCGGTTTCCTGCATTAGCATCCGCACGGCACGGTTCACTAATTTGTGATTGCTCAATTGCATATCGACCATTTTGTTCCCTTGCACTCTGCCCAGTTGTATCATCACCGAAGTGCTGATCATGTTTAAGACCAACTTTTGAGCTGTTCCTGCTTTCATGCGGGTAGAGCCGGTCACGAACTCTGGACCTACTACTACTTCGATGGGATAATCGGCTGCGGCTGCCACCGGACTATCTTCATTACACACGATACAACCCGTAACTAAGCCTGCTTGTTTGGCTTTTTGTAAACCCCCAATTACATAAGGTGTGCGGCCAGAAGCGGCAATGCCTACCAATACATCTTTTTTTGAGATTTGATATTCTTGTAGGTCTTTCCAGGCCTGATTTTCATCATCCTCTGCAAATTCAACTGCCTTGCGGATGGCGCCGTCGCCCCCTGCAATAATGCCCAGGACCCAATCGAATGGAACGCCGTAAGTAGGAGGGCACTCAGATGCATCTACAATTCCCAGGCGGCCACTAGTGCCGGCCCCGATGTAAAACAAACGACCACCAGCTTTCATTTTGCTTACAATTTGCTCAACCAGTACCTCCATTTGCGGAATGGCTTTTTCAACGGCATGGGGTACTGTTTTATCTTCCTGGTTGATGCCACGAAGAATTTCGGCCACAGTCATTTGGTCGAGGTTCTGGAAATTAGAGTCTTGTTCGGTGGTGTTTTTCATCCCCGAAATTTACACAATTATTTCTGGCGGAAATAAATCTGAATCGGCACGCCGCTGAAATCGAAGTTTTCCCTGAGTTTGTTTTCTACAAAACGTTTATAGGGATCTTTGATATATTGCGGCAGGTTACAGAAAAAGGCAAACATGGGTGAGCTGCCGCTGATCTGTGTGGCATATTTGATTTTAATGTATTTCCCTTTGGTTGCCGGTGGCGGATAATTTTCGATGATCGGCAGCATTACATCGTTCAGTTTGGAGGTAGGAATCTTCTTGAACTTGTTCTCATACACCTTGGATGCAGCTTCGATGGCCTTGAAAATTCGTTGTTTTTCGACTACCGAAGTGAAAACGATGGGCACGTCGGTAAAGGGGGCTATTTTTTGTCGGATTTGTTCCTCAAAAACTTTGGTGGTTTTATGATCTTTTTCAATCAAATCCCATTTATTTACGAGGATTACCACTCCTTTTTTGTTCTTTTCGGCCAAATGAAAAATGTTGATGTCTTGTGACTCGATACCTTCCACGGCATCAATCATTAAAATAATCACATCGGCTTCTTCCAGGGCTTTGATGGTACGCATCACCGAATAAAATTCGATGTTCTCTTTTACCTTGGTTTTTTTTCGCAGCCCCGCTGTATCAATGAGCATAAACTCATGCCCAAACTGATTGTAATGGATATGAATTGAGTCGCGGGTGGTACCGGCAATAGGCGTTACAATATTTCTTTCTTTACCAATGAGGGCGTTGATCAATGAAGATTTACCAACGTTGGGGCGTCCAACGATGGCGTATTTTGGCAAGGTATTTTCGGATTCTTCTGCTTCGTTGAAATGCTTAACCACCTCATCCAGTAATTCGCCGGTCCCGGAGCCAGTCATGGAAGAAATCAAGTAAATTTCGCCCAGCCCGAAGCTGTAAAAAACAGCTGCATCGTTACGTAAGTTATTGTTGTCGACCTTATTGGCTACCACAAACACCGGTTTTTTACTTCGGCGAAGGATGTTTGCGATCTCATCATCCAGGTCCGTAACGCCGGTAGTTACATCTACCATGAAAATAATCACGGTCGCTTCCTCAATGGCTATCGTAACCTGTTCGCGAATGGCTATTTCAAAAACATCCTCAGAATGGGCTACATAACCGCCGGTATCTACCACCGTAAAAGGTTTGCCTATCCATTCCGCCACGCCATAGTGGCGGTCGCGGGTAACGCCACTCATGTCGTCTACAATGGCCTTACGGCTTTCTGTTAAACGATTGTAGAGGGTTGATTTGCCCACATTTGGGCGCCCTACGATGGCTACTAAATTGCTCATGGTGTATTAGTTTTCGTATCCAAAGGTTTTCAGGTAATTTTTCCGGTTTCGCCAATCGGCAATCACCTTTACAAATAACTCTAGGAATACTTTTTTCTGTAAAAATTCTTCGATGTCCTGTCGGGCATAGGTGCCTACCTTTTTGATCATCTCCCCACTTTTCCCAATCAGGATGTTTTTTTGTGAATCGCGTTCAACGATAATTTCGGCTGCAATTCGTATTAGTTTTCCTTCTTCTTTGAAAGAGGTCACAATCACTTCTGTACTATATGGAATTTCTTTGTCGTATAGTTTGAATATTTTCTCCCTAACCATTTCCGATACAAAGAAACGTTCGGTTCGGTCGGTGAGGGTATCTTTATCGTAATAGGCCGGATGTTCCGGTAGGCGGTCTAAAATGAATTGCATTACGGCAGCCACGTTGTGTTCATGAAGAGCCGAAACTGCAAAAATAGCTTCCGGATTTAGGGTTTCTTGCCAGTAGCTGATTTTCTCTTTTACTTTTTCTTCGTCAGATTTATCGATTTTATTGATAATTACTGCCACCGGCGAAGAGGTTTTTTGAAGGCGCTCCAAAACGTCATTTTCGTCGTAACGCTCGTTGATATCGGTCACAAATAAAATCAAGTCGGCATCTACCAATGACCCGTTTACAAAACTCATCATCGATTCCTGCAGCCCATAATGGGGTTTGATGACGCCCGGAGTGTCGGAAAAAATGATCTGATATTCCGGTTCGTTTACAATTCCTAAAATACGGTGTCGGGTGGTTTGAGCTTTAGAAGTTACGATAGACATCTTCTCGCCCACCAAAGCATTCATCAGGGTAGATTTACCCGCATTCGGTTTCCCGATGAGACTCACAAAACCGGCTCTATGCGACATGGAATTTTTTTTGAAAAAGATTTGGACTGCAAAGAAACGAAATATATCTTTGCAGTCCAATTTAAAAGCAAGGCATATTATAGCCAAAGCCAATAAATTGTAGAGAGTGCGGGGTGGAGCAGTTGGTAGCTCGTCGGGCTCATAACCCGAAGGTCGTCAGTTCGAGTCTGGCCCCCGCTACCAAGTTGAGTTAAAAAGAACTTAACTAATATAATGGCCCGTTCGTCTAGGGGTTAGGACGCAAGATTTTCATTCTTGAAACAGGGGTTCGATTCCCCTACGGGCTACAAAAAACCCTCACCGAAACCGGTGGGGGTTTTTTATTTTGTAACCTTTCTGCTTGCACCTTTTTCCTTTCATGATTTTCCGTAAATTGCTCTCTTAACCAATTGAAACTAACGTGCATATTCAGTTTAAAAGGGTGCTGTTTTTAGCTTTTTTGCTAAGCAGTTTACTAGCTACGTCACAAACCAAAATAAATTTTGATGAGGGATGGAAATTTCATTTTGGCCATGCCGGTGATCCTGCAAAGGATTTCAATTATGGCATTCCAGCCATCTTCTCCAAGTCTGGTAAAACAGATCAAACTGCCTTAGCCATTAATTTTGACGATAAAGCCTGGAGAATTCTTGATTTACCTCATGACTGGGCAGTAGAATTACCCTTTGTCAATACTCCTAATTTTGATGTGCAGTCGCACGGCTATAAACCTGTAGGCGGTTTGTACCCCGAAACCAGCATAGGCTGGTACCGCAAACATTTTAGCGTGGCCAAGGCCGATTCCGGAAGTCGTTTTAGCATACAGTTTGATGGAATTTTTAGAAATGCCAACATCTGGATCAATGGTTTTTTTCTGGGGAATAACCAAAGTGGCTATTTAGGTGCAAGCTATGATATCACTGATTATATTCAATTTGATAAGGATAATGTTATCACAGTAAGAGTAGATGCCACGCAATACGAAGGTTGGTTTTACGAGGGGGCTGGGATCTACAGGCATGTATGGCTAAATAAATTCAATAACCTCCATTTTGAAGAAAATGGCGTATTCATTTATTCGGAAGTAAAGGGTAAGAATGCCCAAATAAACATTGAGGCAAGTATCCAGAATGAACAATTTAGTGGAGTACAGTTTACGGTCTATTCTTACTTAACAGATCGGAATGGGAAAAGGCTGGCTAAAACCAAACCTCGAGTTCTTGAGCTGGCCCCAAATGCTCAAACCACCATTAAGCAGCAAATCAATCTCCAGCATCCGCGTTTATGGAGCTTGAAAGACCCATATCTATACAAAGTCGTTTCTATCATTAAATCGGATGGTCAAGTAATCGACTCTTTAAAACAACGCATCGGTATCCGAACAATCCGTTTGGATGCAAAGGAAGGATTTTTCCTGAATGGCGAATATGTGAAGTTACAAGGTGTGAACAATCATCAAGATCATGCCGGGGTGGGAAGTGCTTTGCCCGATTATTTACAATATTATCGTATAGCTTTATTGAAAGAGATGGGGGTAAATGCTTATCGAACCAGCCACCATGCGCCAACGCCTGAGCTGTTAGCAGCTTGCGATAGTTTGGGGATGCTGGTGATGGATGAACAACGTTTATTGAATAGTAGTCCCGAATACATGAGCCAGTTTGAGCGTTTAATCAAACGAGATCGAAATCATCCCTCCGTTTTTTTATGGTCAATAGGTAACGAGGAAGGGTGGGTACAAACCAACTCTACCGGGAAGCGTATTGCTCAAAGTTTATTGGCCAAGCAACGAGCATTAGACCCTACCCGCACCAGCACCTATGCGGCCGATGTTCCAAATGTATTTGAAGGTGTAAACGAAGTGATCCCCGTTCGAGGATTTAATTATCGACAGTATGCCGTTGCAGATTATCATCGCGATCATCCAGATCAACCAATTATTGGTACTGAGATGGGAAGTACGGTAACCACCCGGGGAGTTTATCAGCTTGATTCAGTGAAGGCCTATCTGCCCGATCAAGATATAACAGCTCCCTGGTGGGCCAGCCGTGCTGAAGAGTGGTGGCAACTTGCTGCACCAAATAAATTTTGGTTAGGTGGATTTATCTGGACTGGATTTGATTATAGAGGAGAACCCACTCCATTTAAATGGCCTAATATCAACTCGCATTTTGGTGTGATGGATATGTGTGGATTCCCGAAAAACATTTATTACTACTATCAAAGTTGGTGGACCGATAAAGACGTATTGCATATTTCCCCTCATTGGAATTGGCCTGGAAAAGAGGGGCAAGCCATGGATGTTTGGGTAAACTCAAACGCCGACGATGTAGAATTGTTTTTAAACGGGAAAAGTTTGGGCAAAAAAGAGATGCCACGCAATGGGCATCTACAATGGTCTGTTCTGTATCAACCGGGTAAATTAGAAGCCATTGCCCACAAAAAAGGTAAAAAATTAACGGCTCAAGTTGAAACTGCCGGTCCTGCTGCCGAAGTGGTGATTACTCCTTACAAAACAACCATGCTGGCCGATGGCAAGGATGCAGCTGTGATTAATGTGAGTGTAGTGGACAAGGAGGGCAGAGAAGTACCCAATGCCAATCATCTCATTAAATTTATTCTTACGGGAGATGCGAAAATTATTGGCGTTGGGAACGGGGATCCCAGCAGCCATGAACCCGATAAATGTGTAGAAGGTGCCTGGCAGCGAAGTCTGTTTAATGGAAAATGCCAGGTAATTATACAATCGGGTAAAACCGCGGACAGTATCAAGTTCGAAGCAATAGCAGATGGACTTTGGAAAGGATCAACAGATATCTTAACAGTTTCACCTACTAAAGTGTCAACCTTGAGTACGAGCGATAAGAAGTACGAATTGAAGGGTGAAGCTGCCAAACCGAGATCAAGCACCAAGATGCTGGGGGCTGATATTTCTTTCTTACCTGAGTTAGAAGCAAAGGGTATTAAATTTTCAGATCAGGGGATTCAGAGAGATCCCATATTAATCATGAAAGACCATGGCATCAATTACGTGCGCTTACGCATTTTTAATGACCCGGCTCATGAAAAAGGCTATGCTCCCGGTCAGGGATTCTGCGATCTAAACTATACCAAAGCCATGGCGAAAAGAGTCAAAGCAGCCGGTATGAAACTCTTATTAGACTTTCACTACAGTGATTTTTGGGCCGACCCGGGAAAACAATTCAAGCTGTCGGCATGGGAAAAATTAAATCCGGAGGAGCTGAAGCAAGCCTTATATGATTTTACCAAGAAGGTGATGCAGGAATTGAAAGACCAAGGTACCACACCCGATATGGTCCAAATTGGAAACGAGATTAACCATGGTATCGTTTGGCCGGAGGGTAGTGTGAGTAATATCGATTATTTAGCACAGCTGATTAAAGCAGGCACTGCAGCCGTAAAATCGGTTGATCCGAAAGTGGTGATGATGCTACATGTCGCTTTGGGTGGACAGAACGACGAGTCTGTATTTTTTATAGATAATATGCTGGCCCGCGGGGTACACTTCGATGTAATTGGTCAATCCTATTATCCAAAATGGCATGGAACTTTAGCCGACCTGAATTCGAATTTGAATGATTTGGTCAGAAGATATGGTAAAGAGATCATCGTAGTAGAATATTCCCAATTTAAGGATGAAGTAAATAAAATAGCCTTTGAACTCCCTGAGGGCAAGGGCATGGGGACTTGCATTTGGGAGCCACTCAATACCTGGGAGGCTTTCTTTAAACCAGACGGCCAATCTAACGATTACCTGAAACGTTATGATCAGATCAGCAAAAAATACCTGCAGAAAAAATAGTTTCAATTCAGCATGACTCACATCAGTACCATTTTCTATCAGCATTTCGCCACAGAGCCCATTGTTATTCAATCTCCTGGTAGGATTAACATCATTGGAGAGCATACCGATTACAATGAAGGATTTGTGTTACCCGCCTCGATAGACAAATCGATCTTTGTGGCCATTTCGAAAAGAAACGACCAACAAATCCACCTTTACTCCTCCAACTATAAAGAGCACATCGAAATAGCACTTGCTGATATCAGGCCAACCCGAAATTGGTCCACGTACATTTTAGGAGTGGTTGATCAAGTGCAGAAAAGAGGGCATCACTTAAGTGGGTTTAATTTGATGCTGGATGGAGATGTGCCCATCGGTGCGGGATTGTCCTCTTCTGCAGCAGTAGAATGTGCAGTGGTTTTTGCGCTAAACGAATTATTTGGTTTGGGTATCAGTAAGCTCGAAATGGTTCAGATTGCTCAAAAGGCAGAGCATACTTTTTCTGGCGTATTATGTGGTATCATGGACATGTTCGCCAGCATGTTTGGACAGCAGGATCAAGTGATCAAACTGGATTGTCGTTCGCTGGATTATACTTATAAGCCTTTGTTGCTCGACGAATATAAACTGGTCCTTTTTAATACCAATGTTAAACATGCATTAGCCAGCTCTGCCTATAATACCCGCAGACAGGAGTGTGAGCAGGGTGTCAGCTGGGTGCAGCAAAAATTTCCGGAGGTAAAAAGTTTAAGAGACGTGAACAGACAGATGTTAGAGGAATTACTTGCCCCCAGAGATCAAGTGGTTTACCGTCGCTGCAATTATGTGGTATCAGAGATCGAGCGCTTACAGCAAGCCTGTGATGACCTGGAAAGAGGTGATCTTTCGGCATTGGGTCAAAAAATGTTTCAAACCCACCAGGGACTTAGTAAAGACTACGAAGTAAGCTGCAAAGAATTAGATTTTTTAGTTGATGAAATAAAAACACAAAAGGATGTATTAGGAGCTAGGATGATGGGAGGAGGTTTTGGCGGATGTACCCTTAATTTAGTGAAAGAAGCATCCATAGCTGAAATTTCTGAAAAGCTTTACCATAGTTATCAGCAGAAAATGGGTTTAGAGTTAAGTACTTACATCGTAACTACCGCCCCCGGAACACACAGATTATGAGTTACATCCCTAACATAAATCGCTACGAGCACATGGAATATCGACGATGTGGCCAAAGTGGGTTGAAATTGCCTGCTATTTCTTTAGGCCTATGGCATAATTTCGGACAGTGGGATGATTTTGAAAATGCCCGACAGCTTATTCATACTGCATTTAATTTAGGCATTACTCATTTCGATCTAGCAAATAATTATGGCCCGCCACCGGGCAGTGCAGAAGAAAATTTTGGTAAGATCCTGAAGCAGGATTTCGGTGGATTTCTACGCGACGAACTCCTAATTTCAACCAAGGCCGGCTATCGGATGTGGCCGGGTCCTTATGGCGAATGGGGTTCTCGAAAGTACTTGATCAGTAGCTTAGATCAAAGCTTAAAACGCATGGGTTTAGATTACGTAGATATCTTTTACCACCACCGTCCTGATTCAGAAACGCCAATTGAAGAAAGTATGCAGGCCTTGCATGATATCGTAAAAAGTGGCAAGGCATTATACGTGGGTATTTCCAATTATCCTGCCGAAGAAGCCCGAAAGGCGATTCAAATACTCAAAGAATTGGGGACGCCCTGCCTCATCCATCAACCTAAATACTCACTATTTGAACGCTGGGTGGAAGATGGTTTACTGGACGTTTTAGAAGAAACAGGCACAGCTTGTATTCCTTATTCCCCTTTAGCTCAAGGTATGCTTAGTGATAAATACCTGAAAGGGATTCCACAAGATTCGAGAGTGGCTAAAGGGGTAGGTTTTTTAACTGAATCTCATTTAACAACTCACAGGTTGGAGCAAATTAAGCAATTGAATGAGCTGGCACTTGAACGTGGCACCAACTTGGCGCAAATGGCTTTGGCTTGGATACTGAAAGATCCTCGGATTACCTCGGTGCTCATAGGCGCCAGTCGCCCCGAGCAAATTAGCGATGCGGTTGAGTGTTTGGGAAAATTGTATTTTGAACCAGAAGAGCTGTCTGCCATAGAAAATATCTTGAACCACTAATCCTTTCAAAACCCTAAATCATTTATGAACAGTAATTTATTGCAAACAGCAGATTACATCGTCTTTCTCGTTTATTTCTTTATTGTAGCAGGCTATGGCTGGTGGATATACACCCGTAAAAAATCCGAAAAATCGGGTACTAAAGATTATTTTTTAGCGGAGGGTTCGCTTACTTGGGTGGCCATTGGTGCATCTTTGATCGCGTCTAATATTTCGGCCGAACAATTCATTGGTATGAGTGGTGAAGGATTTTTCAGCGGCATCGCGGTAGCGGCCTACGAATGGATAGCGGCCTTGTCGCTCATCATTATTGCGGTCTGGTTCATGCCGGTGTACCTCAAAAACCAAATTTTCACGATGCCACAGTTTCTCAAGGAGCGATATAACGAAACCGTAGCGATCGTGATGGCTGTTTTTTGGCTATTTCTATACGTATTTGTAAATCTTACTTCCATTTTATACCTGGGTTCAAAAGCCATTAGCGGATTGGCCGGACAAGAGTATTTTCACCTCATTCTCATTTTACTTTCTCTATTTGCGCTGGTAATTGCCCTTGGCGGGATGAAGGTGATTGGTTATACCGATGTAATACAGGTGGCGGTATTGATTATTGGTGGATTTGTGGCGGTATGGCTGGCATTATTGAAAGTGGATGAAGTAGTAAACCAGGGTCAGAGTGCATGGAATGGTTTTCGCACCCTGATGACTCAGGCTCCCGACCATTTTCATATGATCTTTGATAAACCCACTGCAACGAGTAATGCTGATTTTATTGCCAAATATTTAGCCCTGCCTGGCATTACGATGTATTTTGCCGGCCAATGGGTAGCCAACCTCAATTACTGGGGCTGTAACCAATACATTACACAAAGGGCACTAGGTGCCGATTTACAAACCGCCCGTAATGGAATTTTGTTTGCCGGATTTCTGAAAATTTTCATGCCGGTGATTGTTATGCTACCGGGCATTGCAGCTTATGTTTTATTCAAAAACGGGTACTTTGATGCGGCCAGTTTTAATGGGCAAAAGGATGGAGCCTATGCTGCTATTTTGAGTTTATTGCCCGTGGGGATGAAAGGCCTGTCGGTTGCTGCCCTTACTGCAGCTATTGTAGCATCTTTGGCGGGTAAAGCCAATAGTATTTCAACCATCTTTACCTTAGATGTGTACGAAAAGTATTTTGATAAAGCTGCTGATGAGAAGAAATTAGTGTGGGTGGGCCGCTTGACCATATTGGCTGCCATGCTCATCGCGATAGCCGTTTGTTGGGAAGACTTATTGGACATTGGAAGAGAAGGAGGATTTACGTTTATTCAGAAATATACAGGATTCATCAGTCCGGGAGTTTTTGCATTGTTCATTTTAGGGATGTTCTGGAAACGAACCACAAGTGCTGCCGCCATTACCGGTTTAATCTCTGGACTGCTCATCGTAATTGTATTTAATAATTTTGCTCCAAGTTGGTTTGGTAATGAGACCCCGCTTTATACTGCCTATTTGAATGGTGCCGGTCAGTACGAAATACCATTTATGGTTAATATGGGATGGTCGTTTGCATTTACGGTTTTAATTATGGTACTGGTAAGTTTTGCAGGTCCCAGCGTTAATCCAAAAGCATTCGAATTGGATCAAGAAATGTTCAAATTAAAACCCTCTACCATTGCACTCATCACCATCATTTTAATGGTAGTTTTAGCATTATACGTCAAGTTTTGGTAGGAAGTATCTTTCATTAAATCAAAAAAGCCCCGCTTTTTGAAGCGGGGCTTTTTTGATTCGGATTAATTGGTTCTGAATTTATACAAACCAGAGTCCGAAGAGTTATTCTTCGAATCTTTGGTAATTACCTTCCAATAGTAGGTGGTGGCTGGACTAGTAGTTACAGCCGTAGATGAGAGATTGGCTGCTACTGTTCTTGATAAACTGCTCAGCTTATTATTTACATCGGCTTCAGAAGTGCCAAAATAAACCTCATAACCAGTGATATCATTATCGGCATCGGCGCCTTTCCATTGCAGATTGATACTTCCAGAGCCAAGGGACTGGTTATAAGTTGGACTCACAATTTCTGCCGGGAAAGGAGCGTAATTCGTTTTTCCTGAGCCTGAGTTATAAAACCTCCAGGTCTCACTTTCTGCAGTAACAGTTGTTTTGCTTGATTTCGAAATCACATACCAAGAATAAGGGGTATCTTTCAGTAGATTTACGTCAATAAAATTCGTGTTAACCGTTCGGTTGCTTTGCGTGTTGGTCAACAGGTTTCTGATAATGAGTTCATAGCTCTGTGCATTGGCAGCATTTGACCATTCAAATCGTACGGTACTTTCAGTATTCGATACCGAAACTCCATTCAAACAAACTTCGTCTTTTGCAGGCAAGCTTAATACTGCTTTCTCTGGATTTACAACTGGAGCTGGGCCGTCAGATTTCTCACCGCAAGCAGCAACGATACTTGTCAGTATCAAAATATAAAAACCTAATTTTCTCATTTTTTCAAAATTTTATACGTTTTTGTTCCCAAATTCAAGAAGTAAAATCCAGCTTCTAAATGAGATAGATCTACCTGAACGGTTCTGTTTTGTACCGATTGTAAATTTTTATAAACCACTAATCCGGCACTGTTGAGTACGGTAACCAGCACCGATTTAGTCTGAGGATCCTCTAATTTAATATTCAGGATATCCTGAAATGGGTTCGGATAAACCAATGCGATGATATCTACCAAAATCTCTTCCTCATAGGTACCCTGACATGTTAAATCGGTGCTTACCACTAATTTATTCTTGCCATTCTTTAAATCAAGTGTAATTTCTGATGAACTGGTGAAGTAGAGCTCATCATTCAATTTAATTTGATAAGTATTTCCCCCATCCAATGTAATGGTCACCGAATTCGTCACTGGATCCACTTTTGAGAAAGCAGTCAGACTCTTCGGTCCCACAAATAGCGAATATTCCGTTTTAAATTCCTCTTTACCATCTACATGAATGCTGATCTTATAATTACCAGATGAAAGGTTATTAATATCCAATGTATTGTTGAATACAAAATCGGAAGTGGAATTATTTGGTCTGGTGAGTTTTAACATGTAACGAAGGTTTTGAACAGCAGTAATATTGATCCTTCCATTAATCATATTGGTGCAAGTTGCATCACTTACCGATACCGAGAAGTTATTGGCAGCTAATGGGAAGTTAACTCCTAATACTACCGTTGCTGAGTTCTGTACACATGCACCAGAACTTACCCTCACCGAGTAGGAGCCTGGTTGCGTACTGGTATGAGTTTTACCGGTAGCACCTGCTATAGCCTCTCCATTAAAGAACCATTGGTTACCGCTAGCAGCGCTGGAAGTGAGGGTATTGCTATTGATGCTAATTGTTGGAAGACTCAGCGAGGTGGTAGTAACTGCAGTTCGCTGTGGTGCAGCACATTCGGCTGATTTAACCACTAAGTCGTAGAAATAGTAGTAGAAGTTTTTGAAATGTTCAGGATTAGAGGCATCAGTAGCCGTATTCCCGGTAATACTGAAAATTCCTCCTAGTGTGAATGGATAACCACTTACACCAGCATTGTTTCGGTAAATAGTGGCCCCGCCTTCATAAGCAATAGATATCCGGTAATCTCCGGCTCTAGGAAGCAGGAGGTTTAAATCGTAAACCTCTCCATCGGTGTTTTGGCGTACATCCAGTGTTACGCTCGAAACTGGTAAGCCGGTGGTAATATTTTCAGCGGTAAAAGTAATTTTACCCGAATTTCCAATGTATAATCTGGCGCTTTCTAAAATGACGGGGACTTTGGTATTTACCAATACTGCCGGATTGTTTCCGCTCAAATACCCTCCCCCTGAAAAGACCATATTGGTCTTAGGCCCAATCGATCCCCTGAAATCATTCATGCCCGCATAGAAAGTGGAGAATGAGGAATTAGCCTCCGTATAAGAACCTGCTACATTGTTCGAGGTAAATGCTACCGGAATTTGATCAGTTGCATTTTTGTACCAAAATACATTCCCAGATCCCGAGGCGTTAAAGGTGTAAACCCCCGAGCTTCCACAACTCAATACAGACGCATTGGAGATCGAAGGGGTGCTGCTCACGCTGATACTCACTTCCTTTTGATCATTACTGGTATCCAAATCATTACCCAACTCGGTAAATGCCGTCAGCTGATAATTTAGCCCTGGTTGACTTGTAAAGGGAGTGTTGAGCGTAAAATCTGCTTCACTCAGGCTACCGATGGTGCCGGTATAATTTTCAGTTATTGTAGATATAACGTTATTGTTATTTTTTACGATCAGCTTTACCGGTATATTGCTGATACTGGTACTGCCGAAATTTTTTAAGGTTAAAGTCACTTTTTGGGTGTTCGCGGCACAAGTCCCATCCACGGGGTTTACAATGCTGCTAACACCCACGTCTTTAGTTGGTCTGATGAATTGCACCCGATACTCCATCACTTCACCCTTGTTATAGCTTCCGCAAGGACCAATGCTGTTCGCATTGTTGGTTTCGCTCAGCACAACCCTTAATAGACTGAACGTATTGATGCTTACCTCTCTCGGAATGGTAATGTCTCTTTTAAATTCGGCACTACCGTTAATTACGGAAGTAGTCGCAATCAGCTCATTGCTTTGGTCGAAGGTTCCATCCTGATTATAATCGATGTATATCTTGGCAATTTTATCCGCATTGCTCGAACAAGCGCCCAATTTAATGGTAAGCGGATAGCTGGCTCCAAGTTCCAAATTGATGAGTTGAGTTGTATTATTTGTAAATGAATTACAATTTGTGCTGCTATAATCGATGTTATTTAATTTAAAGGCTTCAATTTTAGCATTCTGCGTACCGGAAATATTTGGGCTGCAGTAGGCGGCACCTCCAATCCCTGAGAGAATTAAGGAATAGGCTTGTCTGCCACCATTTAGCGTACCTTTATGCCTAACGGTAATAGTGTAGGTTTTACCAGGGATAGGATCAGGAATGATGACCTGTTCCACATTATCCCTGATATTGTCGCCACGTATGGCATTCGCATCCGGTGTATCCGGATTTAGGATCCATGGTCTGTGCTCCACTGCTTGATCGTTAATGCGTAAATCAAGGTCATTGATCAAACGAGGGGTACGATCATCTAAGGGATAGGTGTCAATTCTGTTGTTAGATCCGTCAAATCCACTATTTGGCGGTATCCCCGGAGGGTCTGTCCAACAGATGCTTGCAACAATGGGCCCTTTACCAGAGCTAACCACCTGATAGGTTCTGGTACTTACGGTGTTACTGTTCACGGTACCCAGCACCTCTTCAAAAATTCTACTTGTTCTTCCGTCTTCCAGTATTACTTGTGCTGCTTTTTCTGCATTCAACACACCCCATCCGTAAACGTAATCTGGTCCTGGTCGGCCAACATCATCTGCAGTATGAATGGCTAAGCCTTTAAGCGTAGAGGCAAGCATCCTTCCATTATTGTTCTTTTGCATGTAGGCTTCCTGTAGCAGGACTAATGATCCGGCCACATTGGGACTCGACATGGAGGTGCCATTTAGTGGAGCGTAGGCAGCCGGGTTGGAGGTTATAGTAGAGGTTACTGCAACACCCATACCTACAATATCTGGTTTTACCCGCCCATCATCGGTAGGTCCCCAGCTACTGAAATTGGAAATCTGAACGTTCTCGGCGTTGATGGGCCCATTCTTGATGCCAAACACGGCGCCAACGGTCAAAATATTTTTGGCATTTCCGTTCAAACTGATCAAATCATAGCCATTTTGGTCATTGTAATCACCTGCTGTTCTGGTAAACTCAGTCCATCTATTGTTCACGAAGCGAAAATATTTTCCATCAATTGCTGGTCCGTTTGAGCCCCGGCTGTTTCCCGCTGATTTTACCGGCAGGTAATAGGGTGCTTGGAAGCAGATCTTGTCCCAGTCTTCCGCATCTACCCCGTAAAAGCCGAATTTGTAATCTAGTTTATCGCCTTCTCTTCCATACCATTCCCATCTTGCAGCACCACCACCGCTGGGGGAGGTATTCCAGTGCCATCCGGCCAAGAATCCATAGGAATGATTGGATATCAACATTCCGGCAGCTGCTTCTGAAGCCATCTCGCCATCATCATTACTGAAATCATAAGCCGTAAAGCGTTGCAGGCCGAAAGCCATGCCTTTGGCTACGGGCTCTAAGCCGCTCGCCATAATGGTGCCGGCCACGTGCGTGGCATGTGTACTTACAGTAGAGGTTTCGTTTTTATTAAGTATTCTTCCGCCTGAAAACTCTTGATGAGTGCTGAAAACTGAACCACCGTCCCAAATCCCTATTTTATCAGTTAATAAAGGCGATGAGCCACTTAGATTTAATCCTAAGCCTCCGCCGTTGTAAAGCCTGTTTGTTCTGGTGGTGTTTGCAGCGATTGAATTGTTGTCGGTAATCAGGTATTTTGGTAAACCATAATCGTCAACACCCTGGAGTGATACGATGGTCCCGTCTGCATACTCTTTGAACGTAATCCAATTGAATTTTTTTGCTAATTCAAATGCCCTTTTTCTGGATTTTTCGGCAAGTTCAGTATTCGTTTTTGCTAATTTTTCAAGTTCTAATTTGTTAGTTTCTGTCTCTTGGGCAATTGATTTATTATTAATGATCAATAAACAGCTAAAGAGCAGCGTAAATGCATATTTTCTTTGCATGACAATACGTTAATAATTTTAAGTTTGGCTATTTCGCAATGACGAACGAGCGCCTTAAATTAAAAATTTATTTGTTAAAACTTTTAAAGATTAGACAATTACTAGCCAAATCTTTTTGTTTGCCCAAAAAAATTACAATTGTTTGAGTATCTGTGCAGTAAGTGGCTTACTGATGAAGGTTTTAGCGAATGGATTTTCCTCAATTTTTTTACGGTCTAAAGGGTCGAGAGAGGAAGATAAGACGTAAATTTTTAATTGTGATGTTGAGAAATTCTGCAGGTTTCTCAATTCATTTAAAAATCCATAACCATCTATTTCTGGCATACGGAGATCCAAAAAAATGACCAATGGCTGGTTTACTTTGAATTCGACTTGCTTTAAAAAATTTAATGCCAAGCCTGCCGATTCGAAGATGGTCACTTCTTTTGCAAATTGGGTGCTAAGAATAAGTTTCTGATGGATGATATTATCGATGTAATTATCATCAATTAAAATTACACGCTCATATTTGTACAAAGGCTCCAACCTGAGAGATGATCAATATTTATATCTAAGATAAAATATTTAATCATAAAGAAAGAACGCCTGCTACTTGTTTTAATCCAATTTCGGCCTGTTTTGCTTGGAACTGAGCATCGGTGTAGCGTGTAAATGCATTCAAGTAATTCAATTGAGCTTCTCTAAACTCAACGGTACTCAAACTTCCCAAGCGGAGTTTTTCGATGGAAATGTCCAGGTTCTGCTTAGCAATTTCTTGATTCTCTTTTTCCATTTTTACCAACGCCAGGTTGGTTAAATAAGTTTGATAGGCAATTTCCAGCTGGGCATTTATTCTCTGCTGAGTTTGCTTGTATTGCAGGGCAGCGTTGTCTATCCCTATCGAGGCATTTTTTTCATTCCTGCTTTGCAAAAAGCCATTAAAAATTGGGATACTGGCAGTGATGCCAATGATGACGCCCTGTCCGCTGGCCTCTCTGGCAAATCCAAGAGGTGAGGTAGAGTTGTTAAAATTATAACCGGTATTGATATTCATCCAAGGGTAACGGCTAGATTTTACCTGCTTTTGGTTAAGCCTTGCTAACTGTTGTTCAATGCTGGCTTGTAACAAGGCTGGGTTTTTAGTTCCTGCCAGATCTTTAAGTTCAGAAAAATTTAGATTATAGGTAATATTGATATCTTCATCGGTGCTAAATGAGGTATGAACCTCTCTGCCCAATAATTCATTTAATTGGATCTGCACTCTTTTATAATTGTCTAACTGGCGCATCAGGTTGGTAGTATCGGTATTGAGATCTACTTTGGCGGCCAAGACCTCTAGTTTAGAGGCTTTCCCAATTTTGTACCGGTTATTAGAGTTATTTAAGCGGAGTTGCGAAATTTCAAGCGCTGTTTTGAGTGTGCGAATTTGTTGCGCTTGCCTCGCCAAATCATAATAGGTATTGATCACATTTGCGATGGTGTTTTCTACCGTCATCCGGAAAGTCAACTCATCAGACTTGTTCAGTTTTTGTAGACGTTCATAGTTTGCAAACATGTTCAAACCGTCAAAAATCCTCCAGTTTAAACTAAAGCCATAAACAGTGTTGGTATTGCGAACATTATCTCGCTCTTGCTGGGTGCCGTTGGCCAGTGTTTGGCGACTATCCTGAATACTCCGATTGTTTGAAAAATTACCATTGATGGAAGGAAGAATACCTGCATTGGCCAGACTTACATTGTTTTTTGAAACTTTTACCTGATTGCTGCTCAGTAAAATATCATAATTGTTTTTGAGCGCAGTTTCAATGGCATCTCTCAGGCTGAGTCTTTCTTGTGCAAACAAGTTATGGCCTTGTCCAAAAACAAGAGTGAATAAAAAACAAAGGATATAGATTAAATTTTTCTTCATGCTTTTAGGGTAGAAGTATTTTTAAGGGGCCTTGACCACAATTGATAAATAGCCGGAATTACATAAAGTGTCAAAGCCAATGAGAACAAAGTACCACCAATAATTACGATTCCCATTCCCATCCTGCTTTTGGCAGCTGCTCCAATGGCTAATGCAATGGGTAATGCACCGAGTGCAATGGCAAGGCTGGTCATTAAAATTGGACGGAGCCTGGTTTCGGCAGCTTTTCTGATGGCTTCCGGCACACTCATCCCCTGCTCTTTCAGCTGATTGGCAAATTCGACGATTAGAATTCCATTTTTGGTCACCAAACCAATGAGCATGATGGTCCCAATTTGGCTAAAAATATTCCAGGTTTGGCCAAACAGCCACAGGGAAAAGAAGGCACCGGCAACCGCCATTGGCACGGTGAGAATAATGATCACCGGATCGATGAAACTCTCAAATTGGGCGGAAAGGGTCAAATAAATAAGTAAAAGAGCCAATCCGAAGGCGAACAGAGTGTTTGATGAGCTCTCCTTGAAATCTCTGGATTCTCCACCTAAGTCGGTCGAAAAGCGATCATCCAAAACTTTTTCAGCAATACGGTCCATCGCATCGATACCGTCACCAATACTTTTACCTGGAGCGAGTCCGGCCGATATGGTAGCGGAAACAAATCGGTTATTATGGTACAGTTGAGGAGGGCTGCTCAGCTCCTCCATTTTCACCAAATTATCTAATTGAATGAGTTCTCCCTGGTTGTTTCTCACGAAAATGGTAGTCAGGTCGGTTGGCTCATTTCGGTCGCCTCGCTCATACTGTCCAATTACCTGATACTGTTTTCCATTCATGATGAAATAAGCGAAACGCTGACCACTGAGGGCAAATTGAAGCGTTTGAGCAATATCTAAAACCGATACACCCAGATTTTTTGCTTTTTCACGATCGATAGAAAGGTTAATCTCGGGTTTATTAAATTTTAAATTGGCATCACTCACTGTAAAAGTTGGATCCTGAGAAACCGATTCCATGAATTGAGGTAATTTTTCTCTCAAGCTCTCAAAATTGGGCGCCTGAATGATGTAGTTTATCGGTAGACCACCTCTTCGATTTACAGAAATAGTAGGTTGTTGCACCACAAAAGTTTTTGCTTCGGCGTACCCTTTGGTGACTTTACTTAGGTAGTCGGTAAGCTCAGATTGAGAACGCTCTCTTTCTTCTTTTTCCACCAGGCGTAGCCTGATGAAGCCGGTATTAGCGGCCCCGCTCCCGGTAAATCCGGGTGAGGTTACTGTTAAATTGATCCTTTTTTCTGGAATGGAATCTTCTATCATTTGAGATAGTTTCAACACAAAATTGTCGGTGTATTCATACGATGAACCTTCTGGAGCCGAAATCTGCATATTGATGGCAGCACGATCGTCGTAAGGAGCTGTTTCTTTTTGTAACAATACCCAGAACAGGACAATCATTGCGACACAACCAAATAAAACGAAGAAGGCACGTCGAGGATATAACAGAAACTTCTCGAGCGATTGCTGGTAAGCATTAGTCATTTTGACGAAATAAGGCTCCGTCAGTTCATAAAATTTACTTTTCTTCTGATGCCCCTTCATTAGGTAGGCGTTCAGCATAGGAGTAAGTGTTAAAGATACAAACGCTGATATGAGCACTGCCGCACCGATGGTTACTCCAAACTCCCGGAAAAGCCGACCTACAAATCCTTCTAAAAATATCACCGGTAGGAAAACGGCTGCCAGCGTGATGGAGATGGAGATAACCGCAAAGAAAATTTCGTTAGATCCTTTGATAGCCGCCTCTAGGGGCGAATAACCCTCTTCTATTTTTTTAAAGATGTTTTCTGTGACCACAATGCCATCATCTACCACCAGTCCTGTAGCCAATACAACGGCCAATAAGGTTAGTACGTTGATGGAATAGCCAAAAAGGTACATGATGAAGAAAGTGGCAATAAGCGATACAGGGATGTCAATGAGCGGGCGGATGGCAATACTCCAGTCGCGGAAGAACAGATAAATGATCAGGATGACCAAGATCAATGATAAGATCAATGTTTCGGCTACCTCATTGATAGATTGTTTAATGAACAAGGTGGAATCAATGGCAATGTCCAGCTTGAAATCCTTGGGCAAATCCTTTTTTAGCTGCTCGTATCTTTTGTAAAATTCTGTGGAGATATCAAGAAAATTAGCTCCGGGTTGAGGAACTATTGCCAGAGCAATCATCGGTCTGCCTGATTTGCGCAGCATGGTTTCTTCATTCTCCGGGGCTATCACTGCCGAGCCGATATCACGCAAACGAATGATGTTTACACCGTCGTTTTTGATGATCAGCTGATTAAAATCCTCTTCACTTGAAAGGTTTCCAAGGGTTCTTACGGTCAGCTCGGTAGCTTCCCCGGTTATTTTACCGGATGGCAATTCAATATTTTCTTTATCCAGTGCATTTTTAACATCCAGGGCGGTAATGCGGTAAGCCGACATCCTGGCCGGATCAATCCACAAGCGCATGGCAATGCGTTTTTGGCCCCAAATATTCACGTTGCTCACCCCTGGGATGGTTTGTAATCGTTGAGCTAATACATTTTCTGCATAATCGCTGATGGCCAACTGATTTCGGGTATCGCTTTCGAGCGTCATGGAAATGATTGGATCCGAATTGGCATCGGCTTTAGAGACCACCGGCATGCCATCAATGTCTTTTGGTAATGATCGGGTAGCCTGCGAAACTTTATCTCTAACATCATTTGCGGCTTCTTCGAGGTCTTTTCCTAAATTAAACTCAACCGTAATGTTGCTCGAGCCCTGGTTGCTGGATGAAGAAATATTTCTAACCCCATCAATGCTATTAATTGCTTTTTCTAAAGGCTCAGTGATTTGAGATTCAATAACATCGGCATTTGCACCCGGGTAGGCGGTCCTTACCGATACCACCGGCGGATCAATGGATGGGAATTCCCTGACTCCTAAAAAATGAAAACCAATTAAACCGAATAAAACCAAAGTGAGGTTCATCACAATGGCCAGAACGGGGCGCTGAATACTGGTGCTGGATAAACTCATGTCTATTTTACAATGCTTACTTTAACCGGATTTTCTGCTTTTAATGACATCATGCCGCTCGTCAGTACCGTGTCTCCGGGTTTTAGTCCGGAAAGGATCAGTACACTCTTGTCTGTTCTTGAGCCGGTTTCCACCATGACCTCTTTGGCCATGCCATTTTGACTCACAAATACTTTCTTGCCTTTTAATACCGGGATGATAGATTGGGTAGGAATCAGAATGGCGTTTTTAAAACTCTCTAAGTTCAAATTGATTTTTGCAAAGGTGCCGGGTAGAAGTTCGCCACTTGCATTGCTGGCCAGGGCCTTGAGCTGGAGGGTTCGAGTACTCGTTTCAACACTGGGTTCAACAGCGAACACACTGGCTTCATATTTTTTTTGCGTGCCGGCAGCACTAAAACTGATCTTGGTGTTTTTCTTTACCTGATTCGCATATTTTTCGGGGATTGAAAAGCTGATTTTTACCGGATTGGCATTAGTCAATTTCGCAATGTTGGTTGAAGGGGTCACATACTCTCCAACAGAAATGGCTCTCAATCCGATTTTCCCACCGAAAGGAGCACGAATAGAGGTTTTAGATAATTGCGCTCTGATGAGTTCTGTTTGAGCTTTTAAACTGGTCAATTCAGCAAAAGCCACTTCATATTCCTCCTGGCTAATGGCTTCTTTTTTAAGAAGCTGTTTGGCTCTCGATTCTGTTTCTGCAGCCAGTTTCTCCCTGCTTAAAGCCTGCTTGAGTTGTGCTTGTAATTCTGTATCATTAATTTTTATCAAGAGCTGCCCTTTGCTTACTGCACTCCCTTCCTGAAAATAGATTCCTTTCACCAAACCGGCAATCTCCGCTCTAATATCAATTTGCTCATTGGCTTCAACCGTACCAATTACTGATAATTGATCGGTAAATTCGCTGTAAGCTACCACTATTCCGCTCACTTTTGTAGCTGACATGCTTGCTCCATTTTTGCCGCCTGATTTGCCTCCAGCTTTTTGACCGCCACCATTTTCTTTGTTTTTAATGATTCTGTAAATAATGCCAGAAAGGAGCGTAAGAGCCAGGAGCAGGTAAATGATATTTCTTTTTTTCATTTGAAGGATGAGATTACGTAGGATTTTTTGGAGTTCAAAACTACCTCTTTTATGATGAAAAAATCATTTGTATCCAATAAATTACAGCAATTTCAAAGCGATAATTTTTGAATTTCGATATAAAAACTACTTTTGTTTCAAAGCATATTTCATGAAAAAATTAATAAAATTCGGACTCCAAATCTCGCTCCTAATGATGGGAATATCAGTTGGTATCGCTGCAGCGCAAAGCCGCATTTCTTTCGAAGTTTCTTTTACTGAACCACAGGCGCATTATGCCGATGTGCAAATGCAAATTGTGGGTAACAAGCAATCATATGTTGATGTGAAAATGCCCGTTTGGGCTCCAGGTTCTTACCTGGTGAGAGAATTTGCGAAAAATGTTGAAGGTTTCAAGGCTATGGATGCCAAAGATCATCCTTTACGTGCTGAAAAAATCAATAAAAATACTTGGCGAATTCAAGCTAATAAAAAAGACCAGATTCGTGTCAATTACCGGGTCTATGCTTTCGAAATTTCGGTTAGAACCAGTTTTGTGGATGCTTCACATGCCTTCTTATCGCCCACAGGAATTTTCATGTATCCTGACGGGGCACTCAATCAATCTTCAACCGTAACCATCAAACCTTTTGAAACCTGGTCGAAGGTTACCACTGGCTTAGCGCCGGTAGCGGGCAAAGCGTTTACTTACCAAGCCCCTAATTTTGATGTACTTTTTGATTCACCCATTGAGGTTGGTAATCAAGACATATTTGAATTTACTGCTGCTGGTGTAAGACACGAAGTAGCCATGTATGGCGGAGGTAATTATGACAAAGAACGTTTGAAGAAAGACATGGCTCGCATAGTAGAGGAGTGTACATCCATTTTTGGTATCAATCCTAACAAATATTATGCATTCATCGTGCACAATTATGCCAACGGTGGCGGTGGTTTAGAGCACCTTAATTCAACAGTTTTGGGAGCCAGCAGAATGGGTTACACCAACGAAAATACCTATCTGGGTTTCCTTAGTTTGGTTGCTCACGAGTACTTCCACCTTTGGAATGTCAAAAGAATGCGTCCTGCCGCATTGGGGCCGTTTAATTACGACACCGAAAATTATACCAGCAATCTTTGGATTGCCGAAGGCTTTACCGCACACTACGACAATTTGTTGGTTAGAAGAGCGGGTTTCTACAATCCTGAAAAGTATTTAGAGGTTTTAGCCTCAGGCATGAACCTGATTGATAACCAACCAGGAAATAAGTATCAGTCGGCAAGTGAGGCCAGCTTTGATGCATGGATCAAGTATTACAGGCCTAACGAAAATTCCAGAAACTCTAGCATCTCCTATTATGATAAGGGTGCTCTGATTGCCATGTTGATGGATTTAGAAATTTTGAATGCAAGCAATGCGCAAAAAGGCTTAGATGATGTATTGAAAGCGGTTTATGATTTATTTTATCAGAAATTAGACCGTGGGTATACAGATGCTGAATTCAAGGCGATAGTTGAAAAAGTGGCAGGTAAATCTTTTGATCGCTTTTATGATGATTTTGTATACGGGGTAGCTCCAGTAGATTATAAAAAATATTTTGCTTATGCCGGTTACGATGTAATTGATGAAAACGCTCAAAAGAATGAAGCTTACCTCGGTACCAGTTTTGTTTTCAGAGAAGGTAAATTATTGGTTTCGAGTGTTCTAAGAGATAGCCCGGCATGGAAATATGGCCTGAATGTAAACGATGAGCTGCGAGCCATTGATGGTGAAAAACCAAGTTTTGCTCCTCGTGATGCAGAGAAGTTTTTTGCTACCAAGCAAGTGGGCGATGAAGTTAAACTGGGTATTTTTAGAGATGGCATGGAGCAACAGCTGCCAATCAAACTTATGAGGAATCCTGCCGTGAAATATCGGATCGTCAGTCTTGAACAGCCAACAGAACAACAATTGACACTCCGAAAAAAATGGCTCAAACTTTAATTAAAAACCCTCCAACAGGAGGGTTTTTTTATGGCTCAAAATGTAAATCTGAACGAAAGACCCAATCCTTCAGCATTTAGTCCGGTATTTGGAGCAACTTCCAGTGTAGGTTTCCAATCCAAAGATACATTGATGGGTACACCATTAAATTTGTAGTCTAAACCAATTACGCCATCAATTCCTAATAGGAGGTCATTATCATCAGTGGGTTTATAATTTCTAGATCCAAGGGTTCCACCAAAACCATAATACCAGCGTAAGCCATCGGCATTTTTGATATCCTGATGGATTTCATACAAACCGGTAAAGCGGAAATAGGAATAATCGTTCCTCGACTGGAAATTCAAGATCAGATCAAGGGCCCGGTCGTAATTGTGGTTAAAAGTTTTGAAACTGATTCCATTTGCGGTCCCAAAACGACCCCCAATGGCGTGTTTGTATTGAGCATTTGTATTCTGACTCAACAAACTTAAAGTGATCAGGAGTAGGTTGAATAAAAGTGTTTTCTTCATATCTTTTTTCTATACAACCCATCAAATTTGATGCCATTTTTATCAATCTCCACTACACTGACGAAATATCTACAAATCGTAAAATTATTGCCTATTGAACGCCTGTGTAGGTATTTATTCAATTTTTGATTATATTGGTGGTGTAACCTTTAATATCACTTGATTAACCTATGTCCGTTTTAACCCGAGTTCATGATCTCCTCCCGCATGTTTTAAAGAATTTTACTCGTGAAGTTTTGGTTGCTGGTAAGCGTAACGGGAAGTGGATTACTTACAGCCCTGAACAGTTTATACAATCAATTGATGAAACTAGCAAGGGACTGATTGCCTTGGGTATCAAGAAAGATGATAAGGTAGCCATCATGTCTGCAAACAGACCTGAATGGAACATTTGTGATTTCGCCATCATGCAGATTGGGGCTACTCAGGTGCCCATGTATCCTACGCTTTCGACCAACGACATTCGATTTATTTTACAGGATGCACAAATCAAAGTGGTGTTTGCCGGTTCGGTAGAACTGGTAAAAAAATTACAAACCATCAAATCTGAATTAGGTTTAGATTTAAAAATTTATGCCTTTGAAGAGTGCAAAGAGGCTCCTTTCTGGACTGAATTGAAAGCGCTGGGACAAGCACAAGCTACCATTGATTTGAAGCCTTACCGCGATCAGGTGCAGCCAGAGGATTTGGTTACCCTTATTTATACTTCAGGCACCACCGGTACACCGAAAGGAGTGATGCTCACTCATCATAATGTGGTAACTAACCTTACAGATACACTCAGTGCCTATCCGAAAGGATTGGAAAGGGTGATCAGCTTTTTACCGCTTTCTCATATTTTTGAAAGAGTGGTTTTTTACATGAACTGCTATGCTTTGGTGAGTGTTTACTATGCAGAGAGCATTGAGACGGTGATGGCCGATATTCAGGAGGTTAAACCGCATGGTTTTACCACCGTTCCCCGAGTGCTCGAAAAAATATATGATCGCATTGTAGAAAAAGGTACTGCACTTACAGGTATCAAAAAGAAACTATTCTTTTGGGCATTAAATTTAGGATTGAAGTTTGAACTGGACGGTAAAAATGGTCCCTGGTATGAGTTTCAGCTTTCTATCGCGAATAAATTAATTTTCACCAAATGGCGTGAAGCCTTAGGTGGTGAAGTAAAAGCCCTGATGTCGGGTGGAGCTGCTTTACAACCACGATTGGCCAGGGTATTTTGGGCTGCACAAATTCCGGTTATAGAAGGTTATGGTTTAACTGAAACCTCGCCGGTTATCAGTTTGAACCGCTTAGATCCACATCAGGCCTGTTTTGGCAGTGTGGGTAAAACCATACCAAATGTGGAGGTTAAAATTGCCGAAGACGGGGAGATTTTATGCAAAGGTCCGAACATTATGAAAGGCTATTACAATCGTCCCGACTTGACTGCCGAAGTAATTGATGCAGAGGGCTGGTTCCACACTGGTGACATTGGTGAAATGATAGAGGGTGGCTTTCTTCGGATCACTGATCGCAAAAAAGAAATATTTAAAACAGCCGGAGGTAAGTACATAGCCCCCCAACTCATCGAAAATAAGTTCAAAGAATCGCCGCTCATTGAACAGGTAATGGTGGTGGGAGAAAATAGAAAATTCCCATCCGCATTAATCGTTCCTAATTTTCAGGCGCTGGCTGCTTGGTGCGAAAAGAAAGGAATCACTTATACCACGGCTGCAGAAATGATTCAGCATGCAGAGGTGATGGATAAATACCAAAGAGAAGTAGATCGATACAATGCTGGTTTTGGGCGCTGGGAGCAAGTAAAAATGTTCCGCTTATTGCCTAAAGAGTGGACCATTGATGCCAGTGAACTGACACCCAAGTTGAGCCTTAAGCGCAAAGTGATTTACGAACGCAATAAAGATTTAATCGAAAGCATTTACCAAGATCTGGAGAGTGGTAAAATTTAACACCCATTATCTGCTTGATTTTCGGTAGCAGCTGCTTTTTTTTCTTTGCTTTGCTTCTGAATCCATTGACTGATTTTTTCAATCCAGCCGGTCATTTTATCCATGTTGATCCCCGCTACTGCTTTCTGTGAAACCAGGGCAATTAGGGCTTTTAGAAGAAAACCCGATCTTTTAAAAATCAGTGAATTTAATAAATAAGGAACACCTAATTGTGCAATTGTAGTGAGCCAATCACTGCTTTTCTCTTCAGCTTTGCCACCGATACCCAACCAGGCCCCCAATTCTTGCATCATTCTGAAGGGTGCTTGAATCTTTTCAGAAATTTGGTGAAACTCTTCTTTCAGTTCACCTTCTCTTAAATCCATTTCAGCACGTAATCGGAAGATCTCGGAGCGTAAATCGCTCATACTTTTGATTCGATTATTCGCCATTTTTTTCTTCGATTTTTTCTGCCAGCATTTTTCTAACTAAGCGGTCCATGAGGGGTTCTTCAATCCATTTAGATTTGATAAAAATCACAATGATAAAGAAGAGCAGATAAATACCTGCTACCCAAAAAAATCCCAACCAAGTGCTATTTAAAACTTCATTAAGCCAAAAAGCGGTTCCTAAGCTGGCAAAAATCAACATCATTAACAGGCAGAGCACCAATACGATATTACTTACTGCAGCGGCATAAAACTCAGCCACCTTTTCTACGGTGCTCAGCACTGCCAGCCGGCTTTTGAGTCCGATGTAGATTTTAATTTTTTCAATCAGATTTTCTTGTTGGTCAGGTTTCTGCTCTTCCATATTCCTGGATTTTAAACTCCGGCTTGGTTGCCGGCCTCATTAAATGTTTCCTGTGTTTTTTTCATTTTTGATTTCAGGGCACTTCCTACTTTTTCGGCAGTTTCGCTGAGATCGTCTATTCCTTCTTCGGTAAGGTCCTGAATCCGTTCGCCCAAATCTTTCAATGCTTTGCTCAATTTGTCACGTGTTTCCGATCCACTTTCGGGCGCAAAAAGAATCCCTAAAGCTGCACCAACTGCCACACCGGCCAGCAGTGCCACTACAATTTTTGAATTATCGCTCATTTTCTTTTGTTTTTAATTTAAACCTTCTTTTCTTCAACAAGCCAATTTTCAAAGTGTTTAGAAATTCTTTAAAGATGCTTCTCTACTGCTTGTTTTGCTGCTTCTTCTTTTTCGACAGCATGATAACTTCTTTCATAAATCTTAAAAGTGAGGATAAAATAAGAGAGCAATAAAGGCCCAAACACCAGTCCGAGGATGCCAAATACCGGAATGCCGATTACTACCCCAATCACAGTAATGATGGGATGCATATTGGCTACTCTTTTTGCAATAATCAGTCGGATCACGTTGTCAATATTAATGATCAGGATAAAGCCCCATAACAAAAGCCCCCAGCCGGCAGTTTCGTTCCCGTTTGAAAGTTGAATCAGTGCCGCCGGAATAAATACAAATGGGGCGCCAACTACAGGTAAAAAGGATAAAAAAGTGGAGATTACTCCCCAGAAAACGGCATCGGGTATCCCGAAAATGATAAATCCCAAGCTCACCAAACTGCCCTGAACAATAGCGATGAAACCTTGACCCAATACGTTTGAGTAGGTAGTATCGCGAAGTTCGGTAGCAAACTTAATGGCATCGGGTTCTTTAAATGGGGCATATTTGAGCAGTCCTTTCTCAAAACTTTGGTGCTGCGTAAACATAAAATAAAGTAAAAAATACATGATCAGCACCCCAATAAAAATGTCGGCTGCCCCGCCTATTACCGCTGGAAATAAATTTGCAGCAATATCATCCAGCTTGCCTATTACCAGATCTAATGAATGGGGTACATGGAAGGTAGATCCAATGTAATCTTCAATTCCTTTGATGAGAGTTTTAATGGCTTGAGGATCTTGTTGAAAAGATGAGATTTTATTGATGACCATCAAGCTTAGTGCCAGAAAGGGAAAAACGATCATTAGTAAAGAAACCAGGATGATCCCAACGGTAGTTATCATCTTATTGATTTTCCATTTATCAGTAAATAACAGATATATAGGCCTGAAAATGGTGTATAGCACCAAGGTGCTAAGCAAAGCTCCTGCAATGATCCTGAGCGAATACAAAATGAACCCACCCAAAACAAGCAGTAAGCATAAAACGATGGCATTGCGCTGCTTTAAATTATAAATCGACATGGTTTTGAAATAAATGTTCTAACATTGCTCAACAACACTTAAAGTTAATCAAGGTTTCTACATAAAAAAATCCTATCTCCTTTTGGGGATAGGATTTTTCAGGAGCAGGGTTGAATTAGAAAATATTAAATTCTACCCTTCTATTCCGCTGTCTGCCCTCTTCTGTCTCATTATCGGCAATAGGCTGGGATTCGCCAAAACCCCTGGCTTCAATTTTATTTTTCGAAACGCCCCGTTTTACCAGGTAGCTTTTTACGGCATTGGCCCGATTAACGGATAGTGTTTGATTGGCTTTTTCTGAGCCCACTGCATCGGTATGTCCGCTTATTTTCAAACTATAATTCGGCTTGGTAATTAATAAGGTAGCCAGTTTATTGAGAGAGGGATAAGAAACTGCCTTGATGATCCATTTCCCGGTGGCAAATTCCAGGTTTTCAAAAACATCCTGTAATATTTTTTGTTCTTCGGCACTCAGTTGAATGGTTGGTCGGCTAATGACTGCTGCTTTGGCCACTTCTGGGCACCCGCTATTATTTTTCGCACCTTTTACCAACGGACACTTATCCAAATAATCATAAACGCTGTCCTGGTCGGTATCTAATGGACATCCCCAACCACTTACCACCACCCCACGGGGGGTGCTTGGGCATTTGTCAAATAAATCGCCAATGCCATCTGAGTCGGTATCGCATTTCAGGTCATCCACCTCTTTTTCCAAAACCTTTACCTGTTTTCTCAATGCTGCTAACTCAGCAGAATCATTTCTTGTGTACAAATCATCATACATCATCGAGACAGGGTTCACCCAGTCCAAGGCTTTCTCTTTCTTTTTGCCCAATGAAAATTCCAAGCCACTGTAGGCATAAGAGAACCGGTCTGCAGGTGTTCGGTTGATTTTTAAACCATCCAGAAAATCACTCCCCGAAAAATTCATGGTATAACCCAAATCGAAATGCATCCGATCTGAGATCTTGAATTTTACAGCTACTCCAATCGGTACAAATGATTCGTAACGGTATGTTTCTGTACCGCTTGAGCCATATTTGCCTTTGTAATCGGTGGTTACATCAAATTCATCAGTCTTTATATACGAAAAGGCAGATTGTCCCCATCCGGCTTTTACAATGAAATTGATCCAGTTCTCTTTTCGCATGAAATCCAGGGTGGCCACATTTACCACTCCCATCAGGCTGCTGGTATAAATAGTGGTTTCGTAGGACTTTAATCCGAAACCGACCCCGCCAGGAAGGTCTTTATTACTGCCAGATATTTTACCTGCCGTTGCATTAAATTCTAATCCGAAGGAGTGGGCTAATTGTTTCCGAACACTTAGACCGTACCCCAGGTTTACATCCCAGTTAGAAAAATCGTAATTACTGGGTGCAAATACCACAGGGGCCAAGGCACCAGCATGCAGACCTAAAGACCAGGTTCGGTAGGGTTTTTGGCCTTGAAACAAAGTGAATGGATGTTTTGGTCTTACTTTAGCAAGGCTGTCTGCAGGTTTTTCTTGTGCACTCAAACTCAAGGTAAAGGCGAAAGCGAGCATCATTAACAGCGTTAATCTTAATTTTTTCATAGGTATACATATTTTTTTGGGTAAAAAACTATTCCTAACCTAATACGAAAAAAAAAGATTTTTATTGTGCGGTTTAGCTGATGCTAAAAGCTTTCATCTTGTTGTACAGGGTTTTTCGGTCAATCTTCAGAATTTCGGCTGCTTTGGTTTTATTGAACCTTACTTCTTTCAAAACATTCATGATGGTCTCGTACTCTGCTACATGGGCAATGTTTTTTAAATCAGCAGATGCAGTAGAGGGAGGAGTTGGGATCTTTGTTTCAAACGATCGTGAACTCTGTGAAGCAGCAGAAATTTCTAGTGGGAGATCTTTTACCTGTATCCAATCGCTTTGGCTCAGTAAAGCTGCTCTGCGTACTACATTTTTGAGCTCCCGGATATTGCCCGGCCAGTTGTAGGCTTTAAACTGTGCAATCACTTCTTCAGAAAATCCGCTGATTTCTTTATGTAATTCTTGTTTCGCTGCTTGCAGGAAATGATTGGCAAAAAGCATCAGGTCATCGCCACGTTCTCTTAATGCAGGCAGGTGGATCATAAATTCATTAAAACGATAATACAGATCTTCTCTGAAACGGCCTTCGGCAATGGCCTGAGGCAGGTTTTCGTTGGTGGCTACAATGATCCTCACATCCAGTTCGAGCTCTTTGGTGCCGCCAATTCTTCTTACTTTGCGCTCCTGCACCGTCCGAAGCAGTGCTACCTGACTTTCATAACTCAGGTTCCCTATTTCATCTAAAAAAAGCGTGCCTCCATTAGCCAGTTCAAAATGACCGATCTTGGTGCTCAAAGCACCGGTGAAAGCCCCTTTTTCGTGCCCAAAAAATTCGCTGGCGGCCAATTCTTTTGTAAGCGAACCGCAATCAAGCGCCACAAAGGGTTGGTGTTTCCTTTGACTCTTTAAATGGATGCTTTTGGCAACAGCTTCTTTACCCGTGCCACTTTCTCCAAATAAAATCACACTGTAATTGGTAGGTGCAACCAGTTCTATTTGTCGCATCAGCTCTTTAGAAACAGCACTTTCCCCCACAATAAAATCTTCGGGAAGCCCGGAATTTTGACCTTGTTTTTTTGCAGATTGCAGGACAGGGTTTGCAAGGGTCGGTTTTTCTGCCAAAGCTTCTTGTGTAGACAAGGCCTTATTAATGGTATTTAAAATTTCATTTGGGTAAAGGGGTTTGCTGATGTAATCGTAAGCACCCATTTTAATCAGCTCTACAGCCAGGCGTATGTCTGAATAAGCCGTAATGATGATGACGCCGGTAGCGGGATAATGGGTTTTGATCTCTTTCAGCATTTCTCTTCCGTCGGTGTCTTTCAATCTAAAATCGCAGAGCACCAGATTAAAGAAATCTTTCTTGAGAAATTCCATGGCGGTGGCACCACTGTTGGCAGTTTCTACCACAAAACCATTGCGACTTAAAAATTTAAAAAGTAATTGGCCGATGCTTACTTCATCGTCGATGATTAGGATCTTTTTCATGACAGTCAGCTTTAGTGAACGATATCTTGCAGGAGCAAGATCAATGAAGATCTGAAGTCTTTTAGTAAATATACTAAAAAATTAGTGGTATTTACACTACTTTTTAAAGATTGAAAAATCCAGAAAGAAGTTTACTGGCCTTTGAAATCGGCTTTTCTTTTTTCCAGAAATGCAGCTACGCCTTCCTTAAAATCTTCGGTATCAAAGCAACGGGCAAATTGATCAATTTCAGCTTCAAATCCATTTACGCCATCTTGCAGTGAGGCATTTACTGCTTGAATGGCAGCCCCCAGTGCAAGCGGTGCACGGCTCAATATTTTCCGCATTTTTTCTGTTGCAGCGCTCATTAAACTTTCTGCGGCCACCACCTGGTTAACCAGGCCATATTGCAGGGCTGTTTCAGCGCCGATCATATCGGCCGTTAAGATCAGATCGAGTGCCCGGCCTCTGCCAACCAATTGAGTTAAACGTTGTGTGCCGCCATAACCCGGAATCAAACCTAAGGTTACCTCTGGTAAACCTAATTTGGCCGTTTCAGCTGCAATGCGGATGTGGCAGGTCATGGCCAGTTCTAAACCTCCACCCAATGCAAATCCATTAATTGCGGCAATAATTGGTTTTTCACTTCCGTGGATGATATCGAATACCTTATGATGTCCTTCCTGTGCGAAAACACGTCCCTCATCCTGACTCAAGTCTGCAAATTCAGCAATATCGGCACCGGCTACGAATGCTTTTGAGCCCGATCCGGTAATGATGATGCCGCCTACCTCTTCATCGCGAAATGCATCAGTAATTGCAAAATGTAATTCTGCGAGTGTAGCTTTATTAAGTGCATTTAATTTGCTTTCGCGATTAATGGTTAAGTATAAAATGCGCTCTTTCTTTTCGAGGAGGATATTTTCGTAGGTCATTTTTAGGAAGATTTAATTTAAAATTGGCGCTTTTCTGCAGTCCAGGAGCTAATGTATGCAACAATATCTGCAGTGGGCGTGCCCGGGGGGAATAATTTTCCAACTCCCATATCCTGTAAATTTTTCATGTCGCTATCAGGAATAATGCCGCCACCGGTCAGTAAAACGTCGTCCAGGCCTTTAGCTTTCATCAATTCAATCAGCTTAGGGAATACCGTCATGTGTGCTCCCGAAAGTATAGAAACGCCAATGGCATCTACATCTTCTTGCAGAGCAGTATTTACCACCATTTCCGGGGTCTGGCGCAAACCGGTATAAATTACTTCCATGCCGGCGTCACGCAGAGAAGTAGCAATGATGCGGGCTCCACGGTCGTGACCATCCAGGCCAACTTTAGCTACTAAAACACGAACAGGTCTTTTCAAAGCATTATTTGTTTGGCTTCAAAAATACTTAAAAAAAACAAAAACGGATTCTCACTGTCAGGCTATCCCCTAAAAAAATCAAATCAAAAACACAGTATTTTTACTAATTTTAGCCTCTTGTACAATTGATCAGCAAACAATACAAAGCCATGAGTGAAGAGCGGTCCTTAAATTTTTTGGAAGAGATTATTGAGGAAGATATCAGAAATGCCAAGCACGGAGGCCGGGTACTTACCCGTTTTCCGCCCGAACCGAACGGTTACCTTCACATCGGACATGCTAAATCTATTTGTTTAAATTTTACGCTGGCTCAAAAATATGGCGGCCAAACAAATCTACGCTTCGATGATACCAACCCGGTAACTGAAGAAACCGAATACGTAGAAAGCATTAAAAAAGATATTGAGTGGTTGGGGTTTAAATGGGCGCAGGAGCTGTATACTTCTGATTATTTTGATCAGTTGTATGATTTTGCACTTGCCTTGATTAAAAAAGGCCTCGCTTATGTAGATGACAGTACTGCAGAAGAAATTGCAGCAGGAAAAGGAACGCCGACAGAACCCGGCAAGGCTTCTGTTTATCGGGAGAGAACCGTTGCGGAGAATCTTCAATTATTTGAGGAAATGAAGGCCGGCAAATATCCCGATGGAGCGAAAGTTTTGCGTGCCAAAATCGACCTGAATTCGCCCAATATGCACCTACGCGATCCGCTGATGTATCGCATCAAACATGCGCATCATCACCGTACCGGTGATAAATGGTGTATTTATCCGATGTATGATTTCGCACATGGGCAAAGCGATGCCATCGAAAAAATCACACATTCAATCTGCACGCTCGAGTTCATTCCCCATCGTCCGCTGTACGACTGGTTTATTGAGCAATTAGAAATTTTCCCAACTAAACAATATGAATTTGCTCGTTTAAATATCAACTATGCCGTGATGAGCAAACGTAAATTGCTGCAACTAGTAAATGAGCGTTATGTTAACGGCTGGGACGATCCGCGTATGTTCACCATCAGCGGCTTGCGTCGCCGGGGATATACACCGGCCAGCATTCGTAATTTTTGCGATCGCATTGGGGTGGCTAAACGCGAAAACCTCATTGAGATGAGTTTGCTCGAGTTTTGTATTCGTGAAGATTTGAACAAAACCGCCTGGCGCCGAATGGCTGTACTCGATCCGGTTAAATTGGTCATTACTAACTATCCAGACGGACAAGAAGAATTACTCCATGGAGAAAATAATCCGGAAGTAGAGGGTGGAGAAGGGGCGAGAAACATTCCATTTAGTAAAGAATTATGGATTGAACGTGAAGATTTTATGGAAGAAGCACCTAAAAAATTCTTCCGTTTAGCTCCAGGGTTGATGGTGAGGCTGAAACATGCCTACATTATTCAGTGTAATGATTTTGTAAAGGATGCCTCCGGAAAAGTGACCGAAATTCATTGCACGTACATTCCAGCTTCTAAGTCGGGTAGCGATACGAGCGGCATTAACGTGAAAGGCACCATCCACTGGGTGAGTGTTCCACATGCAAAAACTGCCGAAATCAGGTTATACGATCGACTTTTCCGGGTAGAGGATCCATCGAGTGAAGAAGGAGATTTTAAGGATTACATCAACCCGGATAGTTTACAGGTCATTCAAAATGCTTACATCGAACCAGACCTGGAAGCTGCAGAAGCAGGTAAGGGATATCAATTCATCAGAAAGGGTTATTTTACTTTAGATCCTGATACCACCAATCAACACCTGGTATTTAATCGCACCGTTACTTTAAAGGATAATTGGGCTAAAAAAGCCGACTAAACATTTCATGGATAATCCAAAGCTCACCTGGCTCAAAGCACACATCGGTAAATCTACCAAAAATAGCCCTTCGCCATTCGCACATTGGCTGGATGGTATTTTAGAAGAGGTGGAGTTCGGCCAGCTCAGCATCCGTTTCATCGTCAGACCCGATATGACCAACCCTCACAACATGCTTCATGGTGGCGTAATTTCGGGTATGTTAGATGATGTAATAGGTACTACGGTGGCTACTTTAGATAAAGATCGGCCCTTTGTTTCCATCAATCTATCGGTAGATTTTGTACAGGGAGCCAGAGTTAGCGATGAGGTAATTGCCAAAGCAAAAGTAATCCGCAACGGACGCACCGCCGTTTATGTTCAGGCAGAGCTTTATAACCAATCTTCAAAATTATTAGCGGTAGCCACCAGTAATTTAGTCGCTGTTCCCCAAAGAGCTTAGGATTTTTCATCCTCATTTATTATTAATCCAGTAGAAAAAATATTTCTCTTAAATCTATTTTTTTAATAACTTTACTTATGTAAAATGCTTTCTTGTTAGAGCAATTGTGAGGAGGTCTTAATTACTGCGACCCTTAAGTCTTCAGGCAGATGCGCAAAACTTTTGCGTGGGTGTATGTTGCAAGATGGGTAGTCGCAGTACCTATTCATTCAGCATTATCCACGCAATTTTTTTAAAATTTCTCAAACCCTTTTAATCCCTGGATGTTTTTTCAACACATCAATTTTACACCTATGAAAAATAAAACAGGAAATGCTTCTCAGGGAGAAATGGAAATGAAAGATTCGGCACTATTTGAATTATTTGTGTCGGAACTCCGAGATATTTATTGGGCAGAAAAACACTTGGTTAAAAATTTGCCTAAAATGGCCAAAGCCGCTACTTCTGGTGATTTAAGAATGGCTTTTATGGAACATTTAGAAAAAACAGAGCAACAGGTGGAACGTTTGGAAGAGATCTTTCAGGTAATCGATAAAAGAGCCATCGGAAAGCGATGTGAGGGCATGGATGGAATTGTGGATGAGGGAAAAGAAAAAATTGAAGACACCGAACAAGGTTCCCTGACCCGCGATGCCGGCCTTATTTCGGCAGGTCAAAAAATTGAACATTACGAGATTGCTACTTATGGTACCTTGAAAACCTTGGCAGCAGTGCTTCAGTTGGATGATGAAATCATCGATCTTTTATCGCAGAGTTTAGAAGAAGAAAAATCGGCAGATGTGAAACTCACCGAAATTGCAGAGGGGCATGTAAACGAAGATGCCAGTGAAGAAAAAAGGTAATTCTTATTATAAAAAATCAGAAGGCTGTCCTTGGAGATGGCCTTTTTTATTTCAAAGCCCTCTGACTTTCGCGGTCCCAATAAACCCGGCTGATATAAGGCCGGTATTGTAATTGGGTAACCAAAGGCAAATGAGGGAAACTTCGTATCACATGCCGGCAATTCAGAGCATTACAATTACATTTCATCGACCAAAAAGGGTCCAGTTCGGTACTGGAATAATCTAAGAAAAGTTCGCTGTGTGCCGGAATGTTGGCCCAGCTCATGATCTCTTTATGCTTGTTAATGAACACATTAGGGCTGCAAGAATGGTTTAGGAATAGTACCGGACTCTCCGGCTGTGGCACCACCCATTCCCGATCGCCAACTCCGATCCAGTTGGCACCTTGTACCGCAAATTCTGGTGTGTATTCATGAAAAATATGCTCGCCATCGAACCGGAATATGATTTGTTTTGGCCTGATGTTGATGGCGGTAAACAAGCCCTTCCCTGCTACCGGCGATGCGGAAATGTATAAGTTTTCCATAATTTAATGAATTTGATTTTGGCTGGATGTTTGGATGAAATATTGGTCAAGTGCTTCCTCTAATTTTCCGAGATTGGCACCTCTTTCAGATACGATCACACTGAACTTTGGTCGAGTGGCCTTGAACCCCAATTCTGAAGCTTTTTTTCTGCTGATTACGTTTCTTGAAAAGCCCGCCCTTTCGGCCAATTCAGCTGCAAAGTCGGCCCAACTAAGCTTTCCTCGATTCGCCAGATGCCAAATTCCCTGTTCCTCATCTAAAAGCAGATCTAAGCTCATTTCAACTAATTCAGGAACGTAAGTTGGAGAGATGTAGATGTCGTCAGCAGCTACAAAACTTTCATTTTTATAAAGTGATTGAAGTGCCTGATGAGCAAAATTGGCTTCATCCCATGGTCCAAAAAAAGAACTGCTCCGAATAATCAATGCTTTTGGATAAGTTTTTAAGATCCTTTTTTCAGCCAGGGCTTTGCTGTGGCCATAGATGTTCAAAGGTCTCACCGGATCACTTTCTAAATAGGCCGTTTCTTTGTGCCCACCAAACACCAAATCGCTCGAAAATGTGAGGAACTGGATCGCATGCCGGGCACAAATCTTTGCTAAATTTTCTGCCCCCTGCGTGTTGGCCATGAAACAAGATTTGGGATCTTTTTCAGCATGGTCCACATGCACATATCCTGCAGTGTTCACTATGGCCCAAGGTTGGTACAATTCTATCATCTTTTCTATCGATTGCGTATCGGTAATATCCAGCTCCTCTCTTCCGCTCAAATGAAAATCAATCGCCCTCCGTTTGCAAATTCTTGCAAATGCACGGCCCAGTGTTCCATTTTTACCAATAATCAACAAGGGTTTAAACGAAAGGCCGACATGATTATTTTGAATAAGAGATGATTTTTCTGTTCGGGATTGGTGAGCATGCCACCAACCATGCCGGTTTAATACCGGGTGACTACTATTTTCATTATTCGAGAGCTGTTTTACTAATTTGGCTAGGGCCGTTGGACGGATGGATCCACCGCTACAATCGAATATTCCGGGTTCATAGCTGCCTTTTGGTTCTGTCAGTAAACGATTCCAACCGAAAGATCCTAATAAAGCCCAGGCGGTCATCGCTTTCATTGGAATTCCTTCTTCTTTTAATTCTATCAAACATTGCCAGTTTTCATCAAACCATCTGAGTTGTTCTTCGCGTGAGCAGTGTAAATGAATTTCAGTAATCGCCACCTCTTTTTGCAGGTGTTCCCAAGCCTCTTTTACCAGTTTTTTCAGACCCAGGAACTGCTGCGGACAAGCCCTGATCATTTCCACATCGGCATAACGGTGTATATGATTTGCACCATGGGTATGTAAAGGATAGCGAGATAATTGCTCGTCGAGGTAACGCTCTGAAGTGATATAATATTTAAAGCCGATGATGTCGGGTTGCTGTTGTTTGTCGGTGAAGAAGTCTACTTCTTTAAGGTCTAATCTGATCCAGTTCAGGTAATTCCAGAGTGGGTGTTCAGAACTGATTTTGCCGGCCAATAGGTCAAAGCCCAGCCACCTCCTCTGGTTTTCAAAATGGGCCTGATAGCTTAATAAATCGGTACTGTGGGTTTTGCCTAAATCTTCGGTCTGAATCCAAATTGCTTGGGGGTTTACCGACCTGATGGCTTCCATTCCCATGATACTGGCCTTACATTGATTGATGAGCATTTTTACGAAGCTCAGATCATCCCGCATATGCGGATACCATAAGCCGTAAAGTCCTGAGAATCGGGCAGTGGTGAGAGGTTCGTTAATGGGAACATAATAATTGATCCAGGGAAAACGCTTGGCGACCTGATGAGCATAGTCCGCAAATTTTTCTGAGAAATCGGGATCGAGTAGGTGAGTAAATGTCGGCCCACTTCCGTGATGGAGTAATCCCGCAATGGGCTCCAAACCATGCTTTTTTAATTTTAACAGATTTTTTTCAGTGTAATCCCAATTTTGCCACTCATTTCGACGTTCCTGATGCCTTTCCCATAGAATTGGGTAGCGAATTTTGCTGATGCCCAACCGGGCAATCTGCTCAATGTCTTCTTTTCTGTTCCAATGGCCGGCATAATCCAGCTGATTAAAATAAATATCACCTACCCGGTTAATGGTACATTCCAGTCCAGCCCAAATTTCCAATTCCAAATCTTTTATTCGTTTATGAATGAATTATGCTACCGAAATCATCTGTTTTTCTTCCAGCGTTTCTCTGATCTTTTCCATCATGGCCGCAGAAGTCTGCCCCCAGGATTGTTCTGCTAAAAAGTCATCTACCAGCCTGAGCCAATCCTTGCTTTGTGCGAAAGAAAGCCTCAGCAACTCTTCGGCATGCCGGGCAAAATCTTCGGCGTTTTCGCCAATTTTCACTAAACCCATTTTACCATACGGTTGAACTACATCTCTTATAGGGGTGGAAATGACCGGCTTCGCGGCGGCCAGGTATTCAGGAGTTTTGGTGGGACTGATGTAGCGGGTAGATTCATTAATTTGAAATGGGATCAGCGCTATATCCCATTTGGAAACGTATGATGGAAGTTGTTGATAATCAACTTGACCGGTATATAAAATATTGGTGGCCTTGGGCAGCTCATCGGCATTTATTTTAACTACGGGTCCAATCAGCTCTATCAACCATTCAGGATGTTTTTTAGCCAAATTTGCGATCAGCCGACTGTCAAATCGCTCGTCGATTACCCCAAAAAAACCAAGCTTAACCTGTTTTTTTGTCCGAGGGTACGAAGACCAAGATTGCCGGGCTTTTTCAAAATGTTTTTTGTCGATACTGCTCGAAAAGGGATAAATATTACTGTGGAAATGTTTTTTTGCATCGAAAAGTGAAGCACCACCGGTAAAGACCAAATCTGCTTTTTTGAATAAATTTTTCTCCAGTATGCTGATATTTTCTGGTGCGAATTTGAAGGCCGACAATTCGTCCATGCAATCGTAAATGATTAATTGCGGGTGTAGGTGTTCGGAGAAGGGCAGGGCCATGGGGGTGTAATACCAAAAGATGAATTCAGCCATATTTTGAGAAGCCAGGAGCCGGTCTAAGAGCTCTTTCTGAAGATCGCACTGCTCCTCAAAACGGAGTCCGGCGGGTAAGTGAGGCACAATTACCGATAAGTTTTTATGGATATTTTCTAAGGTGAGGTAGACCCTATCCTGGGCATCGAAAATGGGTTCTTCAACAAAATAAGTGTTAAAATTTTTGGAAAGGCGACTCAATAGTTGCTGAGGTCGCTGGAATACAAAATTCCACCGCAGGTGAGAGAAACATAAAAGGTTTTTGGGTAGATATGGATGAGATTTGGGTTTTATCCTGTTGATTTTTAATCGAGATGCTTGCATAATGTTGTATTAAAGATTGAACCTTTAATAAACATCCATCAACAAGAATCGTTTGACCATGGTCTTTTGATTGACCTGGCCGTTCTCGATTTTAGGATTTTTCTTCCCAGATGGTCAGCAAATGCACTAAACTCTCTACTGCTTTCTCCATATCTTGAACTGATACCCATTCTAACTTGCTGTGAAAAGCATGTTCGCCGGCAAAAATATTGGGGCAAGGTAAGCCCATAAAAGATAATCTGGAGCCATCTGTCCCGCCACGAATGCTTTGAAGTTTGGGTTCGAGTCCGGCTCTGCGTATGGCTTCCAAACCAAATTCCACCACTGTCGGGTGCTGATCTAGAATTTGTTTCATATTGCGGTATTGTTCCTTTACCTGGAGTTCATACTGACTTTTAGGGTAGACAATCATTACCTTTTTGGTAATTTCTTCCAAGAAATTCGCGTGGTTTTGAAGGCCCTCTTCTGTAAAATCGCGAACAATAAATTCCAAAGTAGCTTCCTCCACGGTACCGCGGATAGTCACCGGATGTAGAAATCCTTCTTTGACCTCTGTGCTCTCGGGGCTCAATCTCTCTTTTGGTAATTGAGCTATAATTTCGGCTGCAATCTTTAGGGCACTTTCCATTCTCCCCTTGGCAAACCCCGGATGTGAGCTGATGCCTCGGATGTTTATGACGATACCATCGGCCGAAAAGGTTTCATTTTCTAACGAACCCAGCGTTTCTCCGTCAACAGTGTAAGCAAAATCAGCGCCTAATTTCTGGAGGTCAACTTTATCTACGCCTCTTCCAATTTCTTCATCCGGAGTGAATAAGAGCTTCAAAGTGCCGTGTTTTATTTCAGGATGATGGATCAAAAAATTCACCACATCCATAATTTCGGCTAATCCGGCCTTATTGTCGGCACCTAAAAGAGTAGTCCCGCTGGCGGTAATGATGTCATTCCCGATTTGTGCTTGCAGATCAGGATGTTCTTTCAGTCGTAAAACCTGACTTGGATCATCGGGTAGCACCAGATCTTGACCCTGATAGTTAGGGTGGATGATGGGTTTAACCTCCTTGCCGCTGCAATCGGGCGAGGTATCCATATGAGAACACAAACAGATTACCGGGACCGATTTATTCGTATTTGCAGGAATTGTGGCATATACATAGCCATGCTCATCTAGATGCGCATCCGCGATGCCCATTTCGAGTAATTCTTGCACCAGAAGGCGTCCCAAGTCCTTTTGTTTTTCGGTAGATGGACAGGTAGTTGAGTAGGGATCTGATTGCGTATCGATCCTTACATATTTTAGAAATCTGCTTGATGCTGTATAGTTATATTTTTTTAGTGCTTCCATAGGCTCTCCCGGGAGGTAAATTTAAAATAAATGTATACCTTTTGCTATGCTGATTTTACACAGCTAATAGTCAACAAATAATATCTTTGGTGATATGAAAAAAATCTTTTTGCTTGGATTTTCCGTTTTAATGGTACTGAGTGTGTATGCCCAGTTTACTCCATTTGAACGCGATCAGTATAAAAATACCACCGCAACTTATGCAGAAGCCATCAGTTATTATCAGCAATTAGATCAAAAGTTTGATCAATTGAAAATGATTACTTGTGGGCCAACAGATAGCGGTAAGCCACTCCACCTGGCGGTTTTGTCAAAAAATAAAGTGTTTGATCCTGTCAAACTTCGTCAGCAAAACAAACGGGTTATTCTGATCAATAATGGCATACATCCTGGGGAACCGGAAGGTATTGATGCCAGCATGATGCTGGTTCGTGATTTGCTGAAAAATAATGCGGTACCCGATAATGTGGTACTTTGTTTCATACCTATCTATAATATTGACGGCAGTTTGAATAGGTCTTCCACTTCGAGAGCAAATCAGAATGGTCCGCAGGCTTACGGATTTAGGGGTAATGCTCAAAATCTTGATTTGAATCGCGATTTCATCAAAACGGATTCCAAAAACTCACGATCTTTTCAGGAAATTTTTAACACCTGGCAGCCCGATATTTTCATCGATAACCATACTAGTAATGGTGCCGATTATCAGTATGTGATGACTTTAATTGATACGCAACAGGATAAATTGTGCCCCATTTTAGCAGATTTCATGTCTAATAAACTCACGCCGGCCATCTTCAAACAAATGAAAACTGCCGGTTGGGAAATGACACCTTACGTGGATCATATTAAAGAAACACCCGATGAAGGGATCCGTGCTTTTTTGGAGATTCCCCGCTTTAGTACAGGTTATGCGGCGCTTCATCAAACCATGGGATATGTCCCCGAAACACACATGCTCAAACCTTTTAAACAAAGGGTAGAAGCTACATACGCCCTCATGCAAACTTTCATCAACTATACTGAGGAGCACGCAGTAGAAGTGGGAGTGGTTAGAAAAAGAGCGCTGGATGCAGCCAAACAACAAAAGCAATTTGCATTAAGCTGGAAATTAGATGAGAGCAGGGTAGATAGCTTTGAATTCAAGGGTTATGAAGCCGGCCGCAAGCCTAGCGAGATCAGTGGAGAACCTCGCTTGTTCTATGATCGAGCGAAACCTTACCAAAAAAACATTCCCTGGTTTAAACATTATCAATCTACATTAAGTGTAAATGCACCAGTGGCTTATATCATTCCGCAAGCTTGGCAAAAAGTGATTGATTTGTTGAGATTGAACGGTGTGCAGCTGGAAAGGTTAAAAAAAGACACCTTGATGAATGTAGAGATGTATTACATCACGGATTACAAAAGTCCGGCCAGACCCTATGAAGGTCATTATCTTCATACGCAGGTCAAGGTAAACCCGGTAAAACAATCGGTTCGCTTTTATGAGGGTGATTATGTGGTAAGGGTAAATCAGTCTCAAAATCGATACATCGTAGAAACACTGGAACCGCAAGGTGTCGATTCTTTTTTTGCCTGGAACTTTTTTGACTCCACATTGAGCCAGAAAGAGTATTTTTCGGCTTATGTTTTTGAAGATACGGGCGCTGAAATTTTGAAAAAGAACCCTGAGCTAAGAAAACAGTTGGAGGAGGAAAAAGCCAAAAATGAACCGTTATATAAAAGCGGTTCCGCTCAATTAGATTGGGTTTATCGCCACTCAGATTATCTGGAGAAAACTTTCATGCGTTATCCTATTGGAAGAATATTAAACTAGCTATGCAAGAATACATCACCCAAACCCCTGTTGCCAGTATCATTTTTCTGTTCACTGTCGTGACCAGTATCTATGCATTTTCTAATCAGGAGATATATGGCAAATTTATGCTACACCCTTACAGCCTTAGTCGCGGGCAAAAAATATATACACTCCTTACAAGTGGTCTCATTCATAAGGACTGGACGCATCTACTTTTTAATATGCTGTCTTTCTATTTTTTTGCTTTTCCGCTCGAAAGAACACTGGTCTCCATCAGTGCTTGGGGCCATCTTCATTTCGGATTAATTTACCTACTCAGTTTGGTGCTGAGCGATGTGAGTTCCATTGCAAAACACAAAGAGCATTTCTGGTATCATAGTTTGGGTGCCTCAGGAGCGGTTTGTGCGGTGGTTTTCAGCTATATTTTGTTTTATCCATTAACCAAAATGCTGATTTTACCTATCCCTATTCCGATACCAGCGGTTTTATATGGATTTTTGTTTTTAGGATACTGCTGGTACGCTTCGCGGCATTCCAGCGATCACATCAATCATGATGCCCACTTTTATGGAGCATTAACCGGTATTTTGATCACAGTCATTCTTCACCCGGATATTGTACCCTATTTTATAGGGCAACTAACGGGAAGCAGGATTTAAATCGATAAATTCTGCTTGAATTCTCCCTGTTCATCCAGCAAAAAGCTTAGCGGATTTTCGGGATCTTTGATGATTTCGAGCAATAGATATCCCCAGGGCTTCCAGAAATTCTCCAGAACCTGGCCGTAAGTCTTGTTTTCCCAATGGTCGAATATAGGTTTCGAACTGATTCCCTGAAGGGGCATCGCTTCTATAAATATGGCTTCATTGGTAGGTAATACGGTGTATTCTGGCAATCGGTTAAAGAGGTAGGCCGAGTAGAAAAAACGGGCACATATTTCTTCGAATTGGATCGGCTGCAAGCTATGATTCGAAATTTTTTGTAAAATGTCCCGGTGATAGGCCGAATTGGCTCCGTTGTCTTGCAGGCAGGCAATGATGCCAAAATCGCCAGCCCTTAAGCTAAAACTCAGGGTGTTAATTTCATCGCGATAGCTGAAAAAGTCTCGTTCCTGATCGAGCTTAAATAGACAGATGCTCCAGGGATTTACATCTTCAAAAACAATGGGTCTGATCAAAGATTGCAGCATGAGGTGCAACTTAGAGAACTTAAACTGTAGCGATTGCGATAAGTTAAAACTTTCTCCCTGCGCCGCTTGTTGACGCATACCTTGTCTGATTTCATGATAAATGATGCCATAAACCAATTTGGCAATCCATTGAAAAAGTGTTTGTTCGGGTAATGTTTTTAATCCGCTGTAGCCAGCTGCAAAAGCTTTTTCAATTTCCAACTCAAGCGGTTCCAGGAATTGTTCATTGATATCTGTTGCACATGGAATTTTAATGTCTTTATAGGTAGTGATGCTTTCATCCAGCAGTTTAAATGCTTTTTCCTCCAAGCCAAAACGCTGGATGAACCACAGCGGGAAAACGCTGATGCTTTCTTCGCTTGATTGCAGCTTTTTGCCGCTTAAAAAGCAATGCTGATGACCGAACTGGAAATTTCTAAAAGGTTCATACAAAGGCGCTACCATGCTTCAAAGGTAAACAATTGGCCCGATTGCCGGATTTTTTCAGTTAATTAGCGATGTAAGCCAAGTGTAAAAATGAGCATCCGAATACACGCCAAACCCTTCGAGTTATTGTTGAAATACCCTTTCAGTATTTCCGGATATAGCCGTAAGAGTACTCCTCTGATGCTTTTGGAGCTCGAATTAGATGGCTTAATCGGTTTTGGGGAAGCATCTATGGTGCCTTATCATGGAGAAAATCCTGCCACCGCTTCTGAATTTCTTTCAAAAGTAAAACTCGATTGGCTTCAACCGCCCTTTAATTTTGATGAGCTTAGGGTCTATTTAGATGGCCTGGCTCCCGGGAATTCGAACATCAAAGCAGCTATCGACATTGCCCTACACGATTTGCAAGGCAAGCTGGATAACAAACCATGTTACACTTATTTTGGTTCAAATCCTGAGCACATGCCGCTGACGTCTATCACTATCGGCATGGACAGCCCTGCAGTGATTTTACAGAAAGTAAAAGATGCTGAACCAGCACATATTCTCAAAGTGAAACTGGGCGGCGATGAAGACAAAAGGCTCATTGAAACTATTCGTTCTGTTTGTGATAAGCCTTTGTTTGTAGATGCCAACCAAGGTTGGAGAGACCGCACACATGCATTAGAAATGGTCCATTGGCTGCAAGAGCAGGGGGTGCTGCTCATCGAGCAGCCCTTGGATAAAAGCAATTGGGACGATAATGCTTGGATAACCGAACATAGTCCTATTCCGATTTTGGGAGATGAATCTATTCAGCGTTTGGCCGATGTGGATAAAGCAAAAGGAGTTTACCACGGCATCAATATCAAACTGATGAAAAGTGCCGGTATGCAAGAAGCCTTTCAAATGATAAAGCGTGCCCGTGAACTGGACTTAAAAATCCTGATAGGCTGCATGAGTGAGACTTCCTGTGCCACCCTGGCTGCCGCCGCATTAGCTCCACTTTGCGATTGGGCCGATTTAGATGGACCCTTCCTCACTAAAAATAATCCTTTCCCTAATCCAAAATTTAAAAATGGGAAGTGGGTGCTGAATAATTTACCGGGCTTGGGAGTTTTTTAATTACCTCCAATTAATATGGGTGCAGTTTTACCATTACCCATAATGATAATTTTGGCATTGGGTGATTGCGCCAGTTCCTTTTGCGCCTTGATGGCCTCGTACTGTAACTGCTTGTCACTCAAACCGGTCGATAAAATTCGCTGGTAATCGGCAATACCTTGTGCTTCCACTCTTTTACGCTCGGCTTCCTGACGTTCTTTCTGCAAAACGAAAGTCATTTTTTGTGCTTCCTGCTCTGCGTTGATTTTAGATTCGATGGTTTTTTTAACAGATTCAGGCAAGGTGATGTTTCTTACTAGTAATTGTTCTAAAGCCAAACCCCTTTTAGCAAAACTTTCGCCAATGGTTTTATAAATTTTGTCTTGAAATTCCTGTCTTTTGGTAGAATATAAAGCAACCGCATCGTAATAAACTGCATTATCGCGAATGGCAGTTCGGCTAACCGGACGTACAATCTTATCTACATAATCGCGGCCAATTTCTTTTAAAATCCGAGGAGTTTCATTTGCGTTTACCCTGTATAGTACCGATAAATCAATAATCACCTCCAAGCCATCAGATGAAAGTACACGAATGGCGTCATCGCCAGATTTAGTTCCTTCATCATGGATGCCAGACATGGTGTAGTTCTGTGTCTTTACATCAAAATTAGTCACCTCTACCAATGGATTGATCACATTCAGACCACTATACAACACATCATCTTCCACCTTGCCAAATAGGGTTTTAACCCCAACTTGTCCGGCATCAATTACCTTGAACATGGAAGAAGAGGCACCAACTATTAATAATACAATTCCCGCAATCCGGATGGTGCCAGCCAAACGCGTTAGCGGGCTTTCCTGGCGTGCAGCCTGTATGCCAAAAATGAGTAAAACTGAACCGATGAATAGTAGAATCATGTCTAATTATATTGATAAATTATTAAAAATTATTTTTTCTGGGCAGTTTCACGAACCTTTTTGATCAATCTGATCTTCAAAAATATCAGTAGTGCCAAAGAGAAAATACTAGCAGCGAGCATTCCGTAAACACCGTTTTTAAATGCCCAGTAGGCGCTCATCCCCATGCTGAAAATACCAATATTGAGCCCCACATTGGCTAAAATTTTCCAGATCATTTTAGTAAACATTCATGCCCGGTTCTATTTCGGCCGCCCAGGCCAAAATGCCACCCTTTAAATTATATAAATTTTGAAAACCCTGACTTTCCAGCTGCATAATCGCCGCTGCACTACGAGCGCCGCTACGGCAATGTACAATAACTGGCTTATCTCTGGCAATCTTCTCGGTCTCTACCAAAATATTAGCAAGAGGAATGTGTAAACCTTGCAGATTTGAAACCTCGTATTCGAAAGCTTCTCTTACATCAATCAATTGGAAATCTCCCTGCTGGTCGATCTTCTTTTTTAACTCTTGTACGGTTATTTCTTTCATTAAAGATCTTTTTATAAACCAAAGGTATCATTTCGGCTCATCAAATTCATGAAAATATTTACTATGCTTGCATAATAAATATACATTACTTAGATTTGTTATGCTTGCATAGTAATCATGAAGCCAGAAGAAACAATAGACTTTCATTTAAAGGTGGTTTGGCAAAATATTGCCAACACTTACAATCAATTAGCCGCAGCTTTTGGCATCACCCAGGCTTTGGGTTATGCGCTCATCAACATTCAAGAGGAGGGTACGGCAGTTAGCCAGATAGCCAACCTTTTGGGGGTAAAATCAACCAGCCTGTCGAGAATGTTGAATAACATGGAAGAGCTCGGTTTAATTTACCGAAAGGTAGATACCAAGGATAAAAGGTCGGTGAAGATTTATTTAACCGATTTCGGTAGAGAAAAGAAACATTTGGCCAAGCAAGTGGTGAAAGATTTCAATCAGTATTTGAATAAAAATCTTCAACAAAATGAGCGCAAAGATTTGATTGAGTTGCTCCAAAGAATTAACGAATTAACTTTTGCCTATAAACCTGTTACTGTGGTATGAAAAGAACAATAAAAAAAGTAGCCGTATTGGGCTCAGGAATCATGGGTTCTCGTATTGCCTGCCACTTCGCCAATATTGGCCTAGAGGTGTTATTATTAGATATTGCACCGAAAGAACTCAACGCCGAAGAGCAGGCTAAGGGCCTGAGTCTGGAACATGCGGCGGTACGTAACCGTGTGGTGAACACCGCTTTACAAACAGCGGTAAAAACTAATCCTTCACCCATTTTTACCAAGCAATCTCTTGCTCGGATCAGCACCGGGAACTTTGAAGATAATATGAAGGACATCGCCGCTTGCGATTGGACCATTGAAGTGGTGGTAGAGAACCTGGACATTAAAAAGAAGGTGTACGATCAGGTGGAACAATTCCGTAAACCAGGTACGCTCATCACATCCAACACTTCAGGTATTCCAATTCATTTAATGGCCGAAGGTCGTTCTGAAGATTTTAAAAAGCACTTCTGTGGCACCCACTTTTTTAATCCACCACGCTATTTGCGACTACTAGAAATTATCCCCACCCCTGATACCGACCAGGAGGTAGTGGATTTTCTGATGCATTATGGCGATCAACTACTAGGTAAAACCACCGTATTGTGTAAGGACACACCGGCATTTATTGCCAACCGGGTAGGCGTTTACTCCATCATGGCTTTATTGCACCTAGTAGAGAAAATGGACCTGAAAGTAGAAGAAGTGGATAAATATACCGGACCCGTGTTGGGCAGACCGAAATCAGCTACTTTCCGAACTACTGATGTGGTTGGTTTAGATACCATGATCAATGTGGCCGGTGGTTTATATCACAATTTGCCAAATGATAAGGCTCATGATCTGTTCCAGCTGCCTGGCTATGTTCAAAAAATGAAAGAAAATAACTGGTTGGGCGATAAGACCAAACAGGGATTTTATAAAAAAGTAAAAAGTGAAAATGGGAAGAGTGAAATTTTAGTCCTCGACCTTAAAACAATGAAATATCGTCCGCAGGAAAAAATTAAATCTGCAACGCTCGAGGGCTTAAAGCTGATTGAAAATCTCCGCGACCGGATGAAAGCCTATGCCAAAGGAACCGACCGTGCCGGAGAATTTTTCCGTACTTCTTTCTTTGGGCTGTTTGAATATGTTTCAGACCGAATTCCTGAAATTTCTGATGAATTATATCGCATAGACGATGCTATGCGTGCCGGCTTTGGCTGGGAGTTGGGTCCATTTGAAGTGTGGGACGCCATTGGCGTTCGGGAAGCCTTGGAGGGTATGAAGACCCTGGGTAATCAGGCGGCACCATGGGTACAGGAAATGCTTGCGGCTGGTCACACTTCTTTTTACAAGATTGAAAATGGGATTAAAAAGTATTACGATATCCCCACAAAAACCTATAAAACTGTTCCAGGAACCGATGCATTCATCATTCTGGACAATATTCGCCCTACAAATACCATTTGGAAAAACAGCGGTACCACCATTACCGATTTAGGCGATGGGATCATTAACCTCGAATTCCACACCAAGATGAATACCATTGGTGGAGATGTGATTCAGGGAATTAATAAAGCCATCGATCTTGCAGAGAAAGACTACCGAGGACTGGTCATTGGAAACGATGGAGCCAACTTCTCTGCAGGGGCCAATATCGGAATGGTTTTTATGGCCGCTATTGAGCAGGAGTGGGATGAGATCAATATGGCTATCCGGGCGTTCCAAAACACCTCGATGCGTTTACGTTATTCTGCTATTCCGGTAGTGTTGGCACCACATAATCTCAGCCTAGGGGGCAGTTGTGAATTTAATTTACATGCCGATTATGTGCAAATCAATGCAGAAACCTACATGGGTTTGGTAGAGGTTGGCGTAGGATTGATTCCAGGTGGTGGCGGTACTAAAGAGTTCGCACTTCGGATATCTGATGAATTGAAAGATGGGCAGATTGATCAGAATGTCTTGAAAGATCGTTTCCTTACCATTGCCATGGCCAAAGTTTCTACTTCTGGAGCCGAGGCGGCTGATCTGGGTTATTTGCAGGCCGGCAAGTATGACATTACCATGAACCGTAGCCGTTTACTGGCTGATGCTAAGGCTAAGGCATTGGAATTGGCCGATGCAGGTTACGTGCAGCCTGTTCGCCGTAAGGATATTAAGGTTTTAGGAAAATCGGGTTTGGGTATTATTTACGCTGGAGCCAATTCCATGTTTGCCGGAAATTATATCTCTGAGCATGATAAAAAGATTTCAGAGAAATTAGGTTACGTGATGTGTGGTGGCGATTTGTCGGCACCATCGATAGTGTCTGAGCAATACCTGCTCGACCTGGAACGTGAAGCATTTTTATCGCTTTGCGGTGAGAAAAAAACCTTAGAACGTATACAAAGTATTTTAACCAAAGGCAAGCCTTTGAGAAACTAAATATTGAACACATGCAAGAAGCATATATCATAGCAGGATACCGCACAGCGGTGGGCAAAGCCCCTAAAGGTGTTTTTCGCTTTATGCGTGCCGATGATTTGGCCGCTGAAGTAGTGAGAGGTTTGGTAGCCTCGGTACCCAATCTCGATAAAACTCAAATTGATGATGTGATAGTTGGAAATGCTACACCTGAAGCGGAGCAGGGCCTAAACATTGCCCGGATGATCTCTTTGATGGGACTGGATACTGATAAAGTTCCGGGTATGACGGTTAACCGTTATTGTGCATCGGGTTTAGAAACGATTGCTACGGCTGTGGCTAAAATTCGCTCCGGCATGGCAAATTGCATCATCGCCGGTGGGGTGGAAGTGATGTCGGGGATGCCTTTTGGCGGATGGAAACTGGTACCCAATCCGGAAGTAGCTAAGGCCCACCCAGATTGGTATTGGGGCATGGGTTTAACTGCAGAGGCCGTAGCCAAAGAGTTTGAAGTGAGCCGTGAAGCACAAGATGAGTTTGCCTATCAATCACATCAAAAGGCTGTTAAAGCAATACAGAATGGTCATTTGAAAGATGGCGTATTGCCCATCACCGTGAAGGAAAATTACCTGGATGAAAATCTGAAGAAGAAAACCCGTGAATATGTAGTGGATACCGATGAAGGTCCGCGTGCCGATACGAGCATCGAAAAATTAGCTAAACTGAAACCGGTTTTTGCAGCTAATGGATGCATTACTGCCGGAAACTCCTCCCAAACTTCGGATGGTGCGGCATTCGTACTCATTGTATCTGAAAGTATGTTGAAGCAGTTGAATGTGCAACCTATTGCCCGCTTGGTGAGTTATGGAGTTGCTGGGGTTCCGCCGCGGATTATGGGTATTGGTCCGGTGGAAGCCATTCCTTTGGCTTTAAAAATGGCAGGAATGAAGCAAGATCAACTGGATTTAATTGAATTAAATGAAGCTTTTGCATCTCAATCGCTGGCAATCATCAATAAACTCGGATTAAATAAAGATGTGGTGAATGTAAATGGAGGAGCAATTGCATTGGGTCACCCGCTGGGGTGTACCGGCGCCAAGCTAACCGTTCAGATAATGAATGAATTAAAACGACAAAATAAAAAATACGGCATGGTAACCATGTGTGTGGGAACTGGTCAGGGAGCTGCAGGAGTTTTTGAACTCCTATAATTAAAAACTATCAAGTTTAATAAGACTTAATTATCAGATTTTAAGGCAATGGAAGCAACAAAAAATGCCATCAAAGGTGGCGAATTCATCATCAAAGAAACGGAAGCAGCCGATGTGTTCATCCCGGAGGAGTTTGATGAGGAACAGTTAATGATCAAAAAAACTTGTGAAGACTTCTTGGAAGCAGAAGTTTATCCGAATCTGGATCGTATCGACAAGCTGGAAGAAGGCTTGATGCCCGGTTTGTTGGATAAGGCTGGGGAACTGGGCTTATTAGCGGTATCCATTCCGGAAGCGTATGGCGGTTTTGGCAAAAATTTCAATACTTCGATGCTGGTGGCCGATATTTTGGGTGCAGGTCACTCTTTCGCTGTAGCCATTTCGGCACATACCGGTATCGGTACTCTGCCCATTTTGTATTACGGAAATGAAGCTCAAAAGGCAAAATACATTCCGAAACTGGCGAGTGGTGAGTGGAAAGCATCTTATTGCTTAACCGAACCAAATTCGGGATCAGATGCCAATTCAGGTCGAACCAAAGCTACTCTTAACAAGGAAGGTACTCATTACATCATTAATGGTCAGAAAATGTGGATCACCAACGGTGGTTTTGCCGATATTTTCATCGTTTTCGCTAAGATTGATGATGATGAAAACCTCACTGCTTTTATCGTAGAGAAAGATTTTGGTGGAATCACGATGAATCCGGAAGAGCATAAGATGGGTATCAAAGGTTCCTCTACCCGTCAGGTGTTTTTCAACGATTGCCCGGTGCCGGTAGAAAACATGCTATCCGATCGTGAAAATGGTTTTAAAATCGCGGTTAATATCCTCAATATCGGACGAATCAAATTAGGAGCAGCGGCTATTGGCTCTTCCCGTAAGGTGATTGATCATGCTATCAATTATGCAAATGAGAGAGTTCAATTCAAATTACCAATTTCTAAGTTCGGTGCAATACGTTATAAATTGGCAGAAATGGCTGTGCGCAATTTCGCAATAGAAAGTGCAGGATACCGTGCTGGTCAGAACATTGACGATGCCTACGATGCACTGGTAGCAGGCGGAATGGAAGCAGGGAAAGCCAAGCTGAAATCAACTGAGCAGTTTGCGGTTGAATGTGCCATTTTGAAAGTTTGGGGCTCAGAGATGTTAGATTATGTGGTAGATGAGGGCGTGCAGATTTATGGTGGAATGGGCTATTCAGCCGAAGCACCAATGGATCGTGCTTATCGTGATAGCCGAATCAACCGCATTTTTGAAGGGACCAATGAGATCAACCGATTGTTGATCGTTGACATGCTTTTGAAGCGGGCCATGAAAGGTGAATTGGACCTGATGGGTCCTGCTCAGGCGGTGGCTGGAGAGTTGATGTCGATTCCTGAATTTGGTGAAGAAGACGAAAGCTTATTTGCTGCCGAAAAGAAAATTCTGAAAAACCTTAAAAAAGCCGGTTTAATGATTGCTGGTTCTGCTGTTCAAAAGCTAATGATGAGTCTAGCCAAAGAACAGGAGATCCTGATGAATATTGCTGATATCATTGGTTATGTGTACGTGGCAGAATCTACTTTATTAAGGGTAGAAAAACTGGTAAAAATGCGTGGCGAAGCCGCAGTGCAAGGTCAATTGGACATGATGCGTATTTACCTTCATGAGGCAGTAGATCAGGTTTACCTGGCCGGTAAGGAAGCTCTTTACTCTTTTGCCGAAGGAGATGAGCTGAGCATGATGTTGGTAGGACTTCGCCGTTTTACCAAGGTGCAGCCATTCAATGTAAAAGAGGCTCGTCAGCGGGTTGCCAAACAGCTGATTGAGGCTAACAAATATTGTTATTGAGATTGTTAATAGAATCGTTCAAAGCCGTTTCGAATTTCCGGAACGGCTTTTTTGTTAAATGATGTTAAAGAATCGTTTTTTACGTTTAATTGGATAAATTTGTAATCCACATTTGAGGATGATGAAGTCAGTTTTTTCTTTTCTGCTTTTTACGATTGCACTTTTTAGTGCTTGTACCAAAGAATATCCAGGTATTGAAGAATTGGATGATCAGTTAGTGGCTGAGTACATTCAGAAAAACAACCTCAATATGCAGGAATATAAACAAACGGGCATTTATTATCAGGTGATTAAGCAGGGTACCGGACCTGCATTGGATTATACCAAACAAATTCCACTAATTTATACGGTCAAGAATTTAGCCGGTACCTACAGCGTTACAGATACTTTTGTTAACCGATATGCCAATTGGTTCGGATATTTCCGTCCGGATTCATTAAGAGAAGTAATGATGGGTAGTGCATTAAAGCAAGGAGGGACGGTACGAGTAATCCTGCCATCTCGTTTTGCTTTTGGTAAATTTGGTAGTGGAGGAATCCCCGGTAACAGTTCTTTAGATTATACCATCAGTGTGATTACGGCTTCCAAATTGCCGGAGTATGAAGATTTTATTATCAATAAGTACATGCAAACTAATGGCCTAACAGGATTTACCAAGACTGCATCGGGTTTGTATTATAAGATAGCAGAGCCTGGAGCAGGTTCCACTATTACCAACGCAAGTGTCCTAACTTTAGAATATACTGGTAAACTCTTCAACGGTACGATTTTCGATAGGACCAATACTGGGGCCACCGCTATTTTCACTTTGGGCACTTTGATTGAGGGTTGGAAGGAAGGCTTGCCATTGATTAAAAAGGGTGGCAGTATTCGACTCATCATTCCTTCTCAGCTTGCATACGGCATGCAGGGAAGTGGAACCATCCCGCCCTTTTCTTGTTTAGATTTCGATATCAAGGTAAAAGAAGTCCAGTAAGCTCTTCTGTTACTTTTCTAAAGCCTTCTTAAATACGTCCAATACCCTGTTTCTTGCAAAACTGTGTTCTACAATTGGTTTTGGATAACGGAAGGGGTCGTTTAACTCCGGGATCCACTTTTTGATATAATTAAGTTGCGGATCGAATTTTTGCGTTTGAAGAGCAGGATTAAAAACTCGGAAATAGGGGGCAGCATCGTTCCCGCAGCTGGCGGCCCATTGCCAACCACCTACATTGCTCGACTGTTCATAGTCCAATAATTTTTTAGCAAAATAGGCTTCTCCCCATCTCCAGTCGATGAGCAAATGTTTGGTGAGGAAGCTGGCGGTTATCATTCGTACCCGGTTATGCATAAATCCGGTTGCGTTCAATTCACGCATACCTGCATCTACAATCGGGTAGCCGGTTTTGCCTTCGCACCACGCTGTAAATTCATCCACATTATTTCTCCAGGCTATCCGGTCATATTCTGGTTTAAAAGCTTTGTGAGTAGTATGTGGGAAATGCCATAAAATCATAAAGTAAAACTCCCGCCAAATCAGCTCCATCAACCATGTTTTGTCTTTTGCGGAGTTGCCGTATTTTACCAACTCTCTGATGCTCAAAGTACCAAAACGAAGATGTATACCAATTCGAGAAGTGCCCTTAATTGCAGGAAAATTTCGCTTTTCGCCATAATTGGCGACAATATTTTGGTATTCTTTTAGAGGGAGCGATATGGTAGTGGCTTCAAATCCCATACTTTCCAATGTCGGAAGCTGGCGGGTATGGTTCTGTTCAAAATGAGACAGGAGTTCTTCAGATGGGTAGTTGGGCAGCTGCTGCTGCTCAAACTTTTGTAACCATTTACGGCTGTAAGGAGTAAAAACTGTATACGGCTTGCCGTCATCTTTTGTTACTTCATCTTTCTCAAAAATCACCTGATCTTTAAATTGTTGAAAGCCGATATTTTGGCTTTTGAAGAACTCAGTCAATTTCCCATCACGTTCCCGAGCATATGGTTCGTAATCTTGATTGGTAAAAACATTTTTTACTTCAAATTCATTCAGAATTTCTTCCCATGCTTTGGCTGGCTCTTGGTGTTTTACCAAAAGCGATGAGCCATTTTGTTGAAGTTGTTGGTGGATAGCTTCCAGTTCCCGGTGTATGAAACTGACACGGGCATCTGTTTTGTCTTCCAGCTGATCGAGGATATTCTTATCAAAAATAAATAAGGGGACAACTGGCAATCCGGCATTTAAAGCCTGGTAAAGCCCATGATTATCGTTCAGCCTCAAATCTCGGCGGAACCAAAATATATTTACGATGGGTTTAGGCATACAGGTCTTTGAGGGCGGGCTCCAGCTCGGGGAAATCGAAAGAGAATCCGGCATCCATGATTTTTTGTGCACTTGTTTTGGTACTGCCCAGTACAGCTGCACTCATTTCGCCCATGGCTAATTTAAGTACAAAGCCTGGAACAGCAGGTAGCCATAAAGGTTTACCTAATTGTTTGGCAATGGCTTTAGTTAATTCCAGATTAGTAGCCGGTTGTGGGCCTACCATATTAAAAATTCCCGCTAATTTTTCATTCTCCATTGCAAACGCATACATCTTCACCACATCTTTCCAATGGATCCAGGATACCCATTGCTTGCCGCTTCCTAAAGCAGCACCAAGTCCAAATTTAACCGGACGGGCAATTTCTGCCAGTGCACCACCGGCGGTATCGAGCACAATCCCGGTTCTGAACTTGACAATTCTTAATCCTAATTCCTTGCCTTCATCTACCGCTTGCTCCCAAGCAATGCACGATGTAGCTAGAAATCCTTCACCTGCTGGGCTTGATTCAGTCATTAGTGCCTCTCCTCGATCGGCATAAAAACCAATGGCTGCCGCCGAAATGATGTGTTTTACTGTGGAAGAAGGATGTTTTCGGATCAAGTCATAGATGAGCCTGATGGAGTTTGTCCGACTATTGATGATGTCTTCTTTGCGTTTCTGAGTCCAGCGTTTGTCAACAATTCCTTCACCGGCAAGGTGTATCACTGTTTGCACTCCATCCAGGCATTGCTCATCAATCTGCCCTTGTTCTACGTTCCAGACAAATGTTTTCAGCCTTTCATCGGTTGAAGGTTTGAATCGACGGCTCAACAAATGGATTCGATAGCCCTTATCGAGTAAGGCCCGACACAAGTGCTTGCCGATGAGGCCGGTGCCTCCAGTAATCAAAACGGTTTTATTCGTCATGGTGCATTCAAAAATTGCTATTTTTAATCAATTATTCATTCATTCTGGATAATTTAACACCCCAACGACAAAATCATCGCTAATGCTTTATCAGAAACATATTTTCATTTGCACCAATCAACGTCCGGAAGGTTCCAGGGTATGCTGTGGTGAAGAAAGGGGGCTGGCCTTGACGGCTGCTTTCAAGAAAGCCATCAAAGACAGGGGACTGAATGCGGAAATGCGGGCGCAAAAGGCCGGCTGTTTTGACATCTGCGAGCAAGGCCCTAATGTGATCATTTATCCTGAGGGAACTTGTTACGGTAAAGTTCAGCTCAGCGACGTGGAAGAAATTGTGAGAGAGCATTTGGAAAATGATCGGATTGTAGAACGATTAGTTATTGATCCTGATAATTTAAAATAATCAGTTTTGGCCAAAGTCATTGTTATTGGGGCAGGTATTGCCGGTATCGCATCGGCCATTCGAATGGCTGTAAAAGGGCATGAAGTGGCTGTTTATGAAGCTAATGCCTATGCCGGCGGCAAACTTTCGGAGTTCAGTGTCGAGGGTTTTCGTTTCGATGCGGGACCGAGTTTATTTACCATGCCACAATATGTGGACGAATTGTTTGAGCTGGCCGGAAAAAATCCGAGAGATTATTTTGGTTACACAAAGTTGGATACAGTTTGTCATTACTTTTATGAGGATGGTACTCGGATCAAAGCTTGGTCAGATCCCGAAAAACTAGCACATGAATTTGCTTCAAAAACCAAAGACAGTGCCGATTCGGTTCTGACTTTTCTGAAATACAGTGCCAGAATTTACGACATTACGAATCGAATTTTTTTGCAAAGTAGCCTTCACCGTATCGCTTCTTATTTAAATTGGCAAACCCTGAAATCGATTCTTCGTTTTCCTCAGATTGATGCTTTCAGGAGCATGAATCAGGCTAATTCGGCTTTTTTTAAAGACGATAAAACGATCCGTTTTTTTAACAGATACGCCACCTATAACGGCTCAAATCCTTACAAAGCTCCTGCTACCCTCAATGTGATTCCTCATTTGGAACAATCTTTTGGTGCTTATTTTCCACGGGGAGGCATGTATGCCATTACCCAGAGTCTGGTAAAATTGGCCGAAGAATTGGGAGTAGTTTTTCATTATAATACGCCTGTTGAAGAAATTTTGGTAGAGAAAAACCAAATCAAGGGAGTCAAACTTAAAAATGGGTTCGAGCTGGCCGATCGGGTGATTTCTAACATGGATGTTTGGTTTACATATCATCAATTATTGAAAAATCAACAACCGCCCAAGCGTATTCTCCATCAGGAACGAAGCAGTTCGGCCCTTATTTTTTATTGGGGAATCAATACAGTTTTTCCGGAATTGGATGTCCACAATATTTTCTTTAGCGAAGACTATCAAAAAGAGTTTAATGCCATATGGGTTGATAAAAAGATAGATAGCGATCCAACGGTTTATGTGCACATCAGTTCAAAATGTCAGTCTGAAGATGCGCCCCGAGGAGGAGAAAATTGGTTTGTGATGATCAATGTACCGGCTAATGAAGGACAGAATTGGGACCTCCTCATCGCGGAAGCAAGAAAAAATATCATCGAGAAATTATCTAGAAATTTGGGTAAACAGATAGCTGATTTGATCGTTTGCGAAGAAGTATTGGATCCGAGAAGCATTGAGCGTAAGACCTCTTCTTATCAAGGTTCATTGTATGGGAGCAGTTCCAATAATCAATTTGCCGCGTTCCTGAGGCATGCCAATTTCTCGACTAAAATTAAGAACCTATATTTTGTGGGCGGCAGTGTCCACCCAGGCGGCGGCATCCCACTGGCTTTACTTTCTGCCAGAATTATGGATGAGCTATCTCCCTGATTGTTAATTGCTTGCAGAAATAACTATCTTTAGCGCATGCATCCGCCAAAGCAACATCCGATCATCTACTTTTTTTTCTCCTGGTATATCAACCGGCTCATTCGCTCAGATTTTGAAAGATTTGATTTTGACCGCGTAGAAGTAGATCCAAACCGGGCGATTTTGTTGTTGGCCAATCATTTTTCCTGGTGGGATGGGTTTCTACTTTTCCAGCTGAATCGTCTCTTGTTTAAAAAGCGATTCCATATCATGGTAACCGAAGAGAATTATCGTCAGGTTTGGTTCCTGAAATATCTAGGAGCTTTTTCGGTGAAGAAGAAGTCGAGAAGCATCCTTGAAACATTAAACTATGCTGGTTCTTTACTCAATGACCCGCAAAATTTAGTGGTCATCTTTCCACAGGGTAAATTGTACTCATCGCATTCGGATGCCATCATTTTTGAAAAAGGATTGATGAACATCATTAACTCTTCTCAAAAGAAATTTCAGTACCTATTTGCGGTCATTTTAACCGATTATTTTGAACATCGCAAACCAAGCGTGAAGTGTTTTCTCCAAACATGGGAAGGAGCGGAGTTTACCAGTTTACAACTGATCAAGAGTGAGTATAACAAACATTATGATGCATCGAAAAAGCAACAAAATCTGTTAAGTGTTTAGTATGGCGGTCATTTATTTTGTTTTCTTCTTCCTGATTTTACGGTTTTCGGTCACCTTATTCAACTACCTGTCCAGACCTTTTTTACCACTGAGCCCCAAAGTTTATCAGGATTTGGTTTCTATTTTGATACCCGCCCGCAATGAAGCAAAAAACATCATTCAGTTGCTCGAATCTTTACAAAAGCAAGATTACGAACAAATAGAAGTGATTGTGTTAGACGATGACTCGGAGGACGAGACTCACCAAGTATGTATCGAGTTTGCCAAACAGGATTCGCGTTTCAGAGTAGAAAAAGGCAAGCCCTTAGTTGCCGGTTGGCTCGGAAAAAATTATGCCTGCCATCAGTTGGCAGCGCTCGCCAAGGGAAAGTATTTCATTTTCTTAGATGCGGATGAAATGGTCCGGCCTGGACTCCTTCAAGCGGCAGTACATCGGATGAAAACCCAAAAACTCGACTTGTTGAGTTTGTTCACGAATCAGCAAATGCTTGGTTTTGGAGAAAAACTGGTAGTTCCACTTATGCATTATTTACTCCTCAACCTTTTACCGCTTCGTTTGGTCCGTTTGTCTTCGAATCCTTCCTTTTCGGCTGCAAGTGGGCAGTTCATGATGTTCGATGCGGCACATTACGCCGAAAATCAATGGCACGAACAAGTAAAGAACAGGGTGGTAGAAGATATTGAGATCATGAAACAGCTCAAAACTGCTCATGGACGTGCAGAAACCCTTTTGGCTAATGGTCTCATTTATTGTCGGATGTATCACAGTTTTGGCGAAGCCATATCAGGTTTCAGTAAAAATTTCCTGGCAGGCTTTGCTTACAGCATACTTGGCTTATTTTTATACCTATTTTTGGTTTTGATCGGCCCCTTGGCGATGGCTTGGTTTTTAGGACTGAACCTGACCTTGCTGGCCCTGGCACTCATCGCTCTTAGTAGGGTGATGATTGCTTTGTTATCCGGACAATCTGTTTTTTGGAACTTGCTATTGCATCCGCTCCAAATGCTGATCTTGTTGTATGTCGCGGTCTTATCAATGCAAAAATATTTAACCAGAACCAATACATGGAAAGGAAGAAATATTCCCAGCTCCTGAACCAAACCTCTCTAATTACCAGTGGATTGGTTTTGCTTTTTCATGCGGTAGGCCTTTATGGTTTTATTGATGCAGAACGAACAGCATCGTTCATCAAACTTGTGCCCATGCATTTGTTGCTCATGCTGGCATTGATGTTGATCAGTCAGCCAGAAAAGAGCCGTAACTTTCTATTCTTTGTAGTCATCATCTACATCGCTGGATATTTAATAGAATTTCTGGGGGTACATACAGGTTTAATCTTTGGTGAATACCGTTACGGTCCTACTTTGGGCACCAAACTTGCCGAAATTCCCTTGTTGATTGGAGTAAACTGGGTGCTGCTCATTTACAGTGTGGGAGTGAGCGTGGAGGCTTTGGGGCTTAAGAGTACAATGCTTAAATCGGTATTGGGGGCAAGTATATTGGTATTGTTAGATTTCTTAATTGAACCCGTAGCTATTTATTTTAATTATTGGGATTGGGCGAGCGCAAGCATCCCCTTGCAAAATTACATCGCCTGGTTTTTGTTTTCTTTTGCAGGATGTTGGCTATTCAACCGACTAACTTTTAATAAAGTAAATTTGGCGGCAAGTGTTTTACTGTTTGCGCAATTCCTGTTTTTTATAGGACTCAATATAATGCGCTAACAAATACATTTCGTATTTTTGATAGAGATGACTTATCAACTAAAAGTAAGTATAGACGGCGATTCTGGATTTTGTTTCGGGGTGGTTTATGCCATAGATATGGCCGAAGAGATTTTGGCAGATCAAGGTTTCTTATATTGCCTTGGCGATATTGTGCACAACGATGAAGAAGTAGAGCGATTGAAAGCTAAAGGACTAAAAATCATCGAACATGATGATTTAAAATCATTAAAAAATGAAAAGGTGTTGATAAGGGCTCATGGAGAAGCCCCCGAAACTTATCGTACAGCTTTAGAAAACAATATCACCCTGATAGATGCTTCTTGCCCGGTGGTTTTGAAACTGCAGAATCGCATTAAAAATTCCTACGATGAGCAGGAAAAGATTTTGATTTTTGGAAAACATGGTCATGCTGAAGTGATTGGTTTGCAAGGTCAAACCAATAATAATGCATTGGTTTTTCAGGATATTGCCGAATTAGACGAGGTAGAACTACCTCAGAATTTTACACTGTACAGTCAAACTACCAAGAGTACCGATAAATTTTATCAAATAAAGGAAGAGCTCATCAACCGCGGTTACGAAGTAAAAGCTCATGATACCATTTGTCGTCAGGTATCAAACCGCGATAAGGAATTGCCGGAATTCGTTAAAAATTTCGACAAAATTGTTTTTGTCTCCGGAAAGAAATCTTCTAATGGCAAGGTGCTGTATGAGGTTTGTCGTAAACACAATCCTAACACTTACTTCGTCTCGAGCAGTGATGAATTGAGTAAAACCATGTTCAATGTTGGTGAAAGTGTAGGCATTTGTGGGGCCACCTCAACGCCTATGTGGCTGATGGAAGAAGTAAAACAAGTGCTCGAATCTTATTAATAAAAAAAGCCTCCTGAAATGGAGGCTTTTTTATTATCCCATATTATGATAAACTGCCTGGACATCGTCGTCCTCTTCCAGTTTATCGATTAATTTTAGAACATCCGCAGCTTGTGCTTCCGAAACTTCGGTAGTTGATAGGGCTATCCGCTCCAATTTGGCACTTAATACCTCTATGCCTTTTTCTTCGAGCATTTTCTGCATCTTGCCAAAATCTTCAAAGGCGGTATGAATCACTGCTACATCTTTGCCTTCTTCACCTTCCTCTACATACAAATCTTCCAGGCCGGCATCGATCAATTCGAATTCCAGTTCCTCTAAATCCCATTCTCCCGGCTCAAAACGAAAAACGGATTTACGGTTGAAGATAAAATCCAGTGAACCGGTTTTGCCTAAAGTGCCATCGCATTTGTTAAAGTAACTCCGTACGTTGGCAACCGTTCTGTTGGTATTATCGGTAGCGGTTTCTACCAAAACTGCCACACCGTGAGGGGCATAACCTTCATAAACTAGTTCTTCGTAATTGCTCTCATCTTTGTTGCTAGCTCGTTTAATGGCCGCTTCCACGCGATCTTTCGGCATGTTTACGGCTTTGGCATTCTGCATAGCCGTACGCAGGCGTGAGTTGGCCTCGGGGTTAGGTCCACCGGCTTTTACGGCCATTACAATTTCTTTACCCAAACGGGTAAACTGAACGGCCATTTTGGCCCAGCGCTTAAATTTTCTTTCTTTTCTAAATTCGAAGGCTCTTCCCATACAATTGAGTTTATTTCTTAAGATTATTTAACATCTCTGTGGTCATTTCTTTCAAGTCGAACTTTAATTTCCAGCCCCAGTCTTTTTGAGCATAAGTATCGTCGATAGATTTTGGCCAGCTGTCGGCAATGGCCTGACGGGGATCATTTTGTTTATAGCTGATGGTAAAGTTAGGCAGGTGTTTGCGGATTTCGGCAGCGAGCAATTGGGGTGTAAAGCTGATACCTCCCAAATTGTAGCTGGAGCGGATGCTGATTTTCTCTGCAGGGGCGTCCATCAGTTCCAAAGTGGCCCTGATGGCATCGTCCATGTACATCATCGGCAGGGCTGTATTTTCCGAAAGGAAACACTCGTAGGTGTCTTTGGCCAATGCTTCATGGAAAATATGAACGGCATAATCAGTAGTGCCGCCTCCTGGAGCAGCTTTCCAACCGATGAGTCCCGGATAACGGATGCTACGTACATCTAAACCATATTTTTGGAAATAATATTCGCACCAACGTTCTCCGGCCAATTTACTAAAACCGTAAACGGTATTGGGATCCATCACACAATATTGCGGTGTATTTTCACGAGGTGAATTCGGTCCGAAAACAGCAATGGAACTAGGCCAGAATACTTTTTTTATCCGGAATTCAAGCGCTAAATCTAATACGTTTAAAAGGCCATCCATGTTCAGCTCCCAGGCTTTTTTAGGTTTTTGTTCGCCCACTGCTGAAAGTAGGGCTGCCAATAAATAAACTTGGGTAGGCTGATATTTTTCGAATAGCTTACGCAAACCCGCTGCATCCAGCACATCAGCATGCTCAAAAGGACCCTCTGTTTCAATCGGTTCTTTGATATCGCAGGCGATCACCTGATCTTTACCAAATTTTTGTCTTAAAGCGGTTACCAGTTCGGTGCCTATCTGTCCGTTTGAACCTAATACCAGAATTGTTTCTGCCATGTTTTTACACTTTGGCACAAAGGTAAAAAAATACCACTATCTGCTATCAATTCAGTTGAGTAGCCACTATACATGGCCTGACATAAGTCTTAACCTTTCCACTAAGGTCGAAAACCTGTAGGTGAATCAAATAAATCCCAATTGGAACCCTTTCTGATTGATCGTTCAGGCCATCCCAAATAAAGGCACCGCTTGTTCCCAGCGTCATGTTTTTAACTAAATATCTTATGGGTAAGCCCTGATCTGAATAAATCTGAAGATTAGCCACCAGTCCGGCTTGGGCAAATTGATAGTGTATGGTCAAGGCATCTTCAAAACCATCATTATCAGGGGAGAGGGTGGTAGATTCCAGGCTGAGCTCGTCCGAGAGTGCCTGGCTTGCAATAAATTGAGAATTTTGGTAACCGGGTGTGGCAAATCCCACACTGGCCGCTGCCGAGCGGAAGTTGCCAGGCTCGTTAGTAGCAATGGTAAAGCTGCTACGTTCCAATGATACACCCTCTGCATTTTTGATCAGTGGGAAATGCATGCTTTCTGTGTAGTTGAGTTGATCTATGAGGAGTGAATCGGATCGAATTAGCAGCACTACTCCAGCGTCGTCGTTAAATGCGGGTAAGCTATTTACTTCAATGAGTTTAGCTATTGGTGCTGACGGATATTCCGTTTGGATGTTGATAGAATTGGTGCTGATGGCACGGTATGCTTGAGATTCTATTAGTAATTGTGTCGGGCTGATATTTTTAACAGTAATCAAACTGTCTTTTTCGTTTAGGCTGGCAATACGTAGATCTTTCAGGTCCAGATCATGATCACTTTTATTATAGATTTCCAAAAAATCAACTCCGCCAGTTTGCGGATTAAATAGGATTTCACTGATCAAGAGCTCTCCCTTTTTTATTTGATCGGCCAGGTAAAAAGAAATACTATTGTTCGGAGCCGTCAGCAGGTCCCCTTTACAATCACTCACCGCTCCGCAGCTCAAGGTATAATTTTTACCTAAGGTGGGTGCCACGGCAAAAGTCATTTTCACCTCTTGAAAATAAGGTCCAATTGCGACTGCGGTTATAGGCTGGCTTAGCCCGTTATTGAGGCTGTAATGTTGCGGATTGGCAGCAGAGGTGCTATCTACAAAACGATTAAATTGAACGCTCAGTGTTACCTGATCGAGCATTTCTGCTGAAATTACTTTCAAGGCTTCCACAGGAAGGTTTGGCAAATAAACGCTGTTGATTTGTGCAGGGGTTCCTCCAGAAATATGTTGACTGGCTGTCCAGTTTTGGATGCCTGAACAATAAGCTTTTGGATTGATCAGTTCCAATGACCAGCCACCTTGTTTTTTAAGCGCATCTTTGTACCAGTTATCCGTATAACTAACCTGGTTGATGACTTGTCCGTTGGCATTTTTTAAGATCAGTTGATCGCCGGCATTATTGAGGCTGGGCCATGGAGAGATACCGATTACTTTTCCGAAGCTGCTGAAGTTGCCCACATCGGTGTTCGCACAAATGATCACTAGTTCATTTGGCAACAAGCTTTCATTTGCAAAGGAGTAGCTGGTAGTGCCATCGCTGTAAGTCCATTTATCTAAGGAAATTAGCTGATTAGTGGTGTTCCATAATTCAATGAATTCTACGCCGGGGAGGTCAATTTGCGGAGAAGGGTCGGCAAAAATTTCGTTAATAACTATATCATTAGCCTGTGCCAAATAGGGTTTGGTATAGCTGAAGTCTAAAGATGAAGGAACGCCCTGTTGATTAAAGTTAAAATCCTCCAGATTACTGATAGTTAGCGTGTAGGTATTGGTAGTCAATTCGCTGCCAAACTCGAGAAGGTATTCATTTGCTGTGCTTCCTGCTGTAATTGCAACGGGTTGCCCGTAATTGTTGTTGAGCAGGTAGTTAGCCGGATTACTTGCACTCTCCGGGGTGACGGGTTCATTGAAACTGACTTTCAGTTTTTGAGAATTTACTCCCTCAACCGAAAGGATTTGAGGAGGATCCGTATCAGGAATCAGATTGCCGATCATAAAATCATCGAAATAGAACTTATCTGAATTAGTAGAACTGTATTTGCATTGCACCCCGAACCAGCCACCCTGTACATGCTTATTGTCGAGCGTCGTTCCTTCCGAAGTGAAATTTGAGCCCCCGGTGATATCCGTCAGTACCTCCCACATCCCATCTATGCTTCTGATCACCCTTACCCGGGCCAGTAATTGGCTGGCATTCACCCTGGTTTTTTGTGGACCGTCGATGATTTTAGTCACACTTGCTCCATCCTGACGGTACAAATCATAAGAATCTGTAGATCCTGATTCGCCAATCTGTAGGAAATAGCCATTAAGGCTGGCATTGAGATCTTCATTATCTGAAATCAAGTAAACTCTTACCTGATTATTGGTCGATGGATCCAAATTGATTTGGACGTAAAACTCCCAAACTGCATTTAATGTTTTCTGATTAGGAGAAACCAAGTTTACTATTTGCCCAATCCCACCAGAATTAGCAGTTTGTAATTGTAATCCGGCATTGACCAGAAATCCGTTGCCGGTCCAAGATGGATTATTGCTGAGCTCTCCATCCGAAAAATCTTCACTAATTTGCCCAAAGGCAGATTTAGAAATCAAGAATATCAGAATGAGTAAACAATTCTTCATATTTGTATCTAACAAACACTTCGCTTAAAAATAAATAAAAAATTTTAATTATAAATTATGAAAGTTGCAGTGGTGGGTGCCACGGGGTTAGTAGGCACCATGATGTTGAAAGTGTTGGAGGAGCGTAATTTCCCGCTTACCGAATTGATTCCAGTGGCCTCAGCTAAGAGTGCCGGCAAAGAAATCCAATTCAAGGGTAAGAGTTATAAGGTGGTTACTGTGGAAGATGCCATTGCAGCCAAACCTGATATCGCTTTATTCTCTGCCGGAGGGGGTACTTCATTGGAGCAGGCGCCTAAGTTTGCAGCCCTAGGTACTACCGTGATCGACAATTCTTCTGCCTGGAGAATGGATCCGGACAAAAAACTGGTGGTGCCGGAAGTAAATGCTTCGGTATTGACCAAAACCGATAAGATCATTGCCAACCCCAATTGTTCGACCATCCAGATGGTGGTGGCTTTAAAGCCATTGCACGAAAAATATAAAATCAAGCGGGTGGTAGTTTCCACCTATCAGTCGGTAACAGGAACTGGAGTTAAAGCGGTTGAACAGCTGATGAATGAGCGTAAGGGCATTCAGGGTGAGATGGCTTATCCCTACGTGATCGACCTGAACGTGATTCCTCAAATTGATCTTTTCCAGGATAATGGTTACACCAAGGAGGAGATGAAAATGATCAAGGAAACCCAGAAGATCATGGGCGACGATTCGATCAAGGTTACTGCTACTACCGTTCGTATTCCGGTAATGGGAGGTCACTCCGAATCTGTAAATATTGAATTTGAACAAGATTTCGACTTGGCAGAAGTTCGCCGTCTGCTCGAAAACCAGGAAGGTGTGCTAGTGGTAGATGATCCGGCCAACCTCAAATATCCGATGCCTAAAGATGCGCAGAACCGCGATGAGGTGTTCGTGGGCCGTATCCGCCGTGATGAATCACAGCCGAATACCTTGAACATGTGGATCGTTTCAGATAACTTACGCAAAGGCGCCGCCACCAATGCGGTGCAGATTGCGGAATTCCTCTTAGCTAAAGACCTGATCTAAGATGTATACCTTATAAAAAAGCCTCTCCGAATTTCGGGGAGGCTTTTTTATAAGGTATCTGTATGTTTATTTCAAATATGTAGCCAGCCATTCCTGCATTTGCTGGTAATGGAAACGGCTGTTTTCTGCGTTTAAGATCCAGTGGTTTTCATCCGGAAATACAATCAGCTTTACCGGAACTTTTAAACGCTGATGTATGGCATAATTTTCGAGTGAGTTGTTGATCGGCACCCGGTAATCGCGTTCGCCAATGGTGATCAACATGGGTGTTTTGAAATTAGCCGCAAATCGGATGGGATTTTGCTCAGTAAAAGTTTTGGTTTTCTCCCAAGGCAATCCGCCATTCATCACTTCGCGACCATAAATACCGTCGCTGGTACCCCACTGTACTTCTGAGTTCACCAGACCGGCATGATTGATGATGCATTTGTAATGCGAAGTGGTACCCTGCATCCAGCTGGCTAGGTGACCGCCATAGCTGGCACCACCCACCGCCTGCCGGCTGCTATCAATAAAACTCCATTTATTGATCGCAAAAGCAGCAGCTTCATTGATTTCATCGGCTGGTCCTTTAAATGGATCGTACTGGATATCCTGGGCAAATTTTTCACCGAAGCCGGTAGAGCCGGTATAATTGGTCAACACCAAAACGTAACCCGGTTTGGCCAGCAAGTGATAGTTCCAGCGGTAACCCCAGTTGTCTTTGTAGGCACTGGCCGGACCGCCATGCATCACTACAAATAATGGGTATTTTTTATTGGGATCGAATCCGGCAGGGCGAACTATAATGTTGTGGATTTGCTTGCCTCTACTGCTGGTAAACCAGAATTCTTCAATTTCAGGCATATCCAAAGCAGCAAGTGCTGCTTTGTTAAATGTACTGATGGCTTTACTTTCTCCACTATTGGCATCTACTCGTACTACTTCGGATGGCATGTTGGCGTCGTCGTAGTTCGCTACAATCACCTTGCCATCATCAGAAACCGAAACAGCATTGAAACAGCCCTTTTTGCCCTTGGTTAATAAGCTCAATTGTTTTTTAGCCAGGTTATACTGATAGATTTTATCATGCCCCTGATCTTCCACACTCATAAAAATGCTTTGATTTTTTACCGTGTAGCTGTTCACCGGACGATCGAGTTCGGGAGCGATATAAGTCTTATTTTTGAGGGAAGGCCAGTCAAAACGAGCCAGTTTTCCTAAATCGTATACTTTGTAATTGCCAAAGGCGCTTTCGGTAGCAAATAAAGTTTTGCCATCCGGGCTAAAGTTGGGCGCATAAAATCCTGCTTTCTCGCTTTCCAGGATTAGTTCCGCATCCTGTCCGCCCAATCCTAACTGATACAGTTTATATATCGCTTCCTGCGATGCTTGTACCTGTCCATCCAGCGTAGCTGAAAAAACAATGCCACGGCTATCTGGTGTCCAGCTATAACCACCCAGTCGGAAACCTGGGTCGTTGATGATGCTCATTTTGCTGAAAACATTCGTAGCCGAAGTGCTGTCTAGATTTTGAACATAGAGGTGTGTCTGTTTTTCATCACGCCAGCGATCAAAATCCCGGATAGGGAAGCCAGTATACACCCGGGCTTTATACTTGATTTTCTTCTTTTCGTCGGCTATTTTCTTGCTCAGAGCCTCGGTAAAAGCACCCGGAAATACGCTGCTACTGAACATGATGGCTTTCCCATCAGGACTCCAATTTGGAGCCCCCGCACCGGTAGAAATATTTGTAAAGCGCTGTGCTTCACCCCCGTTTTTAATATTCAACAAGTAAATCTGACTACTTTCTTCGCCATCTCTGCGGGCCGCAAAAGCCAGGGTTTTACTGTCTGGACTCCATTGGTAGCCCGATTCGCCTGCTTTTCCCGAAGTGATTTTTCGTGGAGCAATGCTGCCGTCGGCTGGGGCGATCCACAAATCGTTTACTACTTCTTTTTCATCATAACTGGGTTCCTGCACACTAAAAACTACCCATTTCCCATCCGGGCTAAGCTCTGGTGTACCTACTCTTTTCATCATCCACATACTTTCGTGGCTGATGGCTTTTTTATCCTGTGCCAGTGCAAAGTTCAAGCTGAACATAGCCAGGAAGACATAAATCATTAATCGTTTCATAATTAGTTCAATTGCATTTAGGATGTTTAAATATATCGATTCGCACGGTAAGAGATCCTCTGTATCTAAATTTTTATAATTTTAAGCATGCGATACCTAACCACCCTGCTGTTTTTGTTCTCCTTTTATCTGCTTAAAGGCCAAACTTCTTTCAGTCAAAAAATTAAACAGGCTTATGAGCAATTGGAGGCCGATCCGCAAATGGCTTTTGCTTCGGCTTCTTTAACCGTGCTCAATGCAGATAATGGTGAAGTGCTTTTTTCTAAAAATGGGAATATGGGTTTGGCACCGGCTTCCAGTCTTAAAACTATTACTGCTGCTACTGCATTTTATTTATTGGGATCCGATTTTACTTATGAGACCAATTTAGCGCATACTGGTACCATCAGCCCTTCAGGAATTTTAGATGGTGATGTGTACATTTTAGGAGGTGGAGACCCCAGTTTAGGTAGCTGGCGTTTCGACCAAACAAAAACAGAAGTAGTATTAGGAGCCTGGCTTAATGCTATTAAAAATGCAGGCATCAAACAAATAAAGGGTCAAATTATTGCCGATGACCATTTATTTGGTACCCAGATTATTCCCGATGGCTGGATCTGGCAGGATGTAGGTAATTATTACGGCGGCGGGGCTTCTTCGCTCAGCTGGAGAGAGAACCAATTTGATGTTTACATACGTCCGGGAAACAAGGTGGGCGACCCCGTCACACTGAAGAGCATAATTCCCGTTATGCCTTATATGCAGTTTGTAAATGAGGTGCTCACCGGTAAAGCAGGCACCGGCGATCAGGTTTATGCCTACATGGCCCCAAATTCTAATTTGATTTATTTGCGTGGTACTTACGCCATTGATTTAAGTAAACCAGTTTCGCCCGCCATTCCCGATCCGGCTTTAGACCTTTCCTGCCGATTGGCAGATACACTAAAAATTGCCGGTATACCGGTTTCAAAAGAAACTAGCAGCTGGCGTAAGCTTCAGTCTGAAAATATATCACTTAATCCGAATTATCGACTTATTCATACCACCCGCTCTCCCAGCTTGAGCAATTTAATTTACTGGTTCAATAGGAAGAGTATCAATCTATACGGCGAAAATTTCCTCAAGACCTTTGCATGGAAGAAGGGCAAGCCGACACATACCGCTGATGCTGTGTCAATTGTAAAAGATTTCTGGCAAGAAAAATTGAATATCGATCCTCGTTCACTGAATATTTATGATGGCAGCGGACTTTCTCCTGCCAACCGTGTGACCACTCAATCCATGGCACGGATACTACAATTTGTTAAAAAAGAACCTTGGTATGCTCCATTTTACGAGAGTCTGCCTCTGTACAATCAAATGAAAATGAAAAGCGGCAGCATTGCTGATGTTTTGGCATATGCAGGTTACCACACCAATGCAGCTGGTCAGAATTTGGTCTTCTCGTTTATGATAAATAATTACAACGGGAGTACAGCAGCTATCCGGCAAAAGATGTTCAGAGTTTTGGACGAATTGAAATAATTACTCGTATCGCAGGGCTTCAACCGGGTCTAATTTAGAGGCTTTTGAGGCTGGATAAAAACCGGAAACCACCCCAACGCCTACACAGATGATGATTCCCAAGGTCATCCATAACCATGGGATGATGAAGCTTCCGCCCAAAGCAATGGCTACCAGGTTGCCAATTAAAATCCCAAGGATGATCCCGCTGAGTCCGCCCAATAAACAGATTACAATGGCTTCCATCAAGAATTGACGTCGAATGACTTCGGGGGTGGCACCTATTGCTTTTCTGATTCCAATTTCGCGGGTACGCTCCGTTACCGAAACCAGCATGATATTCATTAAGCCAATGGAAGCGCCCACTAAAGTGATGAAGCCGATTACAATGGCAGCCAAGGTTACGTATTTAATATTTTCGAGCAGGGTTTGTGCAATGGCATCACTCTTGGTCACCTCAAAATTATTTTCATCCTGAACCCTTAGTTTTCTTACATTTCTGAATACACCGGTGGCTTCACCTACCGCTGCTTCCATTTTTCCAGGATCATTTACCATCACAGAAATGGTGTAGGAGGGATTGCTCAGGGTCATGATTTGTTTGGCCCTTAAGAGTGGGATTACACAGACTTTATCACCACCAAAACCGACACTGGAACCTTTTTCAGCAAAAACTCCAATCACTCTGAACTTATTGTTTCCAACAGTGATGATGCGATTAATAGGGTCGCTGTTTTTGAAAAGTTTAGTTTTTAATTCGTGCCCAATAATGGTGACCGAATTGCCATAGTCCAATTCACCTTGGGAAAAATTACGACCAGCCGCCAGTTTATAACCTCCGGTAAACAAATAACTGTCATCCGCTCCCAAAACGGAAATATTAGGATTGGTTTTTTCGTTGCCGTATTTAGCCGTACCTGCAAACGAGGCAAAGGTGTTTACGGAGATGATTGCCGGAAAATCGAAGCGATTTTTAAAAGCAACGGCTTCCTGATAGCTGATGGGCTTGAATCTTTTTGGTCGGGTGCCACCTCCACCGATTCTGATGCCAATTCCGCGATTTCTGATGGTGAAGGAGTTGGAGCCCATACTGGAGAAGGTGTTGTTGAGCGAGCTTTTGATCGCATCGATGGAAGTTAGAATTCCAACCAATGCCATCAGACCAAAGGCAATGATGAGCGCAGTTAAAAATGTACGCAGCTTATTGCTTTTTACCGATTGCATGGCAACCTTTACGTTCTCCGAATAGTTCATTATGTATGGCTATAAATAAAAAATCCCGCTTATTTGACAGCGGGACTATAGGAAATGTTACACTCAGAGAGATTATACTGAAAAAGAGGTACCGCAACCGCAGGTGCTGCTGGCGTTCGGATTATTAAAAGTGAAGCCTCTGGCATTTAAACCATGCTGAAAATCAATCTCCATCCCGGCTAAATACAAGCCATGGGCCTTATTCATAAAAATACGGATACCGTCCAGCTCATATTCTTGGTCGCCGTCTTTTTTCTGGTCGAAGCCTAAAATATAGTTCATCCCAGCACAACCGCCACCTTCTACACCAACTCTCAGCGCAAAATCCGGGCCGATCTCTTGTTGTTCGATCAGCTTCTTGATTTCTATTTTGGCACCCTCGGTAAAACTAACCGGAGCCTGGTTGATTATTGTAGTACTCATACTTAACAGGTTTAAAGTACAAATATAAGCTTATTCGTTGGTCTGCCTGTTCGGAAAGTTCCTTTTTACGCTAAGTCAACAAAGTAAATTAGCAATGGATGTGTATTTATTTTCTCTAAAAACCCGATATTGGGAATCATTTTAAAAAATGGCTGAGAAAAAATTTACCACCACATCGGGTATAGAAATTAAAGAAGTTTATTCCGAACCTCGTCTAATTACCGAACGCCCTGGCGAATTCCCTTTTACCAGAGGTATTCAAAAGGATATGTACCGCGGTAAAACCTGGACCATGCGTCAATACGCTGGTTTTTCTACTGCCGAAGAATCTAATAAACGCTATCATTATTTGTTAGGTCAGGGTACCATGGGCTTATCGGTTGCATTCGATTTGCCTACACAAATCGGCTACGATTCAGACCATCCGATGGCCGATGGGGAAGTAGGTAAGGTAGGTGTGGCCATCGATTCATTAAGAGACATGGAGATTTTATTTGATGGAATTGAGCTGGAAAAAATCACCACCTCCATGACCATCAATGCCACTGCAGCTATTTTACTTTCCATGTATATCGCGGTAGCCAAAAAACAGGGAGCTGATATTCAGCAGATTTCTGGTACCATACAGAACGATATCTTAAAAGAGTATGCCGCCCGGGGCACTTATATTTATCCACCCAAGCCTTCCATGCGTCTGGTTACAGATGTTTTCGAATATTGTAGCCAGCAGGTTCCTAAGTGGAATACCATTTCTATTTCAGGATATCACATTCGGGAGGCGGGCTCTACTGCTGTTCAGGAATTGGCCTTTACTTTGGCCAATGGAAAGGCTTATTTAAAAGCTGCCATAGACAAAGGTTTAGAGATCAATGTTTTCGCAAAGCGATTGTCTTTCTTCTTTAATTGCCACAATAATTTTTTTGAAGAAATTGCCAAATTCAGGGCTGCCCGCCGCATGTGGGCAAAAATGACTCAAGAGCTGGGTGCCAGTGATCCCTCCGCACAAAAATTGCGCTTTCATACCCAAACTGGAGGCTCAACTTTAACTGCACAACAACCTTTAAACAATATTGTAAGGGTGGGTAATCAGGCATTGGCTGCAGTATTGGGCGGGACCCAATCGTTGCATACCAACGGTTACGATGAGGCACTTTCCTTACCAACCGAGGCTGCGGCTAAAATTGCATTACGAACGCAGCAGATCATTGCTTTTGAGAGTGGTGTGACCGATACGGTAGACCCCCTGGCCGGTTCTTATTTTGTGGAGCACTTAACCGACGAAATAGAAGCTGCCGCATGGAAATACATTGAAACCATCGATGCCATGGGGGGTGCTGTTAATGCCATCGAATCTGGGTACATGCAGCAGGAAATTGGTAATGCCGCCTACGAATACCAGCAAGATTTGGAAGAAGGGAATCGAATTTTAGTGGGTGTCAATAAATTCACAGAAAATGATGGTGTACATGCAGAAGTATTTCGAGTGGATGATTCAATACGAAAGGTGCAAACTGATAAGCTGAACAAACTTAAGGCAGAACGTGATTCGATTGCAGTTGAAAAAGCCCTGGCCGAATTAGCTAAAGTGGCTGCTGGCAACGAAAATCTGATGCCTCATATTTTAACAGCCGTGGAAGTTTACGCCACCCTCGGCGAAATTGCTGATACTTTACGCAAAGAATTCGGGGAATATTAAGATGAAATACACTAGAGACCTCTTTTTAATTGCTGCAGTACTTTCGTTATTGGTCGCTTGCAGCCCAAAACTACAACTGAGCAATTCGATTAAAAAACAATACGCCATCTCTAAAGATCTTCCTGCAGACTCGGCTTTGTTGGCTTTTTATAAGCCTTACAAGCAACGTTTAGATTCGAACATGAATGATATCGTTGCTGTAGCTGAGACCGAAATTACTCGTGCTAAACCAGAAGGCCGATTGAACAATTTAATGGCAGATGCCATGGCTGAGATTGCCCGTCAAAATGGAATCAAATTTGACATGACTTATACCAATTATGGGGGATTGAGACTGGCGCTTCCGCAAGGTAAAATCCCACTATATAAAATCTATGAGCTCATGCCGTTCGAAAACCGTTTGGTAGCGGTCACTTTCAATGGAAACGACATGCAGCTTTTCCTCGATTACATAGCCCAAATGGGGGGTGATCCGGTATCAGGAATTCGTTTCAAAATCAAGGATAAAAAAGCCGTCAATATTCTCATCAACGGACAAGAATTTAATAATCAAAAGGAATACGTTGTATTAACTTCTGATTATATGGCCAATCAGGGAGACGGCGGCTACATTTTTGCCAAAGCCTATAACCGCAAAGAATTTGACATCAAATTACGAGATACCATTCTGGAATATTTGAAACAACAAAACAAAGCAGGTAAAACCATAAATCCGCAGCTCGATGGAAGAATTACACTGGACTAGAAGAAGCTTTTTAAAAAACACCATCGCCGGGAGTGCTTTGTTGGCCTTAGGCATCAAACCAGATTCGGTATACGCTAAAGATGAATTGGTCAAACTAACCATTCTGCATACCAATGATGTGCACAGTCGTATTGATCCTTTTCCTATGGATGGATCGAAATATCAGGGAAGGGGCGGGGTAGCACCCAGAGCCGCACTCATCAACCGGATTCGTGCCGAAGAAGATCATGTCTTGTTGTTTGATGCAGGTGATATTTTTCAGGGAACTCCTTATTTCAATTTATATGGTGGAGAGCTGGAATTGAAAATGATGAGCATGATGGGTTACGATGCCGGAATTATGGGAAATCACGATTTTGACAATGGAGTGGAGGGCTTTTACAAGCAACTGCCTCATGCCAATTTCCCAATACTGAATGCCAATTATGATCTGTCCGACACTTTGTTACACGATAAAACCAGGCCGTATAAAATTTTTAAAAAAGATGGGCTCAAAATTGGGGTCTTTGGTTTAGGGATTGAATTGGAAGGTTTAGTGAATAAGGTGCAGTATGGAAATACTCGTTATCTCGATCCCTTAGCTAAAGCTTTAAAAATTGAAGCTGAACTGAAGAATGAACACCGTTGTGATTTGATCATTTGTCTTTCACATATGGGTTTCGATTACCGGGATGATAAAGTCTCGGATAAAGTGATTGCCCGCAATACACACCACATCGATTTAATAATTGGGGGTCATACGCACACATTCTTAGACGAACCTTTTGTCGTTAAAAATTTAAGCAGCAAAGAAACTTTGATCAATCAGGTGGGTTTTGCCGGCATCAACCTGGGTAGAATCGACTTTATTTTCCAAAGAAAACAAGGAAAAAAAATAAGCTATTTAGCTAATTTGCAAGCAGTTAACAATAATTTTGAAATTTAGTTTTATATCTAAAATATTTTTAGAATATTCGAGGTTCCAATGGGCCACTACCTCCCTTTGTTTTTAATGCTTGTAACTCAATAGATTAAGATACGTATATGGAAAAAACTTGTACCGAAGTATGGGACAACTGCCTTCAAA
>CANGZD010000003.1 GCA_947458875.1 Sphingobacteriaceae bacterium
TATTATGAAAACTGGAAAAGTTAAATGGTTTAACACCCAAAAAGGTTATGGTTTCATTGTTCAAGAAGATGGAACTGACATTTTTGTACACTTCAAAGATGTTGAGGGTGGTAATGGTACCCTGAAAGATAATGATGATGTGGAGTACGAAGTAGAAGAAGGTCGTAAGGGATTACAAGCTGTACAAGTAAAGAAGGTTTAAAAGCATAGCTTAACCATAATTTAGAAAGCCTTATTGAATTCAATAAGGCTTTTTTATTGGGTTTAAATTCGCTTGGCAGAAATTACTTTTAAGTCCGCTTGTTGGTCTTTGCAAAAAATCAGGTATTGTTCGCCTCCGTCCTTGATTTGGTGTTTCTTTTGTAATTCGGGTGCAGTGATCGGAAAATTTCTAACAATGACGTTCGCTTTCCTTTTCTCTTTTGACTTAGAGAATTCCTTGTAAGAATTCACTTCCGTAACTTTAAAAGCACGGCCAGGAAATTCGCTTTTAAAAACATCTGAAGTGTATAAATGTGTATGTTGGTGTAATTTATCTACCCCATATCGCTGGGCAATCAGCTTGAAACAAGCCGCTTTCAGCCAGGCTGTATCGGGCTCATATAGGTAAGTTTTTATATCCGAATAGCAGGGTAGGTTCACTGCTTTTTCTTCAGAAATATTGAAAGAAAAATGCTGCTCTACCTCACTGGTCAAACTCACGCAATGAATTTTAGTTTCTGCAACCGAACTTTCTCGTTTCAATATCCATAACAATTCTTTCACTTCGTTGTTTACGCTCAGCACATGAATGTCTGTTACATTTCTAAGCTCGTTTAATCCAGAAGTTAAATCCAGTAATGGCGCTGTTTTGATCATCACGCAAGTAGCGTGTTCAAAAAATAAATCTAATAAGGTGGCGACATCGGGTTCGCAATCGCTGAGTTTAAAAACCTTTTTTCCGGCTACACGTCTGGAAGGATCAACATAAATGGTGTCCCATATTTCTTTGGTTTCTCGAAGATAATCGATGCCGTCACCTGTAATGAAATTGATGTTTTTCGCACCCAGCACCTCCGAATTATGAGTTGCAATGGCAGAAAGTTCAGCTTGTTTTTCTACGTGCCAAACCCAATCTGCTTTTTTGCTGAAATAATAACTGTCCACACCCATGCCAGCACTGAGGTCTATGATCTTTTTACCCTCCATCAATTTGCTTTTATAAATAGCTGTTTGAGCAGAAGAAGCTTGCTCCATGGCTAATTTGGGTGGGAAATAGATTCCTGCACTTGCATACCATTCGGGCATTTTTTTTTCGGCTGTTTTTTTACCAGCTAACTGTTCAGCGATTTCTTTGCTGCTTACTTCGCTAAAAGGACTTTTTTTTAGGGCCAATTGCGCAGGGTCCAAATGCAAGTGCTGCCTTATGTATTCTTGAACTTCAGTATTTAAAATGTGCTTGTTCAAATTATTTTAAGGCAATTTGTGCTGTATTCCGACTGAGTTGTTCCATAAAAATTCGCCGACCTTTACTTAGTTCCGCCACTAAATCAGGAGTAAAATGACGAATGGTGATGAGCTCGAGGCCGTCGTTGTATTTTATTTTAAAGCTACCGGCCAAAAGTTCAGTTAATTGATGAAAGCGCTTTTCATTTTGATCAATGCATACAGAAAAACTCAAAGCAGAAACCTGCATCATATTTATTTTGATCTGGCATTCCGCAAATGCAGAAAATATCTCACTCAAATGATCTTCGGTAATAAATGAAAAGTTTTTACTGGAAATGGAGACCAAGAGTTCTTCTTTTTTGACAATAATGGCTGGTATGATATTTTCTGACGGGGCATCCCCAGAAATAATGGTACCAGTTGCACCCGGGTCGGCAAATGGTTTTACCAATAGCGGAATGCCTTCATTTTGCAATGGTTTAATGGTTTTTGGGTGAATTACAGTGGCTCCATAATAGGTCATCTCAATAGCTTCAGCATAGGAGAGTTGTTCATATTTTTTAGTATTCGGAAATAGTTTTGGATCTGCATTCAATACACCGGGTACGTCTTTCCAAATGGTCACACTTTCTGCCTTTAGGCAATTGGCAAAAATAGCAGCCGAATAGTCGGAACCCTCACGTCCCAATGTAGTGGTAAAGTTTTCAGATGTACCACCAATAAAGCCCTGCGTAAGTGCAACTCCATTCTTTAAAATAGTCGGTATGGTTTGTTGGATCAATTCTTTGCTTTTCTCCCAATTCACTTTCCCTTCTCGGTAGGTATTATCGGTATGTATAAAGCTTCTGGCATCTAGCCATTTAGTTTTGATGCCACATTCGTTTAAGTATGCTGCTACAATTTTGGTTGATAATAATTCACCTACTGAAACAATCTGATCGTAATTAAAATCAGGGTCAGGGTGTGCTTCTTCTTCCAAAATCCAATCTATTTCTACAAGAGTATTTTCTACCTCATGGAAAATAGGGTGATTTGGATTTTCGAAAAGTTCCTGTATGATTTGGTAATGTGCCTTCTTAACCTGAGAAAATAAAGAATTTGTTTCTTCTGATTGTTGAATATGAGCCTGATTTAACTTTTCGAGGGCATTGGTGGTTTTGCCCATGGCAGAAATGACGATCAGTAATTCTTTATCTTGATGAAGCTGTACGATCTTAACCAGATTCTTTACGCCATCAGCGTCTTTAACAGAGGCACCGCCAAATTTGAATACCTGGGCCATTTACTTAAAATTATTGATTTGTTCTTTGCTCAGCGAGCCGTTTAACCAGCCCGACTCAATTTGAGCCTCGTATTTTTTATAGAAGTTCAAAGCTGGTTCGTTCCAGTCAAGTACCTGCCAGGTCATTCCGTTAAATCCTAAATCTTTAGCTTCCTGGATAATGGTTTCAAAAAGTATTTTACCAATTCCTTTGCCTCTAAAAGATTCAGTTACCAAGAAATCTTCTAAATACAAACGGCAACCTTTCCATGTTGAATAACGGATATAATAGAGGGCAAAACCTTGAATTATGCCGTCCATCTCGGCCACGAAGGCTTTCCATACAGGATTTTTGCCAAATCCAGCCTCTTCAAATTCAGCCAGGGTTACAGTTACTTCTTCAGGAGCCCGTTCGTAAAGTGCTAATTCGTTGATCAGTTCCAATAATCTTTCACAATCCGCTTTTACGGCAACACGAATATTTACTTTGCTCATATGCCTGTTTTGTTGGGGTAATTTCTTTCACCGAAAATAGTACTGCCTAAACGAACCATGGTGCTTCCTTGCTCAATGGCTAATTTATAATCGGATGACATGCCCATGGATAATTCTGTAAAATAGTCGGAATTTCGAAAAAAAGAAGCTTTTATTCCTTTAAAAAGAGTTCTTAATTCATAAAATTCCTCCGTAATTTTCTTCTGATTTTCGGTGTTGGTGGCAATGCCCATCAAACCTACTATGCGGATGTGCTCCATTTGCTCATATTCACTTGAGCGCAAAAGTTCAATGGCTTCATCAAAGTCTAAACCAAACTTGGTATCCTCATCAGCAATGTGAATTTGTAACAGACAGTTAATGATTCGATTGTTCTTCTCTGCCTGTTTATTGATCTCAGTCAATAATTTTAAGCTATCCACCGCATGTATCAGACTGATAAAAGGGGCAATGTATTTTACTTTATTGCTTTGAAGATGTCCAACCAAATGCCATTCAATATCTTTTGGAAGATCCTCTTGTTTTTTTACCAATTCCTGTACGGTGTTTTCACCAAAAATTCTCTGGCCAGCTTGGTAGGCTTGCAAAATGTCCTCATTCGGTTTTGTTTTAGAAACTGCCACAAGTTTCACTTTTAGTGGATCCAATTCAGTTTTGAGAGAGAGGATATTCGCTTCAATGCTCATTTATGAGTACTTTTGTTTTTGTTCAATTAATTTGGCTAAGTTAAGAAATGAAGCGATTATTAGTGCTTTTCGGACTTTTGATTTTACTGTTTGGCTGTTCAAGTGTTCAAACTCCTGAAGGAGTTTTGTCGGAAGCTGAAATGAAGGCTATACTTAAAGATATTCACCTTACTGAAGCTTATTTAAATACTATTTCTGATTTGGATAGTGTAAAAAAAGTATCATCTGGATATTATCAAATGGTATTAAAAAAACACCATACTGATTTGAAACAGTTTGAAAAAAGCTTGAAATACTATGCTAAAAATCCTGTTTTACTGGACAGTATGTACAGCCAAATCAATGCCGGCTTTCAGAAAAAAATTCAGGAAGCCAGCAAACCCATTGCAGATCGGATCAAATAAGCTCTTGGATGATTTACCCGCCTAATGCTATAGATAAACTCGGTCTAAGCGAAATTAAAACCTTTATCAAATCTTATTGCATGAGCCCCATGGGCGAACAGATGGTAGACAAGATTGGGTTTTTAAGTTCATATGAGGAGATCAATAAATTCTTGCGCCAAACACATGAGTTTAAACTCATTTTGGCTTCCGACAGTCCTTTACAACTTCATCAATTTTATGATTTAAAATCATTTGCCGATAAGGTCAAAATTGAGGGTACTTTTTTGGCTGAAGAAGAATTATTTCAAATTCACACCTCCCTTAGTTCTGTTTTTTCTGTCATCAATTATTTTAATGAGAGGGCCCAACTTTACCCCAACCTGGAGGCTTTATTTGAACACCTTCCGGTAGAAAAGCAGATCGTACAACAGATAGAAAAGGTAATTGATGCCAAGGGCAAAATCAAAGCCAATGCATCGCCCGATTTAGAAAAAATTAGTGCCAGTTTGGCTAAAGCTGAACAAGAGGCACGCAAAAAAATTGATCAAATATTTAAAAATGCCCAACAAAACGGCTGGACAGCCGAAGGTAGTTTGACCTTACGCGAAGGAAGGCTATGTATTCCGATTTTGGCAGAGAATAAACGTAAATTAAAAGGATTTATTCATGATGAGTCTGCTTCTGGTCAAACCGTTTTTATGGAACCTGAAGAAGTTTTCCAGCTCAACAATTTGATCAGAGATTTGGAATTTGACCGAAGGAGGGAGGTGATCCGGATTTTAATCGCTCTTACCGATCAGTTACGTCCTTATGTGCCTTTGTTAATTTCTTACCATAAATTATTGTGTAAACTCGATTTTGTTAGGGCTAAGGCGCTTTTTGCCCAAGAAATTGAGGCAGAGATGCCTGAGTTGGTTAAAGACACCCAGATACATCTGCGTAATGCAAGGCATCCGCTGCTTTTACTTTCTTCGAAGAATGAGGGTGGAACTGTAGTGCCTTTGAACATCGATATAGATGAAAAAAAGCGGGTTATTTTAGTTTCAGGACCAAATGCTGGTGGCAAATCAGTCTGCATGAAAACAGTAGGTCTCTTGCAGCTCATGGTACAGTCTGGCTTGCTGGTTCCCGCAGATCCTAATTCCAGGTTCGGCATTTTCAAAAGGGTATTTGCTGATATTGGTGATGATCAATCCATAGAAAGTGATTTGAGTACTTACAGTGCGCATCTTTCTAAAATGAAGTATTTTACTGAGCATGCAGATGCCAAAACATTGGTTTTGATAGATGAGTTTGGTACCGGTACCGATCCACAGTTTGGTGGCCCGGTAGCGGAGGCGGTATTGGAGAGTTTACATCAAAAAAACATCAAAGGAGTAATAACCACGCATTATTCAAATCTTAAAAACTTTGCCAGCCATACTGAGGATATGGAAAACGCTTCCATGCTTTTTGATAACACGCAAATGAAGCCGATGTATAGGCTCGAAGTGGGTAAACCAGGTAGTTCTTATGCCTTCGAAATCGCTCAAAAAATAGGTTTATCGGCTACAATTTTAAGTTCAGCCAAACAGAAGGTAGGTCATCAGCAAAAAGAAGTTGATAGTCTTTTGGTCGATTTAGAAAGAGAAAAAAAAGCTTTATTGGACCAAAAGATCAGTTTGGAGCGTAAAGAGAAAGAAGTTAAAACTTTACTAGATGAAAACACTCAGCTTAAAACCTATTTAGATGAGCAAAAGAAAAATATCCTGAAAGAAGCTAAAGTAGAGGCTCAGCAGATCATTAAAAATGCCAATAAATTAGTTGAAAATACCATTTCTGAAATCAAACAAAGCAAGGCCGATAAAGAGAAAACGCAAGCGCTCAGAAAAAACCTGGCTGCTGAAATGGAAAAAAACACTATTGTTAAACAAGAGGCCAAACTTGCTGAACCAGCTTTAATTGCCGTTGGGGACTGGGTTAAGTTGGATGATGCGGAGACCATTGCTCAGGTGATGGAAATTGCGAAAGACAATGTCATATTGGCCATGGGCGATCTACGTTCGGTAGTTAAAAAAAACCGGGTGCAAAAGGTAAAAAATACAGCTGTTCCGAAAGAAGTTCGTCGCTCCAACACCTTTTCTCTTAATGAAAGTGCAAAGTTTAGTCCGGAGATTGATGTAAGAGGTAAGCGTGCAGAAGAAGCACTGTTTGAAATAGAAAAATTATTGGACAAAGCGATCATTTCCGGCTATCCAAGTTTAAAAATCATTCATGGCAAAGGAGATGGCATTTTAAGAAAAATGATCAGAGATTATTTCAGGAAATACTCACAAGTTTCCCGAATGGAGGACGAGCATCCGGACAGGGGAGGTGACGGGATCACCTATGTTTATTTTTGAATAAAAATTCCAGCAGACAATAAATCTAGTTTTTTGTAGTTTTTAATAGATATAATTTAATCGTATCTATCTATGAAAACTATTAAAATAACTTATTTGGCTCTGGTGTTGATTTTATCCACCTTAGTTTCATGTAAAAAAGACGAACCTACGCCTGTTCCAACTATTCCGGTCGATGGTATTTGGATTGGTCATTATACTACAATCGGGGATCCTACAGAATACTATCTGAGTTTTGAGCTTAAAAATGATGGAGTTCCGGGAAATGGAATAGTAAATGTTTTTGATGCGCAAGGTAATGCCACAAAGGTTGGAACAGGAAATTACACATTAACAGACAATATCTTAGATATTGTTTTTACTTATTCAGGTAATCCTACACAGTTAATTTATACTGCTTTTTATGATTCCAAAGATGGGACTATTAATAATGCTACATGGGGTATTAAACCAAGTAAAACCAATGGTGGTACCTGGATGATGACTAAACAATAATTAATATTTATAAAATTAAAAACCGCTGCAGGATTGTAGCGGTTTTTTTATTTCTATATGATACATTACTCCATTTGCAATTGTTATTTTTGCCAAAACTAACACCATGATTGATAAAACCGTAAAAAATGCCGAAGCAGCAGTTGCAGATGTACAGGATGGCATGACCATTATGTTCGGAGGTTTTGGCCTTTGTGGCATCCCTGAGAACTGCATCAATGCTTTGGTTAAAAAAGGGGTAAAAAACCTGACTTGTATCTCCAATAATGCAGGTGTGGATGATTTTGGTATCGGATTGATGTTGCACCAGCGGCAAGTAAAAAAAATGATCTCTTCTTACGTTGGCGAAAATGCAGAGTTTGAACGTCAATTATTGAGCGGTGAGTTAGAAGTAGAATTGATTCCACAGGGAACTTTAGCCACCAGGTGTTTGGCTGCAGGATACGGAATGCCTGCTATTTTTACTCCAGCCGGCGTGGGTACCGAAGTAGCTGAAGGCAAAGAAATACGTAATTTCAATGGAAAGGATTACTTGATGGAAATGGCATTTGACGCCGATTTTGCCATTGTTAAAGCTTGGAAAGGTGACACAGCAGGAAACTTAGTATTTCGTTCCACATCCAGAAACTTTAATCCCATCATGGCCATGGCTGGTAAAATTACCATTGCCGAGGTAGAAGAATTGGTGGAGCCAGGTGTCTTAAATCCGGACCATATACATACACCGGGAATTTATGTGCATCGCATTTTTCAAGGGGAGCGCTACGAGAAAAGAATAGAACAAAGAACAGTTAGAACCCAATAAAAATATGTTAGATAAAAACGGTATTGCTAAACGTATTGCGCAAGAAATACAAGATGGGTCATACGTCAATTTAGGAATCGGGATTCCTACGCTGGTTGCTAACTATATTCCAACAGGATTTAATGTGGTTTTACAATCTGAAAACGGATTGTTGGGAATGGGACCTTTTCCATTGGAAGGAGAAGAGGATCCGGATCTGATCAATGCGGGTAAGCAAACCATCACTACGCTTCCTGGTTCGGCAGTATTCGATTCGGCCATGAGTTTTGGGATGATCAGGGCTCAGAAAGTAGACCTTACCATTTTAGGTGCCATGGAAGTATCTGAGAATGGAGACATTGCCAATTGGAAAATTCCAGGTAAAATGGTGAAAGGAATGGGAGGAGCCATGGATCTGGTAGCTTCGGCTAAAAATATCATTGTGGCGATGCAACATGTAAATAAGGCCGGTGAAAGTAAATTATTGACTCAATGTAGTTTGCCTCTTACTGGCGTTCGTTGTGTAAAAAAGATCGTGACGGAGTTAGCTGTACTTTCTGTTCTGCCAGAGGGTGGTTTCAAATTAGAAGAAAGGGCTCCGGGTGTGAGCGTTGAAGAAATTAAACAAGCTACGGCCGGTAAACTGATCATCGAAGGAGAAATCCCGGAAATGAAGATCTAAACCAGACGTTTAGGTAAAACTTCAACCCTCAATTCTTCTGAAATTTCCTCAGTTACTTTCATGATGTCTTCAGCAACATGGGTATTGTTGCTAATGATCTTATGACAATCAGTTTTATAAGGTAATAAGTATTCGTTATAGGCAGGCATTACGTGATTGAACCATTTATACAAGATGTCTTCTTCAGAATAGCCTCGTTCTAATAAATCGCGTTTCAGTCTGCGTTTTAAGGCAATTTCTTCCTCTGTGTCGATAAAAATTTTGAGATCCAATTGAGCAGCTATTTTTTTGAAATGAAGGATGAACAAACCTTCAACAATAATTATTGGGGCTGATTTAATCTCCAATAATTTGGGTGTAGCATTCGGGTTGTTAAATGTATACTCTTTCTTAAATACTGTTTCACCATTTAATAATTTGTTGATGTCGCTTAAAAATAAATTATCATCTATGGTTGAAGGTAAATCGAAATTATATAAGCGGTTCTCTTCGGCACTCATTTCACCTACCGGGATGTAGTAATCGTCTTGTGAAACCAGACAAACTTTACCAGTAGTAAAGTGATTGAGGAAACAATTTAGAAAAAAGGTTTTGCCCGATCCACTGCCGCCGGCAATACCGATCACAAAGGGTTTATTGCTCATCTGCTATGCCGTAAACCAAATTAACCTGAAAGCGTTTATCCAGAGCGCCGATGAGATCGGCAGCGGTTTTGGTTATGATGATGATCAAACCTCTATTCGATTCGTTTTCGGTAAATTTTCCTACCACCTTGGCAAAGGTGCTTTTTTGAGTCATTGGGTTGGTTAGTTTGATGATGGTACCAATTGGAGCAGTAGGGTGAAGAGCCAGCATTTTCGTTTCATCTAAACTTTCATCTTGTATCCAGCTGGCTAAGCCCTTTTCTCTCACTTCTCTTAAACCATAACGGGTTGCGGGTAGTTTTCGCTCTTCTCCACCAAGAGTTACTTGAGTGCTATTTTCTTGAGTAGTGGTATCAACAGGGTTGTTGGCTACAGCTGGAACATTTACGCTCAGGGGTGCCGAGGTGTCAGCAGGTGATACTGAACTATTTTTCAACTTGAGGGTTTGTCCAATAGCCAGAGAACTTATTCTTAGGTTATTGATCCTTTTAATTTCTTCGATAGTAGTATTAAATTTTTTAGCGATACTATACAGCGTTTCCTTCGGTTTTACAGTATAACTGACAAATTCTTCCTCAGAAGTACTGTTTGGCTCTACAGCAGGACTTGTGGTAGGGGAACCAACAAATGGTCTTTGCGTAGGAATTTTAATTAAATCGCCAATTTTTAAGGCTTTATTTCGGTTATAATCAATAATAGCTGCAGGGTTAACATTGTATTTTCTTCCTAAAGAGAAATAGCTTTCTTTCGGATCGAGTTTATGCAAGATAATCTGCTTACCCTCCAAACTTTCTACACCCACCGAATCAAGTTTCGAAGCCATGGCCGTACCAGAAATCAGCAGGCAAATCATCAACATTATCTTTTTTGCAGGCATAGGTTATCATTTATTGGACTGTAAAAGTAGTAAATTTTGCCGCTTTTGGGTGTTAAGATTTGTTAAAACCTCATTCCGAAAGTCATAAGAATGTTATTCCTTTTTGTATTTACACTTGCTACAGGCTCTGCTCCATTGTTTAAGACATAAGGTTTCAGATCTGAATGTCCATTGATTTGCTGATAGCTTAAATCCATGTAATAATTCTTTACTCGGTAACCAAGCCCGGCACTGACAATTTTTGTATTGAATTGACTATCTGATAAGTTTTTATAAGGATTTCCCTGGATACCATAACCAGCCCGAAGCATCAGTTGTTCGAGTTTAATTTCACCTCCGATACGATAATTATAGGCTTTTTTGAAATTATTAGCCACTTCCTGGTTGTTATCGGCAATGATATTTATGTCGTCACTGGTCATCCCCCTGAAATTGATCGATGAATAATCAACCATATCAATATCAGCGGAAATAAAGCCAAAGTTTCCTAAGAATATACCGGTACCGATGCTCATTTTTAAGGGGGTACGTAATCGGTAAATAAAGGTGTAATTTTCAGGAAAATTCGTGTTTTCCAAGCCATTTACGGTATGAGACGTATTTAATACCTCCGTATAACTATCGTTAATTTCGTACCAGGTAGGTGTTTCAATACTGGCTCCGATTCTTAAAGCAGATACAGGTTTGTAGATGAAGCCTAATTTAGCATTAAATCCTTTTCCGCTTGTTTCCTGGTTCTGTAGGAGTGATAATTGATAGTTACTGGATTCGGAAACATTGTAACCTGTTTCATTAAATACTGCATCTGAAAAATAACGTATGCTGGAGAAGCCCAAATTGAGGCCCAGATAAAATTTATTACTGTAATTGGCAGCAAAAGCCATATTTACCTGACTTTGTCCTCCCCGGCGGTTGTCGCTCTTTGTTTGTATGCTATTCACATCTGTTGCAGGAAAATAATAATCGCCCTGATCGTCATAGCCAATTAAATAGTCATCATATGCCATACGCTCCAATGAGCCAGCCGACAAAGTACTTGGATTACCATAATTTTTGGTCGCTAATTCGGCAAAATAATCAGCAATTGAATTATCAGGGTTGGTTCCAGAGTAGATCAAATTAGCACCAAAATCTGCATGTCTGTTAAAGCCAATTCCAAAATCAAAACTTACCCATCCTTTTTCTAAATCGGAACCTTTAGCACGGAGGGCAGGTAAATGTATCACTGCAGCAGCTTGATTCAAATTTAGCGCATCTTTACTACCTATGGTATTTTTATTCAGGTAATCAGCCCGGCTGTTGTAGTTATTAAATTCGAAAGTAAGTCCAAAGTCAGAACGGGTAAACATACCCAAACCTGCCGGGTTCGCACCTAAAGAACTCAAATCGCCACCAATGGCAGTTTGAGCATTGCCGATTGCACTGAACCGGGCATTGCTCCCGGGTTGTGTTTGTGAAAAACGTAAAGCATCACCGGCGTATTGAGCCTCAGCAGCAAGCACACTGACTCCTGTGGCCAAAATGGTCAATAAGTATTTCAATTTCATTTGGTTAGCAATTAGCGACCTCCCGATCTGGAAGGTCTGGGTTTGTTATTACTGTCGCTACTTCTAGAAGATCCTGACGAACCGGAATTGGCAGGAGGAGAGTATCGCTCTGCTCTCGAACCTGAACTTTCAGAACGATCAGCTTTTGTTTCTCTTCTTTGATTGTTATTGTCCTGAGCACGACTCGGTCTGGAGCCGCTGCTTCGGCCACTGACAGGCCTGTTATTTGAGCCCGTAGGATATCTTTCAGCCCGGCTCCGACTGCCGTTGCCATCATTCCAACCAGGGTTTCCGGCACCAATATTATCTGAAATGCCCCTCGGGCGAGGGCGAAGGATTCTTGGATTGTTAGGAAATACTCCAAACCCATTATTCCAGCCCCAACCGTAAAGGGGAGGGTAAGCCACCGGGTTGTAGAATGAATACATTCCCCAATAATTTCCCCACCTATTGTAATTAAAAGGGCTATAAAACCATGGTTGTCTGAAGGGATTGTTCCAAAATAAATTTGGACCTAGATTAAAATTGAATGACCACCATGAGGAATTTCTAAAATGAAAATTATAGGCGTAATAGTCATGATAAAAAGGATCGAGCCTGAAATCGAAGAAAGGATCGTAATAATTTCTCCAGGGGCTCATATAATTGAAGCGATATATTCTGGAAGCAAAACTAAAATCATCAATCCCAAAATTATTATTTGAGAAGTTGCTGACTTCATCGCTAAATAGCTCATTGTCAGTTCTTAAATCTGTTTCAATTGGCCTTTGGGTGGACACCCTTGATGGAGCAAAATAAACCGTCTCTTCTTTCGCCCTTGCCTTTGAAACATAAACATTATCTACATCCTGTACCTGGCTTAGTTTATTGGTAGAACAGCCTAGGAGGGGGAGCAGGAAAAGGAAAAAATAGTTTTTTACACTTTTCATATCTATAAGACGCTCATGTATATCGAAAGGTTGCAAATGGCTTTAAATTTATAAATTTGCAAGAGATCCAGCAGATCTTAAATTTACAAATTATCTTCCACATATATTAGACACAATCGATGAGTAAAGGTTTAACGAGCAGAAATACAGATTATTCTCAATGGTACAATGAATTAGTGAGCAAAGCTGATTTAGCTGAACATTCATCGGTGCGGGGTTGCATGGTGATCAAGCCCTATGGATATTCCATTTGGGAAAAAATGCAATCGGTACTCGATCAAATGTTCAAGGATACCGGGCATAGTAACGCTTATTTCCCTCTATTCATCCCAAAATCTTTTTTCTCTAAGGAGGCCTCGCATGTGGATGGTTTTGCCACAGAATGTGCAGTAGTTACTCATTATCGGTTAAAAAATGATGGTAATGGTAACATTGTGGTAGATGAAAATGCCAAGTTGGAAGAAGAATTGATCGTTCGTCCAACTTCTGAAACCATTATTTGGAATACTTACAAAGGGTGGATTCAATCCTACAGAGATCTACCAATTTTAGTGAATCAATGGGCCAATGTGGTTCGCTGGGAAATGAGAACCCGTTTATTTTTAAGAACTGCTGAATTTTTATGGCAGGAGGGGCACACCGCTCATGCAACTGCGGAAGAAGCCATCGAAGAAACAGAGCGAATGCTTGATGTTTATGCTCAATTTGCCGAAAATTGGATGGCCTTGCCGGTAGTGCGTGGCAAAAAAACACCCAATGAACGTTTTGCAGGTGCCTTAGATACGTATTGTATTGAAGCTTTAATGCAAGATGGCAAAGCGCTTCAGGCCGGAACTTCCCACTTTTTGGGTCAGAATTTTGCCAAAGCCTTCGATGTTAAATTCACCAATAAAGAGGGTAAAATCGATTACGTATGGGCAACTTCCTGGGGGGTGTCTACTCGTTTAATTGGGGCTTTGATCATGGCACATTCTGATGATCAAGGATTGGTATTGCCCCCAAAATTGGCACCTATTCAAGTGGTGATTGTACCCATTTATAAAAACGAAGAAGAGTTTAACGCAATATCTCAAATAGCCGATCAACTTATTGCCGATTTGAAGAAGCTGGGCATTTCCGTTAAATATGATGACAGGGATACTCAACGACCGGGATTCAAATTTGCAGAATATGAAATGAAGGGGGTGCCTGTTCGTGTGGCCATTGGTGGTCGCGACCTGGAGAACGGAACTGTAGAAATTGCTCGCCGTGATACCGGTGAGAAACAAACAGTTGAACAATTTGGCTTGGATACTTATATCAATGATTTACTGGCTGATATTCAGCAAAATATTTACCAGAAAGCCTTAAAGTTCCGTCAAGAAAATACCCGCAAAGCGGATACTTATGAGGAGTTTAAAAAATTGTTAGATGAAGCCCCTGGATTTATCTCGGCACACTGGGATGGAACGCCCGAAACCGAACAAAAAATCAAAGAAGAAACTAAGGCAACTATTCGATGTATTCCGCTCAATAATCAAGCGGAAGAAGGTAAATGCATTTTAACAGGTAAACCATCGGTGCAAAGAGTACTTTTTGCAAGAGCGTACTAAACTTTTAATCGGATGGCTGCTTAAAGAATAAAATAGATCTAGACATGAAATTCATTACTTACGAAGTAGATCAAAGAGTGGCAACGATCACTCTCAGCCGTCCGGAAAAAAGAAATGCACTCCACCCGGAACTGATTAAAGAATTATACGATGCTTTTGAACTGGCTAAAAATGATTCATCTGTTAAAGTCATCCTTCTAAAAGCCTTTGGCGAAGTGTTCAGTGCTGGTGCCGATTTAGCGTATCTCCAGCAACTTCAATCGAACACCTTTGAAGAAAACCTCACTGATTCAAACAACTTAAAGAACTTATTTTATCAGATCTATTCACATCCCAAGGTAGTTATCGCACAGGTGGAAGGCTCGGCAATTGCTGGTGGTTGTGGTCTAGTATCTGTTTGCGATCTTGTTTTCGCTGTTCCGGAGGCTCAATTTGGTTATTCTGAAGTTAAAATTGGTTTTATACCCGCTTTGGTTTCTTGTTTCCTGGTTAGAAAGTTGGGTGAGGCCCGTACCAATGAATTATTATTAAGTGGTGCCCTCATCGGTGCAGAAAAAGCCCTCAGCTACGGCTTGATTAATTTTGTGGTACAAGCGGACAAAATGAATGATGAAGTTCAAAACTATGCTCAAAAAATTGTCAATGAAACTTCCTCAAGTGCGGTTTCTATGACCAAATCACTCATTAAGAAGGTTCAGCAATTGAGCCTGGAAGAAAGTTTGGATTGGGCAGTAAAAATGAATGCTGAAGCAAGAGGTACCCAAGATTGCAAAAAAGGAATTGCTGCCTTCCTGAACAAGGAAAAAATATCCTGGTAATTTAAAGCTGTTCTTTCACCTCCAATAAAAACTGCTTCAACCTCTGAAGCGAATCAATGATCTTCTGATTTTCCTTTACTTCGTCTTTATTGCCTTTCAAATAGTCTTTTGCGCCTTGCAGGGTGAATCCCTTTTCTTTGATCAGGTGAAAAATGATCTTTAAGTTATCGATATCCTCAGGTGTAAATAAACGGTTGCCCTTTTTGTTCTTTTTGGGTTGCAAAACCTCAAATTCCTTCTCATAAAAACGAATTTGAGAGGCATTTACACCAAACATTTCACTCACTTCACCCATGGTGTAATACAATTTCTGGATATCTCTTTCTTTATAAGGCATGTGCAAATTTAGAATAAATTGAGTGATTAAGTATTCATTATAAACAATTTAGACCGATTTATTTAAAGTTAAATAAATTCAAATTCTATGTCCAGCCGGCATCTAAAATTGCTTTAAAAACTTAACTTTGCATGTTTTTATTTAATTTTTAATGACAGCGCAGGAAATCAGAAGCAAATTTTTAGACTTTTTTAAAAGTAAACAACATCAGATTGTGCCATCGGCACCCATGGTGATCAAGAACGATCCAACCTTGATGTTCACCAATGCCGGGATGAATCAGTTTAAAGATCTGTTTCTGGGTGAAGCTGCCATTAAATATCACAGAGTAGCCGATACACAACGTTGTTTAAGGGTTTCAGGTAAACATAACGACTTGGAGGAAGTGGGTATCGATACCTATCATCACACCATGTTCGAAATGTTGGGCAATTGGAGTTTTGGAGATTATTTTAAGGAGGAAGCCATTGCTTGGAGCTGGGAATTACTTACTGAAGTTTACAAAATCCCAAAAGAAAACTTGTACGTTACGGTTTTTGGAGGTGATGAAAAAGAAGGCTTACCAAAAGATCAGGAAGCCTACGATTTATGGAAGAAGCACATTGCCGAAGACCGCATAGTGCTTGGAAATAAAAAGGATAATTTTTGGGAAATGGGTGATACAGGTCCTTGCGGCCCTTGCACAGAGATCCATTTCGATTGCCGCTTGGCTGCCGAAAAGCAGCAGGTAGATGGCAAAACTTTGGTCAACGCAGATCATCCTCAACTCATAGAGATTTGGAATAACGTGTTTATGCAGTTTAACCGCCTAAAAGACGGTTCTCTTCAGTCATTACCAGCCAAGCATGTGGATACCGGTATGGGACTAGAGCGTTTGGTTCGCGTAATGCAAGGAAAATTTTCCAACTATGATACCGATATTTTTCAGCCATTGATTCAGCTGATTGCTGAAAAAAGTGGAATTGCTTATCAGGGTGATGCTGAGCCTGAAGATGCCAATTGGGCTACAGATGTGGCCATGCGTGTAATGGCCGATCACATTCGTGCCATTGCTTTTGCCATTTCTGATGGTCAATTACCTGCTAACACGGGTGCAGGCTACGTAATTCGTCGTATTTTACGTCGTGCAGTTCGCTATGCCTACACCAATTTGGGCTTCAAAGAACCTTTTTTAAATCAATTAATTCCCGTTTTGGCCAAGCAGTTTGATGGGGTTTTTCCTGAGTTAATTGCCCAGCAAGATTTTGTTCAGAAAGTAGTGCTTGAAGAAGAGCAATCTTTCCTACGCACATTAGCAACAGGAATTCAGCGTTTTGAACGATATGCAGCGGATCAACAAATCATTGCTGGCGATTTTGCTTTCGAGTTATATGATACTTATGGTTTTCCTATCGATTTGACCGAATTAATGGCTCGAGAAAAAGGTTTGAAGGTAGATATGAATGGTTTCCAAAAAGCCCTATCTGTTCAAAAAGATCGTTCAAGAGCTGCTACTGCCATCGATACCGGTGATTGGATTCAGGTAAATGCCGGCGAGGAAGTAGAATTTGTAGGTTACGATACCACTGAAGTAGCCTCAAAAATTCTTAAATATCGTAAAATTAATGCCAAGGGTAAAGAACAGTACCAGCTCGTTTTAGACCGAACTCCGTTTTATGCAGAGAGTGGTGGTCAGGTTGGAGATACTGGTTTCCTGGAAGCCGCAGGTGAAATCACCTTAATTACCGATACCAAAAAGGAAAATGGCTTGATCGTTCATTTCACAGAGGCCCTTCCTTCTGATCTGAAAGCAGGATTTACTGCCAAGGTGGATATCGCAAAACGTAAAGAAACAGCTGGCAATCACTCTGCTACGCACTTGCTTCACGCTGCGTTAAAACAGGTATTGGGAAGTCATGTAAACCAGAAAGGTTCATTGGTAAATGCTGATTATTTGCGTTTCGACTTTTCACACTTTGCTAAAGTTACGGATGAAGAATTGAGTCGGATTGAGCAGATTGTCAATGAAAAGATCAGAGAAAATATCTACTTGAAAGAAGAAAGAAATGTGCCTTACCAGCAAGCAATTGATTCTGGTGTGACAGCTTTGTTTGGTGAAAAATATGGCGATTTTGTTCGTGTGATCACCTTCGATGATCAGTTTTCAAAAGAGCTTTGTGGTGGTATTCACGTAAATACTACCGGACAAATTGGTTATTTCAAGATGGTATCTGAAAGTGCGGTGGCTGCTGGTGTTCGCAGAATTGAAGCAATAACCGGAACGGCTGCGTCAGCTTACATTGCACAACAGGAGTATTTGTTGCATAACATCAAAGCTTTACTGAAAAATCCAAAAGATTTGGCAGCTTCTGTAGAACAGTTATTGGAAGAAAATACGGCGTTAAAGAAGCAGGTAGAAAAATCCATTTTAGAAAAGGCTGCCGGTCTAAAAACAGAATTGGCTAAACAAGCTGTACAGATAAATGGAATCAATTTTATTGCACAAAAAGTCGATCTTCCGAGTGCAGAAGCAGTGAAAACACTCGCTTATAATCTTAAAGATATTGTTGCTGACCTATTCTTGGTTTTAGCTGCCGAAATTGAAGGTAAGCCGAGTCTAACCGTTATGGTTTCAGATAATTTGGTAAAAGAAAAAGGTCTTCATGCTGGTAATATTATCCGCGAATTAGCTAAAGATATTGATGGAGGAGGTGGTGGACAGCCTTTCTTTGCCACAGCAGGAGGGAAGAACACCTCCGGATTGTCTCAGGCATTGGAGAAGGCCAAAAGCTTTATTTAATAATAAAAAAGCCCCAATTTGGGGCTTTTTTGTTAGTGTTTTTTCTTACCTTTTTGATTTGAGTAATCATCTTTAATTACACGGTCACCTTTATCAGCTTGATGTATCTTCTTAGTTTGTCCCGGAGGCGCTCCATGCGGATGTCCTTTTACTACAAAGTATTTTGGGTCATCACTAAATTTGATGACTTTTTGTTTACCATTCCAGCCCCGGTATTTAGCATATTTTGTTCGGTGGTTTTTAAACTGAAGGTAGGGTGTAGGTCCGTTGATTACTACTTTATAGCCATTAAACAAGTTGTAGGAAGCATAACGTTTAGGCAGAGAACTACTAAAGATCCACTTGCCGTTATTCAAATAAATAAATTGGCCACGCCCAACATTGTAATAAGCCTCCACATCGGGCAAATAATAATAATCAACTCGATCGTAGCCAACCGGTCCCCAAAGTGGCTGCATGCCGATGTTAACATTCACCTGAATCTGGGCAATACTGCTTTTGCCCATTATCCCAATCGTGATCAGGATTAAATAAAATATTTTTTTCATAATCATTGTGTAGGTTTTTAAAATAGCTACCCACATAATAAACTTCTGAGATGCAGATTTAGTACCTTTGAGAAATAAAATTTTTGCTCGATGAAAAAATTGATTTATCTGTTCCTAGGAATTTTCTTGCTAAATGCTTGTAAGAACAAAGATGCTTTTGTAGTAAATGGTAAGGTTGAGAATGCCGGTAATCTGAAAAAAGTCTTACTATATCAGAATAATGAATTAATTGATTCTGCTTTTTTGAATGAAAATCAGGAATTCAAGTTTACCAGAGTAGCTCCAATTGCAGGTTTTTATAACCTGAGCTTGAATGACCAGAATATCACTTTTGTTGCTCAAAATGGTGATGAACTGGAGTTTAAAATGGACCTTAATAAGCCATCGGGTTCATACGAAGTGGAGGGTAACGAAGCCAGCGAAAAGCTGCAAATATTTAATGAATTGAGCGCCAAATACACCAAAGTATTTGCTGAAATTCAGGAAGAATTTGTTCAAAAGGTTAGTGAAAACCCCGAATTACAGGATTCGCTCAACAAAGTTTTAGGTCCGCGTTACGAGAAAAATTTACAGGCGTATTCCCAAGCTGCTTTTAAATTCGGTAAAGAGCAAACTGATAATTTAGCGGGTTTCTATGCCATGAGCACTTTAGATCAGGTTAAATTTGAGCAGCCATTAATTGAATATGCCAATAAGATCAAAGGTAAGTTTCCACAAAATGAAGCCGTCAATCAGTTTATCAAACGGATGGATGCCATAGCTCCTTTATCCATTGGTCGTATGGCTCCTGCATTCGATTTGCCAACAGCCGATGGTAAGGTTGTTAGGCTGGCTGATTTCAAAGGAAAATATGTATTGCTCGATTTTTGGGCATCTTGGTGTGGCCCTTGCCGTCAGGAAAACCCAAATATTGTTCGTCTGTACAATCGATTTAAAGACAAAAATTTTACCATTTTGGGTGTTTCTTTGGATGATGATAAGGCTGACTGGTTGAAAGCCATCAAAGATGACGGTTTAACCTGGACACAAGTTTCTGAATTGAAACGCTGGGACAGTCCGATTGCGAATCTTTACAAGATAGAGAGTATTCCTGCATCATTTTTATTAGATCCACAGGGTAAAATCATCGCAAAAAATCTAAGAGGTGCCGATTTGGAGAATTTTTTGGTGAACACACTGAAATAGTTTTTTAATTATTTGTTAACATTAATTTAATAATTAGAATCTTAAAGGCACTTAGATTAGTGAAAAATTAGCATGAGTAACCAGTTGCCTAAAATTCTGATTGTAGATGATGAGGAAGACATCCTCGAACTAATTGAGTTTAATCTTTTGAAAGAAGGTTATCAGGTTTTTACTGCCCGAAATGGACAGGATGGTATTAATGAAGCTAAAAAAATAAAACCAGACCTCATCATTCTGGATGTTATGATGCCTAAAATGGACGGTATTGAAGCCTGTCGCATCATGCGCTCCCTGCCTGAGTTTAAAAACACCTTTATGGTTTTTTTAACAGCTCGAAACGAAGAATATTCTGAAATTGCCGGCTTCAACGTTGGGGCAGATGATTACATCGCAAAACCAATCAAACCAAGGGCTTTAGTGAGCCGTATCAACGCTATTTTACGCAGAAACGTACAACAGGAAAGCGACAATAATCAAGTTAAAAGTTTTGAAATTTCCGATTTACGCATCGATCGTGAAGCATTTTTAGTATATAAAAAAGGCCAGAAAGTAGTTTTAGCGAAAAAAGAATTTGAATTATTGTATTTGTTGGCCTCTCGTCCGGGTAAGGTTTTTACCCGTGAGCAAATATTAAAAAGTATCTGGGACGATTCTGTTATCGTAACCAATCGTACCATCGATGTACACATCCGAAAGCTAAGAGAAAAACTTGGTGAGCAATATGTAGGGACAGTAAAAGGGGTTGGTTATAAATTCGAAGCCTAAATATTCAAACATCCTCTTATTTTTGCAGCAAATAAACGCTGAATTTTGAAATTCCCCCCTTTTAAAGAAATTATTCTTTTTGAAAACGATGACCTAATAGTGGTAAATAAACCACCTTTTCTGAGCTCATTAGATGACAGGGATGGAGGAGAGATCAATTTACTGCGTTTAGCCAAACAATATGCTACAGATGCTCAAATTTGCCACCGTTTAGACAAAGAAACCTCTGGTGCCATCATCATCGCTAAAAATCCGGAGGCCTACCGATTTGTTTCCATGCAATTTGAACACAGGGAAGTTTCTAAAATTTATCATGCCATTATCAACGGATCTCACCAATTTGAAGACCTACTTGTTGATTTACCAATCCTCAATTTAGGGAATAAAAATGTAGCCATCAGCAAACAAGATGGCAAAGCCGCTCAAACCTATTTCAAATCGCTCGTTTTTTTCAAACACTATACTTTGGTAGAGTGTAAACCGATTACCGGGCGGATGCATCAAATTCGTATTCACCTGGCTTCTCAGCGTGCGGCCATTGCCGGGGATGAGATGTATGGCGGACAGCCAGTAATGCTTTCTGATATTAAGCGTGGCTATAAATTAGGAAAAGACCAGGAAGAGCTTCCCATTATGAAGAGATTTGCGCTACATGCCAAAGAAGTCAGCTTCAAGATAAATCCCGAAACTGAAATTTCAGTTCATGCACCTTACCCAAAGGATTTTGCCACACTCCTGAAATTATTAGAAAAATTCGATCAATAATTAGGAAGTGTAGCCTAATATCTTGAGTACCTGCTTGCTATTCTGCTCTTCGCCAAAAACTTCAAAATTGAAAGTTTCATCACGGTTGCGACGGATGATGACGTGTTTAGGAGAAGGTAATAGGCAATGATGAATGCCACCATAACCACTTAGTACTTCTTGGTAGGCACCGGTGTGGAAAAAGCCAAGGTATTGTACTTTCCGGGTTTTAGGCATAAAAACGTTGTTCATGTGCGCTTCCTGATTATAATAATCCTGGCCATCGCAAGTAATACCACCTAAATTCACCCTTTCATATTCCGAATCCCAATTATTGATCGGTAAGAGGATATATTTCTGATTCAGGGCCCAAACATCCGGCAAATTGGTAATGAATGAACCATCCAGCATCAACCATTTCTCCCGGTCATTTTGCTGTTTACGACCCAAAACTTTATATAAAATGCCCGAAGCTTCTGCAACGGTATATTTACCGAACTCCGTAATGATATCCGGTTCCATCACTTCGTGCTCGGCGCAAATTTCTTTAATACGTTTCACGATCTCGTTTACCATGTATTCATAATCGAAATCGAAAACCAATGAATCTTTAAAAGGCATGCCGCCACCAATATCTAAAGTGGTTAAATCGGGGTTTATCTTTTTGAAACGGCAATACAGCGTTACGTATTTCTCTAATTCGTTCCAGTAATAGGGCGTGTCAGAAATACCTGAATTGATAAAGAAATGCAGTAATTTAACCTTAAAATTAGGGTTCGATGCAATTTTATTTTTATAAAAATCGATCACATCTTCCAAAGGAATACCCAAACGAGAAGTGTAAAACTGAGAATCGGGTTGTTCTTCTGATGCAATTCTGATGCCTAAACTGCAAGGAATGTCCAACTCATCGTCGTACACATTGAATTCTTCCTTATTGTCCAGCACCGGCACAATATTCTGGAAGCCATCATGGAACATATCAATGATGTATTGCTTGTATTGAGCCGTTTTAAAACCGTTGCAAATAACCGTAATGTTTTTGTCTAAGGCACCTTTTTTCTCTAAAGAATCGATCATGGGCATATCAAATGCCGATGAAGTTTCCAAGTGTATATCGTTCTTTAGCGCTTCTTCTACAATGTGGCGGAAGTGCGAACTTTTGGTGCAATAACAGTATTTGTAGCTGCCGCGATAGTTGTTCTTAACGATAGCCGTTTGGAACATGAGCTTGGCCTCCTGAATTTTTTTACTGATGATGGGCAAGTAAGTAAAACGCAGGGGAGTACCATACGTTTCAATCATTTCCATCAGGTTCAATTCATGGAAATATAACTCGTCATCAATAACCTCAAAGCCTTCTTGAGGGAAACCTACACTCAGGTCTATAAATTCGGCGTAGCTCTGCATTTTTTATTAATTTTGGCAAAGATAAAAAAGCAGAAGCAATGGCTTTAGTGTTTTTACATATAATTTATCGCTAAGCCAAAGAAAATCGGAGCGCATATTATGAAAGAAATCAAGATTGTTGAAGTAAAGTCTGAAATTGGGGCCGGTACCCGTGGCGCCAGTTTAGGGGTTGATGCCATAAAAATTGCCGCTCTAGACTTTGGTAGCCGATATTTCAAGAAACACAAATCGGTTGAAGTACCTAACGAGAACCACCTATTACTCGAATCTTCAGGAAATGGTTATGCAAAACGGATTTCTGGTATATTAACCATGACTGAGCGGGTGGCAGAGGAAATATCCAAAACTTTAAAAAACGAAGAATTTCCTATTGTTTTGGCTGGCGATCATAGCACTGCTGCCGGAACCATTTCGGGAATCAGAATGGCTCACCCAAAATTAAAACTTGGTGTGATTTGGGTTGATGCGCATGCAGATATTCATTCACCTTATACCACCCCATCTGGCAATTTACATGGAATGCCCATTGCCATTGTTTTAGATGAAGATAATATTGAATCTAAAGTAAATAAACCCGATCAGGAAACACTCAATTACTGGTTTCAGCTTAAGAATATTGGAAATATTGCTCCAAAAATCAATTATAGCGATTTGGTCTACATTGGTGTCAGAGATACCGAAGTTCAAGAGAACTTTTTGTTAAAGCGCAATAAAGTGAAGAATTTTACGCTCTCTGAAATACGTAAAAGAGGGGTAGAGCGTATCGCAATCGATGCTTTACAGTTATTAGATCATTGTGATTTAATTTATGTTTCTTTCGATGTAGATTCTATGGATGCCTCCATATCTAAAGGAACAGGCACACCGGTGGCAAATGGTTTAACTGAAAGAGAAGCAGGTAACCTTATTGCCCGCTTAATGACTTCTGAAAAAGTTTGTTGCTTTGAGATGGTAGAAGTAAATCCTACGCTCGACAAAGAAAACCTCATGGCCGAAAATGCATTTGAAATCCTGGTAAGGGCCACCAATGCTTTACTAAACGATTAAATTTACGCAGCTCCATATACCCGCATGACATTAGAACAAAAGATACTTTTTCATCTTTCTGAAGCAGTAAAAACCATCTATCAATCAACAACTGAAACCAATCAATTCAATCTGCAGGAAACCAGGAAAGAGTTTGAAGGTCAGATTACTGTGGTAACTTTTCCAATTACTCGAATCTCAAAAAAATCGCCTGAACAAACCGGAGAAGATCTGGGTAATTATTTAAAAGCTAATGTGGATGAAATTATCTCATTTAATGTCATTAAAGGCTTTTTGAACTTGGTCATCAGCGATGAATATTGGTTTCAACAGTTAAAAAATGAATACTTGAATCCCAACTATGGCATCATGCCTACAAGCGGAAAAAAAGTGATGGTGGAGTATTCATCTCCAAACACAAACAAACCACTCCACTTAGGACATATTCGTAATAACCTGCTCGGCTATTCTGTTGCCGAAATATTGGCTGCCAACGGAAATGAGGTCATTAAAACAAATTTGGTGAACGATCGGGGCATACATATTTGCAAGTCGATGTTGGCCTGGCAGAAATTCGGGAACGGTGAAACTCCCGAAAGCAGCGGATTAAAGGGAGACCACCTGGTTGGGAAGTATTACGTCATCTTCGATAAAGAATACAAAAAACAGCAGGATGAGTTGAAAGCAAAAGGCCAATCGGAAGAGGAAGCCAAGAAAAATGCTGCTTTAATTCAGGAAGCTCAACAAATGCTCCAAGCTTGGGAGGCTGGCGATGAAGCGGTCATTACGCTCTGGAAAACCATGAACAGCTGGGTGTATGCAGGTTTTGAACAGACCTATTCTAAATTGGGGGTCGATTTTCAGAAATTTTACTACGAATCTGATACCTATTTATTGGGCAAAGACATTATTGATGAAGGCTTATCAAAAGGCATTTTCTTTAAAAAGCCAGATGGTTCTGTGTGGATTGATTTAACTACCGAAGGTCTGGATGAAAAATTAGTATTGCGTGCCGATGGTACTTCTGTTTACATTACCCAAGATCTAGGAACTGCCCAGTTGAAATACAACGATTTCGGAATGGAGGAGTCCATCTACGTGGTTGGCAATGAACAGGATTACCATTTCAAGGTTTTATTCCTGATTTTGGAGAAACTTGGAAAATCATGGGCAAAAGGCTTATACCATTTATCTTACGGTATGGTTGATTTGCCTACCGGAAAAATGAAATCGAGAGAGGGGACAGTGGTAGATGCAGACGATTTAATTGATGAAATGGTGGCCACAGCGAAGCAACGTACCGAAGAACTGGGAAAAGTGGACGGATTTTCGGAGGAGGAGAAAGCAAACTTATACCAGATGATTGGCCTGGGTGCACTTAAATATTTCCTTTTAAAAGTAGAACCCAAGAAACGTTTGTTATTTGATCCCAACGAATCGATCGATTTTCAAGGTAATACCGGGCCTTTTGTTCAATACACTCATGCCCGTATTTGCTCTGTATTAGCCAAAGCAGCATTTAATGGGAACGAACAATTCAATTTTCCGGGCCAATTAAGTGATACAGAAAGAGATTTAATTGTAATGCTTTCGCAATACCTCCAAATCCTGCAAAATGCAGCTAAGGAACACAGTCCGGCTTTAGTTGCCAACTATGTTTATGAATTGTCCAAATTATACAATAAGTTCTATCACGAAGAGCCCATTTTGAAATTGGAAGATGAAAACTTAAAAACTTTCCGTTTGGCGCTATCTAAATCAACCGCAGCAGTAATCAATAAGGCAATGGCTTTGCTGGGTATTCTGGTGCCGGAGAGGATGTGATTTTTGTTCTAAAAACATAAAATAAAACTTTTTATCATTCGTTATTGATTGAAAGATAATGATTGATATGAAAAAATATTTGTTTATTACTTTAAGCTTGGCATTTTTGTTTTCCTGCGGTAAAAATGATACCTCATCAGCTCCAAGTGTTACACTCAAAATTGGCGATAAATACCAAGGGGGCACCATCGTTTATTTACTTAATCCGGTTAATCCCGGATATGATGAAAAAGTTCAGCATGGCATTACAGCTGCTAATGAAGATGCTGGAACAGCTGTTTGGAGTTTATGCGATGATGTTCCTAATGGTGCCGATGGAATAGAAATCGGGAAGGGAATGCAAAATACAAAAGATATATTGGCTGATTGCCCGGATCAAAACATAGCCGCAAAACTATGCGATGATTATACTATAACTCAAAATGGTACAACTTATGATGATTGGTATTTACCAAGTAGAAACGAATTACAAAAACTTTATGATAATAAGGCCTTAATAGGAGGTTTTGTAAATTATGAGTATTGGAGTTCAACAGAAGTGAGTATTGGTGGAGCATCAACCATTGATTTCACGGATGGCATAACAAAAACTCAAGTAAAAACTTTACAACGCTATATTCGGCCAGTTAGGTCATTCTAACAAAAGTTTTCTGCTAAAATGCTGAAAGCGCAAAAACAACAATGAGGAAGATACCAGCAAGCCCAGCGTTAAGCCATACCAAATACCGTTGGCGCCTAAACCTTGAATAATACCAAGAAAATAGGCGGCAGGCAGGCCTACCATCCAATAAGCAATAAAAGTAAAAATGGTTGGTATGTTTACATCCCCCATACCTCTCAAAATGCCCAAACCAACCACCTGGGTGCCATCGAATAATTGAAAAAAACCGGCAATGATAAGAAGTTGGGAAGCGATGCTAATTACACTTAAATCCTCAGTGTACAGATAAGGTAAATACGAATTCAATAAGACAAATATGATTGCTGTGAAAAGCATGAAAATTAACACAATGTGATAGCTGGACATGGCCGACATACGTAATTCGGCAAAATCTTTTTTGCCGAAATTATTACCCGTTTTGATGGCAGCTGCAGCAGATAAGCCGCTGGCCATCATATAAGTCATAGAAGCCATGTTGATGGCAACCTGGTGCGCAGCTTGTTGAGTAGCCCCCAGTGTTCCCATTAAAATGGCAGCACCGCTAAATGCACTGATCTCAAATGTATATTGGAGTGCCACTGGCGCCCCAATCTTTAAGATTTTAAGCGATCTGATCTTGGTGAAATAAGCTTTACCGAATCCAATCAGATAGTCTTTAAAGTGTTTAGATTTAAAGATGTAAACACCCATGACCACAGCCATCAAACTCCGGTCAATTAAGGTTGATAAGCCGACTCCTTTTACACCCATGGGTGAAATGCCAAACATCCCTTTTACAAAAATGATTCCCAAAACAATGTTCAGTATATTTCCCCAAATGGAGATATACATGGCTTGTTTGGTAAATCCCAATCCCTCGGCAAACTGTTTAAAAGTCATAAAGAACATCAAGGGGATGATGGAAATCGATAATAAAGTCAAGAAAGGCTTGGCTTGAGCTACTACCTCTGGTGTTTGACCTAAATGATCAATTACAGATAGCGTACCAAAATAGATACCGATAAACAACACAATTCCAGTGATTGCACTCAATACAATTCCATTAAAAAGTAATTTACCACATTCCTCTTTGTTGTTTTTGCCATTTTCCTGAGCAATCAGCGGAGTAATTCCATAAGAAATGCCAATTCCAATAACTAGGATGAGGGTAAATAAACTATTAACTAAGGAAACGGCTGCTAATGGGATGGTTCCGGCAAAATGACCTACAATAACACTATCGGCCGTATGCACCAGCGTGTGCCCCAGTTGTGAAATCACAACCGGTATAGCCAGTTTTAAGTTGCTCTGGTAGTGAGGCTTGTATTTTGTATAGACTTTTCTCACCATCAGGAAGCTGTGTAATACTCTTCTTTTTCATTGGTATGCAGTTGAATTACACCGGTTAATACCAAGTTGACTAAAATTCGATTGGTATTTCTGCGTGATAATTTGAACAACTGACTGTATTCTTTTGCAGTAATTCGATCATTTTCGGCCAGGTATTTCAATAAGGATTGCTCATTGGAAGTATATTTTAATAAAATTCCATCTTTGTTGGAGCTTCTTTTTAGAACATCAAGCACTACTTTACTGGCCAACACGCTTTTATCATTCACTCTAATGTAAACCCACCATTTCTTGTCTTCTGAGAGAGAATAATGAGGTTTCATGTCACTCTCTTCTATGGTCACCATCAGCACCAGCTTTTCATCCACATAAATCTCTTCAAAAACTGGATCTAACGCGGGTCGGCAATACAAATGTGCCGCTTGTGTGATCATATATTTTTCTTCCTCCTCAGATTTCACCCCGACAATTCGTCCATCATCGGCAACCCCAATTAACAATCGACCACCACTATTATTAGCAAATGAAACCATGGTTCTTGCTATCTTTTCGCAGCTGGTGATTGTTTTTTTAAAATCTAAACTAACACCTTCACCATTAAATATTAAATGCTTAATATTCATATACTTATAAAATTAATAAGCAACGATATCTTGTTCTCCTTTGTATAAATTTCGGATATAAACTTGGTTTTGTACTTTGGCACACAACTGTCCATTTTGATCAAAAATCTCCATCGGAAAGGTTTTTACAAATTTGCCTGAATCATGCAAAGCCATTTCAGCTTCTTTGAGATCGGCTTCGGTGAGTTCAATTTTAAAAAACAAATCAGATCTACCAGGTTTAAGGTATTGTATGGAAGCGCTTTTTAGCCATACCCGGGTTTTTAAACCACGTCTCTGTAAAACCTGATCGAACAGGATAGCAAAAAAAGGATCGGAAGCAGCGAAGATGGTGCCGCCAAAAATGGATCTGTTATAATTTCGGTTTAGAAAACTGTGACTTATTTTAACTTCTACCCCTAAAAAATTCTTTTCAAATCGTTTTACCCAAATTCTTTGGAAAAATAAAGGAGGATAAAAGCGCATCGCCCATTTAAGGGTATTTTCTGAAACTAACATGATGGACTAATATCTGAAAAAACAGTGGATGATTGTAAACAATTACCACATTAAATTCAGTATTGCTTCATGATCTTCTTCTGTGAGTTTGTAAACCTGGCCATTAACCTTATTCAATATAAAATTATCTAAAATGGCAGTCTTAGATGAAGGGCCAATGTTAACTTCATTTAAGCGAATAGGCGTATTAATTTGCTGATAGAAATGTTCTAAATGATAGATAAATGCCTTGGCATCATCTATTTCATTGTCAGTATCAATGTCAAATACCTGCTTGGCTAAAAAAGCGAGTTTAGTAGCGATTTTATCCTGATGATATTTCAACCATGCCGGAAAAACTATGGATAAACCAGCTCCATGAGCAATATCGAATAATACACTTAAAGAATGTTCAAAACCATGGCAAGCCCAGTCTCCTGAATTTTTACCTGCTGTTAAAGAACCATTGAGTGCATTGGTAGCTAACCACATGATATTTGCCCTTGTGTCATAATCTTCCGGCTGATCTTTAACCTTTAAACCGTATGTAATCGCCAAACGAATAACTGCTGCCGTATGCAAATCGGTTAAAGGGGCATTACCGCTACCGAAAAATTGCTCTAAACAGTGTGCAATTAAATCAGAAACGCCATAAGCAGTATAATCTGCAGGCACGGTAGTGGTGAAAGAAGGATCGAGATAAGAAACCTTGGGGTGAAGTAAAGGGTGTCCATATCCTCTTTTAGATCCATTTTCGGTGTCTTGCAACACAGTAAATGGATTCATTTCGGTGCCGGTGGCAGCCAAAGTTAGGATAGTGATGATGGGCAGCGCTCTTTCAGGTTTTGATTTTTGTAAATAGAAATCCCAAGTGGAATGATCAACGTAAAAACCCATAGCAACGGCTTTAGCCGTATCAATTACAGATCCGCCACCCAAAGCGATCACCATATCGGCATTAAAAGATTTCGCTTGTGTAACCGCAGCATCAGCATCCTGATAAATTGGATTCGATTTAATACCTTCATAAGTACGATGCTCAATTCCGCAAATATTAAGTAGGGAAACCAATCGAGCATAAAGGCCGCTTTTTTTCACGGAATCCTTGCCAATTAAGATTAATGCTTTATTCCCGTATGGACTAATTTCATCACATATTTGGTCAATAACATTTCTTCCAAATATGACTTTGGTGGGGTTATAACGAATAAAGTTTTGCATTAAAAGCGGTGTGTTTACCTGCAATATACTCTAAATTAATCTATTATGCTAAGGGTTGAATAAATAATTTGTTAAGAGATGACCAAGATTTGATTTTTTGCCAAGTGTTCATCATGTTTGTAAGCTAACTTAAATTAAAGCTCATGAGCAATAAGCCTTCTTCGAAAAACATTCCTTTATTAATCATTGTGGCCGCTTTGGGCTATTTCGTAGATATTTATGATTTACTGCTTTTTTTGATTGTTAAAAACAAAAGTTTAATGGATCTAGGTGTCAGTTCAGCTAATTTAACCGAAACCGGACTGAGTTTGGTCAACTGGCAAATGGCTGGTTTGTTGAGCGGTGGTATTCTTTGGGGAATTTTAGGTGATAAGAAGGGTCGTCTCCAAGTCCTTTTTGGATCTATTTTGATGTATTCCATGGCAAATATTGCAAACGGAGCCATACAAGATATTAGCTGGTATGCTCCGTTAAGATTTATTGCAGGCGTGGGATTGGCAGGGGAGTTGGGTGCCGGAATTACCCTGATTAGCGAGAGTATGAGTAAAGAAAATCGTGGTTATGGCAGCATGATTGTAGCGGGAGTGGGTTTAATGGGCGCTGTAGCAGCTTATTTTGTAGGGGCCAGCTTTGATTGGAGAATAGCTTATTACGTTGGAGGAATTTTAGGATTGTTATTATTGGCATTGAGAATTGGGGTCCTTGAATCGGGCATGTTCGCTAAAATTAAAGACAAAGGGCTCAAACGTGGTGAGTTTTTTATGCTATTCAATCAAAAAAATCGCTTTAAAAAATACATATACAGTATCTTAATTGCAGTTCCTGTATGGTTTGTGGTGGGTATATTGGTGAATATTGCCCCAGATTTTGCCGTTCCACTCGGAATAAAAGAACCCATTGATTCAGGAAAAGGGATCATGTTTACTTATGTGGGAATTGCCTTCGGAGATTTCTTAACCGGTGGACTCAGTCAGCTTTTTAAAACTCGTAAAAAGATAGTTTTTGTGTTTTTGAGTTTGACTTACGCAGGTATTTTGTTTTTTTTACTTTCAACCGGACTAACCGCCAATGGGTTTTATGCTTTGTGCGTATATTTTGGTATAGCTACCGGTTATTGGGTTGTATTCGTAACAATGGCCTCAGAAGCATTTGGAACAAATTTGAGGGCAACGGTTACCACAACGGTTCCTAACTTTGTAAGAGGATCATTGATTCTTGTGAGTGCGCTATTTACCTATTTAAAACCAGAGATGGGCATTGTAAACGCTGCATTATTGGTGGGTACATTAACTGTTTTTGTAGCGTTTTGGGCGCTGTGGAACCTGGAAGAAACCTATGGCAAAGATCTCGATTACGTAGAGAGTAGTGGTGGTACCGGTCTTTAAAATCATCAGAGTGTCTTAAATACGTTCAAATCTTTAATCTTTAGAAGAAAAAAGCCATTTTTGAATATGATTAGTAAGGAGCAGATCGCCCAAGATTATCGCCAAATACAAGATGAAATTTGTGCCGGTTTAGAAAATTTAGACGGACTTGCCAAGTTTCAACAAGAAATTTGGGAGCGTGAGGGTGGCGGAGGTGGGCGTACCCGTGTCATTCAACAAGGTAACATACTCGAAAAAGGAGGGGTCAACTTTTCGGCGGTCGAAGGTAAACTACCCGAACCGGTAAAGAAAGCTTTTAAGGTAGATGCAGATGATTTCTTCGCGACAGGCGTTTCCATTGTGATCCACCCCAATCATCCCTGGGTGCCTATCATTCACATGAATATCCGTTATTTCGAGATGAATGAAGAGGTAAGATGGTTTGGAGGAGGAATTGATTTGACACCTCATTATGTAATACCGGAAGATGCCAATTACTTTCATCAATCCTTGAAAAATGTTTGCGACCGTTTCCATCCTGATTTTTATCAGCGATTTAAACACTGGGCTGATGAATATTTTTTCATTAAACATCGCCAGGAGACCAGGGGAGTGGGTGGCGTGTTTTACGACCGATTGAATCCAGATAGTGCAGGTATCTCCTGGGAAGCGATCTTCAATTTCTCCAAAGATTTAGGTCGTTCTTTTGTGCCAATCTATTCAGAAATTGTAAATCGTAACAGAGATAAATCTTTTACCCAAAGAGAAAAAGATTGGCAATATCAGCGCAGAAGTCGATATGCCGAATTTAACTTGGTTTATGATGCAGGAACAAAATTCGGTTTGGAAACCAACGGACGCATAGAATCTATCCTCATGAGTTTACCTCCACAAGCAAATTGGGTATACAATTTTAAGCCTGAAGCCGATAGTTTAGAAGAAAGTACGTTAAACTTTTTAAAAATGGGTATTAACTGGGTTTAAACTCTGTTTTTAAAGAATTTTCAAAGCAGGAAAACTTTTCCACATCACACTTCTTAACACATTCATTTTATTAACTTCGCAATTGCTGTAAAGCATATTAATTCATAGCATTACAATTTATTTGCAGAACCTTATCTAAGCATGGCTGAAGAAACAGTAAATGGAAATTTAGACCCGAATACCGGCCGGATTATTCCCATCAATATAGAAGAAGAAATGAAATCTGCCTACATCGATTATTCGATGTCGGTAATTGTTTCAAGAGCTTTACCTGACGTGCGTGACGGCTTAAAACCTGTTCACAGACGTGTATTGTTCGGTATGCTCGATTTGGGCGTAACCAGCAATAAACCTTATAAAAAATCGGCACGTATCGTCGGTGACGTATTGGGTAAGTACCACCCGCACGGCGATGCCTCTGTTTACGATACCATGGTGCGTATGGCCCAGGATTGGAGCTTACGTTATCCAATGGTAGATGGGCAAGGAAACTTTGGTTCTATTGATGGTGACAGCCCTGCAGCCATGCGTTATACCGAAGCCAGATTGAAAAAGATAGCAGAGGAGATGCTGGCTGACATCAATAAGGATACCATTGATTTTCAGTTGAATTTTGATGATTCCCTAGAAGAGCCAACTGTTCTTCCTACCAAAATCCCTAATTTATTGGTAAATGGTGCCTCCGGTATTGCCGTTGGTATGGCCACCAACATGGCTCCTCATAACCTTACTGAAGTAGTGGATGCTACCATTGCCTACATCAATGATAACGATATACAAGTTTCAGGCTTGATGCAGTACATCAAAGCTCCTGATTTCCCAACTGGTGGTATCATTTACGGCTATGCGGGTGTACAAGAAGCATTCGAGACGGGAAGAGGTAGAATTGTAATGCGTGCAAAGGCCGAAATTGAAACTTATGGCAATGATCGTGAACGCATCATTGTGACTGAAATTCCATATCAGATCAATAAAGCCAACATGATTGAGCGTACAGCTGAGTTGGTGAACGAGAAAAAATTAGAAGGCATTTCCGAAATCAGGGATGAGTCGGACCGTGAAGGAATGCGCATTGTGTACGAAATTAAACGTGATGCGAATGCTTCCATTGTTTTAAACAATTTATATAAATACACTGCGCTACAAACTTCATTTTCGGTTAATAACATCGCCTTGGTAAATGGCCGTCCGATGTTATTGAATTTGAGAGATCTCATTAAATACTTCGTAGAACACCGTCATGAAGTGGTGATCCGCAGAACCAAATTTGAATTAGCCGAAGCTCAGAAACGTGCCCATATTTTAGAAGGATTATTGATCGCATTGGATCATCTGGATGAGGTGATCAAATTAATCCGCAGTTCTGATACACCTGAAGATGCCCGCACCGGTTTGATGGAGAAATTCGGTTTGTCAGACATCCAAGCACGTGCCATTTTGGATATGACTTTACGTCGTTTAACCGGACTGGAGCGTGATAAGATCAAAGAAGAATATGCAGAACTGATGAAAACCATTGAATACTTGCAATCTGTATTGGCAGATGAAGGCTTAAGAATGGATATCATTAAAGGTGAATTGCTGGAGGTGAAAGATAAATACGGCGATGAGCGTAAATCGAGCATTGTGCATTCAGCAGAAGACCTGCGTATGGAAGATTTCATCGCTGATGAAGATGTGGTAATCACCATCTCTCACGAAGGTTACATCAAAAGAACCCCTTTAACAGAGTATCGCAGACAGGGAAGGGGTGGAAAAGGAGCAATAGGTTCACAATCGCGTGATGAAGACTTTATTGAGCATATCATTACGGCTTCTGCTCACAACTACATGTTATTATTTACCGAGGCCGGACGCTGTTTCTGGCTGAGGGCATTTGAGATTCCTGAAGGAACTCGTACTTCGAAGGGAAGAGCCATTCAGAACATCATCAATATTCCTAAAGAAGAAAAAATTAAGGCATTCATCAAGGTAACCAATCTGAAAGATCAGGAATACCTCGAGAATAACTTCATCATCATGTGTACCAAGAAAGGTACCATTAAGAAAACTTCTCTCGAAGCTTACTCCAGACCACGAGCAAATGGTATCAATGCCATCAATATCAATGAAGGCGACCAGTTGTTAGAAGCATGTTTAACGAATGGAGAAAGCGAAATTTTGATGGCATTACGTTCCGGAAGAGCGATCAGGTTCAATGAATCTACCGTTAGACCGATGGGACGTACTGCTACGGGAGTTCGAGGCATCAGTTTAGCACATGCCAAAGATGAAGTGATCGGAATGATTGCCGTAAACAATCCGGAGGTAACCGTGTTGGTAGTTTCAGAAAAAGGATACGGAAAACGTACTGATATTGAAGATTATCGCGTTACTAATCGTGGTGGTAAAGGTGTTAAGACCATTAATATTACCGATAAGACCGGAGAATTGGTAGCTATAAAGGATGTGACAGATCAGGATGATTTAATGATCATCAATAAATCGGGCATTGTGATCAGGATTGGTGTGGGAGATTTGAGAGTGATGGGCCGTGCCACCCAGGGTGTGCGGTTAATTACCTTGAAAGAAGAAGATGCAATCGCATCCATCGCCAAGGTTGATCATGAAGACGAGGAAGAAGAAATGGTAAACAATACCGAATCATCCGAAACAAATGATGAAACTAGCGGAGAGGGAGCAGATACAACAATAGAATAATCAATAATAAACCATAAATCATGAAAATTAAATCATTTTTTACATTTATTGCCTTTTTGGCTATTCAGACATCAGTTTTAGCTCAAAAAGGAGAGTTAAATGGTGCTAAAACGAATTATGAAAAGTACGTGCAATTGAAAGATGCGGGTACAGCGTCTTTGGGTTTAATCAGTTTAAATTCGGCCAAACTTTCCATTGAAAAAGCAAGTACGAATGAAAAAACGATGAATTTGCCGGAGGTTTGGGTGTATAAAGCTATGATCTTAGGTGATTTAGCACTTACAGACACCGTATCATTGAGCGCTGATAAAACTTTTTCAGAAGCTAAAGCGGCTTTTCAAAAGTCAATAGAACTGGATAAGGAAGGTCAGAACAAAGGTAATTTAGAACGTGCCAGTAATTTATTTGCACAATATGAGTTAAACAAAGGGGTAAAGGCCTACCAAGAAAAAAACTATGCAGCAGCTTTTAATGGCTTTAACAATGCATTGGTTCATAAATCCGGAGACACTACCTTAACTTATTATGCAGGTTTGGCTGCCATTAATTCACAGAATTATGCAGGTGCCATAGAAAAATACAATGTCCTGTTGCAAACTAATTTCTCAGCAAATAAAGAAATCGCTTTAGACTTATCCAGAATTTATGCCTTACAAAAGGATACTGTTAATGCTATCAAGGTTGCTGGTGAGTTTGGTTCTAAATTTAATGATGTAGCATTGGCTACTCAAGAGATTGAATTAAGTTTGATGAGCGGAAAAGGCAACCAAATCATTTCTAAAATTAGCCAACAAGCAGAGAAAGATCCAAAAAATAAAACCTACCAGTTTTATCTAGGTATTGCCTATACTGCATCGAAGGACTACAAGCAAGCTGAAGCAGCCTACGTTAAAGCATTGGATATTGATCCTAAATATGAGGATGCCTTGCTTAATTTATCAAGTACCATCTTGAACCAGGGTATTGATACCTATAATGCAGCTAACAAATTACCTGCTAACAAGCAAAAGGAGTATGAGGCAGGTTTAAAGTCAGCTAATGTGCAGTTTGACCGTGCTTTACCATTCTTACAACGCGTTGTTGAAGTCAATCCTAAGTCAGTAAGTGGTTGGGAAAACTTAAAAACTTATTATTTAGTTAAGCGCAACCAAGCTAAAGTAGATGAAATTAATAAAACGCTTTCATCCATAAGATAGTCGACTCGCTTTATAGTGTAAGAGGAGCCCTGATAAATTATCGGGGCTTTTCTATTTATAATTATCTATTTAACATAATATTAATTATACAACAATAATGTTATATCCTATATTTGGATTAAGTGGAGCTTAGTAGAAATAAAAGTTGATCAGATAACTTATTCACAAAACGAACGTACTCAGATGATTGATGATTATCAACATTTGTATTTTCATTACCAAAATATTCATCTAAATAGTCATCATAACCATTACCAATAGACGAGCTTTTACTTTCTTGTAAAGGATCAGCTTTTAATGATTCAAATAAACAAGGAAGACTTGCCATCAGTTGATGAATATGCTCCAATACGATGGACTTTAGTATGATTAATTGATAAAGTTGAAGATTGTTAGGATCATTATCGATGTTTAATTCAGCAATCAAAGTATCAATTTGATCTATAAAAGCTGGAGCCCGATCGGCTTGTAAATGATGCAGCTCTAAATATAAATCTTTAATCAATCCATTATCTACATAATTGATCAATCCGTCATTTGGATCGAAAATGAGCCATTTTCTGAAGTTTGGCCATACCTCGATGAGATCTTTCCCTACGGGTATGGCTTCTAAATGATTAATTGCCCAAATAAATGCTTGATCTTGAGGCAAATGGATAAATATAGATTTAATGAGTTCTGCCAACGCTATAGGTGTTTGAATGGCATTGGCATAGGCCTTTACATCCCATGTTTGATCTTGTGAAAGCTTGTCTGCTTTGATGAGTTGCTGCATTCCATGGATACAGCTCAGTTTGAGATCCGGATTGGATTGGTAAGCTATATAGTTGTTCATCTTATCAAATTATTTTGATTGAATAACACTTATTAGCTCCAAACGTTTGAATTCGAGTTTTAGCTTATCAACATTATTATTTAATAGAAATTAGATCCTCATCAAATAATGTCTGACGAAGATTAAAAAATACCAGTCTAAACGAATAAAAATAACACGGAAGGCTGAATTTTACTTTCCGATACAGAATTTGGTGAAAATGTTTTCGAGCAAATCATCGGTAGTAACAATGCCTGTAATTTCACCCAGATAGTGTAATGCTTGTTTAATGTCGCTGGCTAAAAAGTCGGAAGCAATTGGTGTATCCAAGTTGGTTAAAACCCGGTTCAAAGCAGATTCTGTTTTTTGCAAAGCCTCCAAATGGCGAATATTGCTCACAATTACCCCATCTGTATTCAATTTAGCAAGATTCACTTTTTCAAGAATGGCTGTCTTTAACTCTTCAATCCCAGATTTTTGTTGAGCAGAAATAGAGATAAATCCATATTCATCTAGTAGTGATTGGTGCTCAGCAGTAATTAAGTCAGATTTATTCATTAAAGCAATGAATGGAATTTGTAAATCTTGTACTTGTTGAAGCTGCGTTTCAATACTATCTCGTTCTTGGTCTGGCGTAAATAAATAGATAATCAATTTTGCCAGTTTCATCTTATCGAGGGTTCGCTCCACTCCTTTTGCTTCAATTACATCTTGAGTGTCTCTGATGCCGGCAGTATCAATGAATCGGAAATTGATGCCGTTCAAAATCATTTCATCCTCAATCGTATCTCTTGTGGTGCCCGCAATATCAGAAACAATGGCCCGCTCCTCGTTGAGTAAAGTGTTTAATAAAGTTGATTTTCCCACATTTGGCTGCCCAGCTATGACCACCGGAACGCCGTTTTTCAATACATTTCCTTGCTCAAAAGAGGCAATTAAATTATTGATAACCCGATTAATTTTATAAATAAGTGTTTTTAAATCGTCGCGATTAGCAAATTCTACATCTTCTTCGGCAAAATCTAATTCCAGCTCGATCATAGATGCAAAATGGATCAACTCGTTTCGCAATTGTTGAAGTTGATTGGAAAAACCACCCCTCATTTGCTGCATGGCCATCTGATGAGAAGCCTGCGAATGTGAAGCTATCAGGTCTGCAACTGCTTCGGCTTGTGATAAATCTAATTGGCCATTTAAAAAGGCCCTCAGCGTAAATTCTCCAGGCTTAGCGGCCCTTGCACCATGCTTAATGGCAAGTTTGATCACTTTTTCGATGATATAAGCTGAACCATGCGTAGAAATCTCCACCACATTTTCCCGTGTATAGGAATGAGGCGCAATGAATAAGGAAACCAACACCTCGTCAATAATCTGCTCTTCGTCTCTGATGGTGCCAAAGTGGATGGTATGTGACGCTTGTTGGCTGAGATCTTTTCCTTTAAATATTTTTTGGGTGATTTGAATCGCATCGGGTCCGGATAGGCGAATGACCGCAATGGCTCCACTCCCACCCGGAGTAGCCAGGGCTATAATGGTATCAGAAGAAGCATTCATGAGCTTGCAAATATACGCTTATTTAAAACCCTTCCTCTATTCCTAAACCAAACAAGGCGAAATCATATTTCACAGGATCATGTGGATCAAATTGTTTTAAATTTTCCGTCAGTTCAAGGGCGGTGAGCCAATCTAGCTGCTTGCGTTCAATTAAACCGAGTTTTCGGGCAACACGCTCTACATGAAGGTCAATGGGACAAACCAGATCGGAAGGTTTAATTCTATTCCAAATGCCAAAATCAACTCCCCTATCGTCTTTCCTGACCATCCACCTCAAAAACATGTTTAAACGTTTACAGCTTGATTTTTGAGAGGGTGCCGAAACGTGTTTCATCGTCCTTCTTGGAAAATCAGCATCTTTAGAAAAGAAATGATTTCTGAACGCATTGAGCATGTGCTCCATCTTCAGCTCCACAACTTGATTTGCTGAAATAAATGCGGTTTCTAAAGTATCTGATTTCTGGTAATGCTGATTAAAAAAGCGAATGAAGTAAAGTGTGTCAAGATCGTTAAAAGTGCGGTGTTTAAAACATAAAAAAGGTTTTAAATCACTTTCTTGATGATTCAAGATGAAATCATAGGGACTGGAATCCATTTTTTGGATCAATTCTCGGCATTTATTAATGATGGTTTTACGCTGTCCCCAGGCAAGCATGGCAGCCCAAAATCCCATGATCTCAATGTCCTGCTTTTTAGAAAAAATATGTGGAATCACAATCGGATCGTTTTCGATAAAGCCTGGCCGATTGTATTGATCTACCTTAGCATCAAGAAAAGCTTTTAACTCCAAAATTCGAATTAAATCTGGTCTAAAGCTTGTTCCAAATCGGCTAATAAATCTTCTATATCTTCCACTCCCACACTTAGACGCAATAAATTATCTGTTACACCGGCTTTTTCTCGTTCAGCCTTTGGAATAGAGGCATGCGTCATGGTAGCCGGATGATTGATGAGTGATTCGACTCCACCCAAAGATTCTGCCAGCGCAAATACCTTGAAAGAGGAAGCTAACTTGAAAGTGCTTTCCAAATTGGCACCTTTTGTCGAAAAAGAGATCATTCCACCAAAATCACGCATCTGTTTTTTGGCAATCTCATGATTGGGATGATCGTTAAATCCAGGCCAGTAAACCAATTCTACTTTCGGATGTGCTTTCAAGTATTCTGCAACTTTACGTCCATTATCGCAATGTGCTTTCATACGCAAATGAAGCGTTTTCAATCCCCTCAAGACCAAAAAACTATCCATTGGTCCGGGCACGGCGCCACAAGAGTTTTGTATATAGGCTAAACGCTCATATAAATCCTGATTGCTGGTGAGTAATGCACCCATGATCACATCAGAATGTCCGCCTAAATACTTAGTGGCCGAATGCATCACCACATCTGCACCTAAATCGATGGGATTTTGTAAATAAGGGGAAGCAAAAGTATTATCAACAACCAGTGTCAGTTTATTTTCTTTTGAGATCTTAGATACAGCAGCAATATCTACTACCCGCATGGTTGGATTGGTGGGGGTTTCAATCCAAATCATTTTGGTATTTTGATTGATATAATTACCAATGTTTTGGGCATCATTCAGATCAATAAAATGAAATTTGATTCCATAAGGTTCAAAAATCTTTGTAAACATTCGGTATGAACCACCGTACAGATCGTTACCGGTAATCACTTCATCACCAGGTTTTAATAATTTCATCACGGTATCGGTTGCGCCCATTCCACTGGAGAAAGCAAGTCCGTGTTTGGCATTTTCCAAAGCCGCCAAACAGTCTTCTAAAGCTTTACGGGTAGGATTTTTCCCACGGGCATAGGCGTAGCCTTTATGCTGGCCTGGTGATTCCTGCCAATAAGTGGATGTTTGATAAATGGGGGTCATAATGGCCCCTGTGGTTGGATCAGGCTCTTGCCCAGCATGGATGGCTTTGGTTCCGAATTTCATGGATTTTTTTTTACAAAAATAATTTTTAGTAATTTGATTATTGCATTTAATTTTCAACCAAATTAAACCTTTGGTAATCACGGCCATCAAAGAAAGAAAACAATTAAAAATCATGAAAAAAATTACGTTCCCTATACTTTCGTTTTTGCTGCTTGCAGTGGTAATGATTGTTTCTTGTAAAAAGAGTGATAACGCTCTTATTAATAATGAATCTGATAATGTTACTTTAATGGAAAATGTTCAGGTAGAAGAAATGGTGACTGATAATTTTACGGAAATTATCGGTATTTCTTTACTGGATCTATTCTTGTTTGAAGCACCCGGAAATCAGCTTATCAATAATGCTGAAACTAGTGAAATACTGAATGCTGGAAATAATCTTTCTATAGCTTGCAAAAATGTAACAGTCAATCCTACCGGAAATGTTTTTCCTAAAACCGTTACCATCGATTTTGGCCAGGGATGTGATGAAGGAAACAGAGTTAGAAAGGGAAAAATGATTGTGGTATATAGCGGTAAAATGAAAGAAGCCGGAAGCACAGTTACCACAACTTATGAAAATTTCTACATCAACGATGACAAGATTGAAGGCAGCAAAACCATAGTGAATAACGGGCCTAATGCTAATGGGAAAGTAAGTTTCACTGTAACTGTAAATCATACCCGCACCTTTGCTAAAGGTGGTAGCAATAAGCATAATTCGGTAAAAACCTTTACCTGGATGGAAGGTTTTGCTACCAATATTCCACTCGATGATGTTTTTGCCATTACGGGTGCCGAAAGTGGATCAGATTCAAATGGCAAAACCTTCTCCACCACAACTCTTAAACCATTGATCAAAAAAGTAGCGTGTCCTTTTATGGTTGCCGGCAGATTGCAGGTTAATAAAAGTGGCAGACCATCTCAGGTAATTGATTTTGGTGAGGGTGAATGTGATGCTAAAGCGGTGGTAACGGTAAACGGGGTAAGTAAAGAGATCAGCTTGAAGAAATAAGCATCACCAATAATTATAACTAAGCTTCATCAGAAATGGTGAAGCTTTTTTTATTGTTTTAAGAATTGGCTACTCTGAGGACCTTGGTTAAATAAGAGATCAACAATGCTGAGATTAGGAATAAAACCATTGCGATCTTCAAAAACCTGAAAATAGCTTGGATGAGTATATGCAGCTATTTTTTTTGGATGGATAGAGGAACGGAAATCTAAAAGGTTCTCTGCAGGTTCAAAGTAGGATATTGCAGTATCAAAATTCAATCCCAACTTTAGCAAACGATTTAAGAGATTGAGTAATTCCTGATTATAATCATGCAGATAATCCCACTTTTTCTCATAAAAAGGTGCAAAATCAGCCTCGTAAAATTCAAAAAATGCAGAACTACGATAAGAGGTCTGCAAACTCAGCCAATGTAGTCTTTGCCAGTTGAAATCATAACTAATTTTTACCTCTTTCATGGCCGTATGCACCTTCGAACCTTTCATAACTGGTACAATCAAATCTAATCTGCCATTGGCAGAATGAATGCTGGCCCGGTTACGATATGTTTGCTTCGGGAAATGTTCGTGGATATCCAGTAAGAGATTAGTATTTGCTTTTAATGCTGCAGAAAAAAAATCAATTGGAGGCAGATAAAATAAAGGTAAAATGGCTGCTTTCTGCATGCTAAATTTTATGTTTGTAATCAATTAGGCAAAACTAACAATAAAGAATTAATGCCAAATTATTCGGAATATAAAGACTAATCATCAATCAATAGATGTCAAAAATATTGTTCTATACAGGCTATTACACTTTATACCTGATCTCTCTCCTCCCCTTCCGGATCATTTATTTTATTTCGGATGGACTTTACTATTTACTTTACTATGTGATTGGGTACAGACGAAAAGTAGTAAGAACCAATTTAGAAAACTCATTTCCTGAAAAATCAAGAGCCCAGATTCTCAAAATAGAAAAAACTAATTACCGTTTTATAGCCGACCTGCTGATGGAAAACGTGAAATTATTAAGCATGAGTCGCGAAAGTATTAATAAGCGATTTTCCTTGGTTAATCACGGCTTTGTACAAGATCTATTAGACCAAAAGCAATCCATTTTACTTGCTAGCAGTCATTATGGTAATTGGGAATGGGCCGCTCCGGGAATATCATCTATTTTTCAAGGAAAAATCTTAGGTGTTTACAAACCGCTAACTAATCAGGACGTGGAGAAGGTGATCAACGGCATTCGTTCCCAGTTTGGCGTTTTATTGGTGCCGATGAAGCAAACCATGCGTACCATTGCCGAGCAAACAGACACTTATATGGCGGTTTTGGTTAGCGATCAAACACCGATTCGCCACGAAAAGAACTATTTTATCGACTTTTTAAATCAACCCACTTCCGTTTTTCAAGGCTTAGAGAAAATTGCCAAACTCACCGGCAATCCGATCATTTACATGCACATTGACCGACCCAAAAGGGGATATTATGAGGCTCATTTCAAAATGTTATACGACAAACCTCAGCAAACAGCCGAAAACGAAATAACCAAGGGTTATAACCTAGAATTAGAAAACATCATCAAGGCGAAACCTGAGTTCTGGATATGGTCTCATAAACGCTGGAAACACAAACCGCCGCAAAGCAATGAAAAATAATCCGAAAGTTGCGGTTGTTATTCTGAATTGGAATGGCAGAAAATACCTGGAGCAATTTCTCCCTTCGGTTTTGGCCACTTCCTACCCTAATCTGGAAATAATTATTGGTGATAATGATTCTACTGACGACTCGATTTCGTTTCTAAAAGCAAACTATCCAGACTTGCGTATTATTCATAATGATCAGAATTATGGTTTTGCCGGAGGATACAATCAGGTATTAGCTCAAGTGGATGCCGATTATTTCGTTTTATTGAATTCGGATGTGGAAGTGAGTGGAGAATGGATCCATCCGGTAATTCAACTCATGGAAGTCAATTCACAAATTGTCGTGGCCCAACCAAAAATATTAAGCTACCACGATAAAGAAAGCTTCGAATATTCAGGTGCAGCGGGCGGTTTTATCGATTTTCTGGCTTATCCTTTTTGTCGTGGCCGAATATTTGATACGCTTGAGAAAGATGATGGTCAGTACGATGATGCAATAGAAATTTTTTGGGCAAGTGGTGCAGCTTTATTTATCAAGAAGAATGCCTGGATTGAAATTGGTGGATTTGATGAAGACTTTTTTGCCCACATGGAAGAAATCGACCTTTGCTGGAGATTGAAAAACCGTGGATATCAAATTTGGTACTGCCCCGATGCAAAGGTGTACCATGTGGGTGGCGGGACTTTAAACGCTGAGAGTCCATTCAAAACCTTTTTAAATTTCCGGAATAATTTATGGATGATACATAAGAATTCTTCGGCAAGTACTGCATTATTTAAGGTGGTCATCCGATTTTTTATGGACTTTTTATCCTTGTTAAAATTCCTGGTTGAGGGAAAAACAAAAAATGCGTTAGCTATCAGTAAAGCGCATGTCGCTTTTCTAAGAAACTGGAAGAAAAATGCGTCTAAGCGACCAGCTAATTTCAAAAAATATAACGCCGCAGGAGTATATCCAAAGAGTATCGTTTGGCAATATTTTGTGCGGAATAAAAAAAGATTTACAGATTTGCCGGCTTAGGCTAAAAAACTCTCCAAAGCCAAACGATAACTATCGAGTCCAAATCCAGCAATCACTCCTTTGCAATTTTTAGCCATCAACGATACGTGACGGAATTCTTCACGGGCATATACATTAGAGATGTGTACTTCCACCACAGGGCTTTGAATGGCCGCAATGGCATCGGCAATAGCTACCGAAGTGTGGGTATAACCACCAGCATTCAGTATGATACCATCGGCTGAAAAACCAATTGCATGCAATTTATTGATGATTTCACCTTCCACATTACTTTGGAAATAGCTGATCTCGAAGATGGCATATTTCTCTTTAAGTATTGCTAAATAAGATTCAAAATCGGTATTACCGTAAACAGATTTCTCCCGTAAACCGAGTAAATTTAAATTTGGACCGTTTATGATGTGTATATTCATCGTTTCAAACATAAAATTTTAAATCGATAATTCCTTGAACTGGTCGTCTTTACATAAGGGTTTTAAAACGTATCTACGATTGGAGCGATCCTTGTCAACCAACAGTATCAGCGCTTACTTACAGGACATTTCTAAATTAGAAGTATTTTTAGAAGAACAAGGACTGCAAAAATCATTTAAGGACATACAAATAGATGATTTAAAATCATTTTTAAAATGGATCAATTTGCAGGGAATGAGTCCGCATACCCAGGCACGAACATTATCGGGCATTAAAGCTTTTTTTAAATATTTGTTACTCGAAGAGCTGATTCTGACTGACCCCTCTGCCCTGCTGCAAAGTCCTAAATTGAGCAGAAAATTACCTGATACATTGAGTTTACCCGAGATCAATAGTTTGATTGATGCCATTGATCTTTCTAAACCCGAAGGTATGCGAAATAAAGCCATGCTTGAAATGTTATACGGCTGCGGTTTACGCGTTTCTGAATTGGTAACACTCAAAATTTCTAACCTTTTTTTAGACATCGATTTGATCAAAATCATCGGAAAGGGGAATAAAGAAAGATTGGTTCCCATTGGTGGTGAGGCAGTAAAATATTTAAAAATTTGGCTTCAAACACTTAGGGTACAAGTAGATATCAAACCCGGAAAAGAAGATTTTGTCTTCCTCAACAGAAGAGGGTCGCCACTATCGAGGGTAATGGTATTTTTAATCATCAAGGATTTAGCGACACAAATCGGATTGAAGAAAAAAATAAGCCCGCATACATTCAGGCACTCTTTTGCCACGCATTTGATTGAGGGTGGTGCCGATTTACGTGCCGTTCAGGAAATGTTGGGCCACGAGAGCATCACCACTACAGAAATTTATACCCATTTGGATCGGGATTATTTACGGAGCACCATCTTGCAATACCACCCAAGAAGTTAAAGACCCGCTTTAATCATTCTGTCTCTTCCGAATAAATCTTTTTTGAGTTCGATCGATCGAAAGCCTTTAGCTTGAAGAAGCTGACATGTTTCCACACCTAATTGCTCATTGATCTCAAAGAATACTAAGCCACTGGTTCGTAAATGTTTCAAGGCAAAATCAGCAATACGATCATAGAAAATTAAAGGATCCTGATCGGTTACAAACAAAGCCTTATGTGGTTCAAAATCCAATACATTTCGATGCATTTGGCTTTGTTCAGCTATTGTTACATAAGGGGGATTGCTGACGATGATATCGAAAGATTCCATTGTAAAAGAGGCATCAGCCTGTAAGATATCCTGATGAATAAAATCAACCTCCAAGCCATTTAGCTCAGCATTACTACGAGCTGTGGCTAAAGCTTCATTTGAAATATCTAATCCGAAAACACTTGCATGAGGCAATTCCGACTTTAAAGCAATGGGTATGCAGCCACTACCGGTGCCTATATCCAAAATATACGGATGATGATATTTTAGTTCTTTGAGTTCGTCCAATATCAACTTAACCAACTCTTCGGTTTCTGGTCTTGGAATGAGTACAGAAGGATTGACCTTGAAATTTAAGCCGTAAAACGTTGTTTCACCTAAAACATACTGAATGGGTTTACCCGTGTTTAATTCTGATAAAATTGCGGATGTTTCCTGAAGTTGTTGCTCATTCAATAAATCTTGCTGATGTGATAGGTAAAATGCTTTATCTATCTTGAATCGAGACTTGAGCATGATAAAAAATAAGCTTTTGATCTCCAATTCCGGATAAAGGGGAGCTAAAGATTTCTGCCATTCCTTTTCAATCTGCAACCAATTCATGTTCACAAAGTACGTTATTTAATAGCCGAAAAACCAGCTAAAATGTATTAATTTGCAACATGTCTGCAGATGAACTGTATATGCTTCGCTGTTTAGAACTGGCAAGTTTGGGAGCGGGTTACGTAAGTCCGAACCCAATGGTTGGTGCAGTGATTGTAGCTGATGGAAAAATCATCGGTGAAGGCTATCATCAACATTATGGCGAAGCGCATGCAGAAGTCAATGCCATACATAATGTGCTGTCTCAGTATCCCAATGCGGAGGCTTTACTTCAACGGTCGACCATGTATGTCAGCTTGGAACCTTGCGCTCATTTTGGCAAAACTCCACCTTGCTCCGATCTGATTCTAAAATATCAAATACCCAAGGTGGTAATTGGCTCCCGAGATCCGTATGCTGAAGTAAATGGAAAAGGGATCTCCAAATTACAAGCTACTGGAATTGAAGTGATTGAAGGTGTTTTAAAGCAGGAATGCCTGAATTTAAACAAGCGATTTTTCACCCGAATTGCTAAACAAAGGCCCTATATTATTTTAAAATGGGCACAAACTGCCGATGGGTATTTTGCTCCAGAACAGGGACAGCATTGGATCAGTTCTGAGTCTGCTAAAATTTTAACGCATCGCTGGCGAAGCGAAGAAGACGCTGTTCTGGTAGGTTACCGTACCGCACTAAGCGATGATCCACAATTGAATGTAAGAGCATGGACGGGCAGAAACCCCAAGAGGATTGTGATTGACAGGAATTTGAGCTTGCCTAAAAGCTTACATCTTTTCGATCAAAGTCAGGAAACATTGGTTTTTAATGCGTTTAAAACAGAAATCGACCAACAAATTAAATATTTAGAGCTAGAGAACTTCGATACGCTCTTACCACAATCGATCTGCTACCAATTATACTTGATGGATGTGCAATCGCTGATTATTGAAGGTGGTGCTCAAACGCTTGAATTATTCATCAAAGCCGGTTTGTGGGATGAAGCACGTGTTTTTACAGGATCAGAAATATGGGCTAAAGGAATTAAATCCCCCAAACTTGATGCAAAAACAGCAGAAAAACATCACATCGGCACAGATGTCTTAACTATTTATCATCGAGAGATATGATCTACGTTTTATTGAGTGTATGCTGTAGTGTTATTGTTTCTATCCTACTGAAACTGGCACGTCGTTACGAGATCAATATATATCAGGCCATTGGATTTAATTACGCCGCCGCTGCCCTACTCTGTTATTGGCTTTTTAAACCAGCTCTAACCAATGTACATCCCGAGGCCCCCATATCGATTTACCTGACCTTAGGCTTTTTATTACCAACTATTTTTGTGGTGATGGCCTATTCTATCCGTTATGCAGGAATCGTACGTACAGATATTGCCCAGAGACTATCCTTAATTATTCCGCTATTGGCGGCCTATCTCCTTTTTAATGAACAATTCTCTATCGTTAAAAGTGGTGCCATCACATTAGGTTTAATAGCAGTTTTGTTTTCTATTCCATGGGATAAAAATGATGCAGAAAGCAAAAAATCCTGGCTATTTCCAGTAAGCGTTTTTTTTGGATTTGGATTGATTGATATTTTATTCAAGCAAATCGCTACTTACAAAAACATCCCGTTTACTACAGCTCTATTTTTCATCTTCTTGTTGGCATTGGGGATTTCTTCGTTCTATTTAATGTACAGCATGATTTTCAAAAAGATGCGCATAACGTTCATCAATTTGATTTGTGGATTAATCTTGGGGCTCTTTAATTTCGGAAACATCTATTTCTACCTGAAGGCTCATCAGGAACTCAATACCCAACCCTCTCTTGTTTTCACGGCGATGAATATCGGTGTAATTACACTGGGTTCGTTGGTAGGATTGATGATTTTTAAGGAGAAATTGAGTAAACTCAATTATGCAGGGATAGTTATGGCTATTGTAGCAATTCTGATTATTGCCTTGAATTAATATGCTTTTCCAAGATACCTACAAAACCATTCAATTGCCTTCTGAAGGTATCTTTAGAGATCGTGGAAGCAAATTCATAGCATATGCCTATCCCATCCAATCGGAAGAAGAAGTTAAATCCATTATTCAAGATCTCAAATTAGCGCATCCAAAGGCTAGGCATCATTGTTGGGCACTTCGCTTAAGTCCCAATCGTTCTTTTTTTAGGATTAATGATGACGGAGAGCCTTCGGGAACCGCCGGCAGACCGATTTTAAATACACTTTTATCGCATGACCTTACGCAAATTTTGATAGTGGTGGTGCGTTATTTTGGAGGAACCTTGTTGGGTGTTCCAGGCTTGATCAATGCCTACAAAACCGCAGCTGCAGAAGCAATTTCAGCAGCAAAAGTCATAGAAAAAACAGTTAATGATCAATATCAATTAGTTTTTGATTACCTGCAGCTGAACGAGGTAATGAAGCTCATTAAGGACAAACAGCTCAAAGTTATCAGCCAAGAAATGAATAATTACTGCAAATTGTTGGTTGAAATACGACAATCCGAAGTAAATCAACTGATCGGTCAATTTGAAAAAATACCTAATTTGAGGATACAATACCTCCAAACCTTATGAACAGAATTACTGATACTGATTTGATTTTGAACCCAGATGGCAGTGTTTACCACTTAAACCTTTTGCCTGAGGACCTAGCCAACACCATTATCACCGTTGGGGACCCTGACCGTGTTGCTGAAGTAAGCAAGCACTTCGATAACCTGGAATTAAAAAAAGGTAAACGGGAATTCATTACTCATACCGGCTTTTTAGGCAATCAGCGAATCAGTGTGGTGTCTACAGGTATTGGTACCGATAATATTGATATTGTGCTGAATGAACTGGATGCCTTGGTAAACATAGATTTAAGATCCCGCCAGGTTAAAGAACAACTTACCAGTTTAAATATCATCCGGATTGGAACCTCTGGTACCATTCAGTCCGATATTCCCATAGATAGCATCTTAGTTTCTGAATTTGCCTTGGGTTTAGATGCATTAATGGGATATTATCAATATCCGGAAACTAAGGAAGAAAAAGAATTGTTATCGGCTTTAAAAAATCAAGTGCCTGATCTACAAAGCTTGAATCCTTACTTTACTCATGCCGGAAATGATTTAATGAATAAATTGGGTAAAGGCTTGCAGAAAGGTATTACCGTGACCGCTCCTGGCTTTTATGCGCCTCAGGGCCGTATTCTACGCTATCAATCCAAAATTGATAAGCTCATCGGTAAACTCAACACTTTCAGCTATCAAAATAAACGAATTACAAATTTGGAGATGGAAACAGCAGGCATTTATGCACTGGCAACTATTTTTGGTCATCAGGCCATTTCAGTCAATGCCATCTTAGCAAGCCGGATAAAACTGGAGTTCAGCAAAAATCCACAGAACATTGTTAATGAAGCAATAAAATTAGTTTTAGAGCGGATTTAAACTGTTTTGGCAAGTTCCAGAAAATGTGCTAAAGCAGTCTTTTTAGCATCATCCCAATCATAACGGATATACTCATTCAGATATTTAGCCATATCGAAATTTGGAAAGGTGTCTAGTTCGTTAATCAAGATGGAACGATGTTTCAAGCCAAACGCTAATGCCTCATTAAATTGAGAGATAAATTCATCAGAAACCGGTTTATTGCTTACCCAGGCAGCAAAAACAAAAGGCAAAGCAGTCATCTCGAACCAACAAGCAGATAAATCATAGGCATATGCATACTGATCGGCCTTACCAAAAGTGCGGTCGCCTATTTGTACAAAAGCTTCAGCTTCTGCAGTTTCTACCCAATTTGGATTGATTTTCCAATGATTTTTGAGTAAAACCCTGGCTAATAGATTGGAAGTACGTGATTGCTGATCAGCTCGAATGGTTTTGATCTCAGAAATCGGTTTTTCACTGAAAATAAAGACAGAGTTTACTGCTCCAAGGGCGCCAATACAATAATCTGATACGATTTGATAATGCTTCAGAGATAACAAAGTAGCTACAGGAACTAAACCTATATCTATCTGATTATTAATAAGTTTATCTGCACAATCTGAAGGAATATCTAAACTCAAATCAATCTGATCATTCAATTGTTTTAAACCATAAACAAATGGTTTGGCATTGGTATAAGAAACAGCAGAAACTCTCATCTTCTCCGGCATGGCACTTTATTTTATAAATGTTTCAAGTGATTTCTATTGTTAAAATCAATGATTTCGAAATCCTTTCCATCAAAATAGATCTTGTATAAACTTACATTGGAGTGCGGAAACTGATCCATTTGAGACAAAGACAAACCACTAATAGTGCAAAGTAATAAGCGTAAAGCCCTTCCATGCATACAAACCAATACATTTTCGGCCGTATCTAAGCATTTAACTTCTTCTAAAAAGGTCAATTGTCTGGCCTGAACTTCGAGCGGGCTCTCACCTAATTCAAATTTTCGATCCAAAAAGCCATTGGTCCAGGCTGTGGTTAATTCTTCAAAATGAGGTTTGGTGATTTCGGAGGGTTTTCCTTCATAAATACCCCAAGCTAACTCATCTAAACCTTCATGTTGCACCCAGGGAATATCTTTTTTAAGGAAATAATCTACCGTTTGATGGGTACGTTTAAGTGTAGAGGTAAAGATGAGATCAAATGGTATATGCTGATAATGTTGATAGAAGGCCTGAGCTTGTTTCTTTCCCCACTCGTTCAAATCAGTATTCAACCCACGACCCTGAATAATGCCCTGTTTGTTCAGATCAGTTTCACCGTGCCGTATGATGTAAAGGGTTTTCTTCATGAATTAATTACCGGCAGCGGATAAAATTTAGGTTTAGATTCTTCCGGGAATTCGAAATCCTGATAATCCTGAATTACGGAATATAAGGTATCCCGTTCAATTGGGTGACGACCTACCTGTTTGATCAGGTCTACCAGTTCTTTCGTACTCATGGCCGGATTTTGCTCTTCGGCACCTGCCATCGAATAAATTTTAGTGGTATCGTCAATCGTACCATCGATATCATCCACTCCAAATGACAGGGATAATTGAGCAGTATTACGGCCAATCATCGCCCAGTATGACTTAATATGATCGAAATTATCCAGATAGATACGAGAGATGGCGTAATTGCGCAAATCTTCAATCACACTTACCTCCGCTACATGCGACATCTGGTTATCCTGATTCCTGAATTTTAGTGGAATAAAGGTTTGAAAACCACCGGTACGATCCTGAAGTTGTCGCAATTGTTCCATATGATCAACCCGATGCCAATAGGATTCAATATGGCCGTAAAGCATGGTTGCGTTAGAGCGCATCCCTAATTTGTGCCATTCTTCGTGAATAGCCAACCATTGTTTTCCGGTACATTTATCTTTCGCAATCTGCTCTCTGATCTCCGGATTAAAAATCTCAGCACCACCCCCTGGAATAGAATCCAATCCGGCTTCTTTCATCATTTTCATGCCAGTAGGATAATCGAACTTGGCTTTTTTAAAGATATAGTGATATTCTACCGGAGTCAAAGCCTTCACGTGAAGCTCTGGACGATGTTTTTTTATGCTAGTAAATAAGTTCGAATAAAATTCCAGATCGTATTGTGGGAGTACGCCACCAACAATATGCACTTCTGTAACCGGCTGCTCATCGTACTGTTTAACGATATTCAGCATCTCCTCCATGGTATAAGCCCAACCCTCCTCTTTTTGCTTAAGAAGACGAGAATAGGAACAAAACTTACAGTCGTACACACACAAATTAGTGGGCTCTATATGGAAATTACGATTGAAATAAGTGGTATTTCCATGTCTTTCTTCACGAATATAGTTGGCCAGCACTCCTAAGTAAGACAATTCAGCTTTTTCGTATAGGATCACACCTTCATCAAAAGAAATACGCTCATTTTGAGCGATTTTTTGGGCAATTGTTCTTAAATCTGAATCGAGATCCGGATCTTGAATCAAGTACTGAAGTTTAGTGGTGCAGATTGACATAGAAATGCAAAAATAAGTATTCAGCAGACAATATTCAGCCTAATTATTGTTGAAAAGAACGGAATGACGTAAGTTTACTTAAAGATTATAGAGCTGTTTCATGAAATTAGAAACCATTGCCATACATGCCGGAAATCATCCGGATGAACATACCAAGGCGGTCATTCAACCCATTACGCTATCCAGCACTTTTGAAAGAGCCGAAGATGGATCCTACCCACAAGGTTACATGTACACCCGATTGGATAATCCAAACCGGAGATCTTTAGAACTGGTTTTATCCAAATTAGAAGGTGGTGCTGATGCATGCGCTTTTTCATCTGGTAATGCAGCCGGAACTGCTGTTTTTCAAGCCTTGGAACCTGGAAGCCATGTTTTGGCACCAGATGACATGTATCATGGCCTCCGAAATTCTCTCCTTCAAGTTTTCAAAGGTATTTTGGAGGTCGATTTCATCGATATGACCAATCATGAGCTCATCCAATCCTCCATTAAACCGAATACCAAACTGATTTGGCTGGAAACACCTTCCAATCCCTTACTTAAAGTCAGTGACATCAGACAGATCGCAAGCATCGCAAAAACCAAAGACATCCTGATTGCGGTAGATAATACCTTCGCCACCCCGGTCATTCAGGCGCCTATTTTTTATGGAGCTGATTTGGTGATGCATTCCACCACCAAATACCTGGGTGGGCATAGCGACGTATTGGGTGGTGCCTTGATTTGCAAAGAGAATAATCCTTTATGGCAAAGAATTAGAAACATTCAGCAACTATCTGGAGCAGTACCCGCACCATTCGATTGCTACATGACCGTTCGGGGTATTAAAACACTTCCCTATCGAATGAAGGGGCACATGGAAAACGCCAAAGCGCTGGCAAAATTCTTAGACGCACATCCCAAAGTGGAGAAAGTCTATTTCCCGGGTTTAGAAAGTCACCCACAATACGAGGTGATCAAAAAACAATTATGCGGACCCGGAGCAATGCTCTCATTTTTAGTGAAAGACGGCGAAAAAGCGGCTCAAACGGTATGTAATAAAGTAAAGATCTTTACCCAGGCCACCAGTTTAGGTGGAGTGGAAAGTTTACTGGAGCATCGTGCATCAGTAGAGGGACCTAATACCCTTACGCCTAAAAACCTGATAAGAGTTTCTGTTGGATTAGAACACATCGACGATTTAATAGCCGACTTGGAACAGGCGCTTGCTTAAGCTTCGCGATTGGTATCCCAGCCCTCTAAGTAATCGGCTACCTTACGGACAAAAGATCCACCTAAAGCACCATCTACCACACGGTGGTCGTAAGATAAGGACAGGAACATCATGTGACGAATAGCAATAACGTCTCCGTGTTCAGTTTCAATCACCGCTGGTTTCTTCTTAATTGCTCCTACAGCTAAAATAGCTACCTGAGGTTGATTGATGATGGGCGTTCCCATCACATTGCCAAAAGAACCTACATTGGTGAGTGTAAAAGTACCGTTCTGCACTTCATCGGGTTGCAACTTATTCTGACGGGCACGGTTAGCCAAATCATTTACCGATTTGGTGATACCCACCAAATTAAGCTGGTCGGCATTTTTGATAACCGGCACAATCAAATTTCCGGAAGGTAAAGCAGTCGCCATGCCAATGTTGATGTCTTTCTTCTTGATGATCTGATTCCCATTTACAGAAACATTGATCATCGGAAAATCTTTAATGGCTTTAGAAACCGCTTCTATAAAGATTGGAGTAAATGTAATTTTCTCGTTTTCACGCTTTTCAAAACCTTTTTTAATGCGTTCTCTCCATTGTACGATATTAGTCACATCGGCTTCAACAAAAGAAGTAACGTGAGGAGAAGTATGTTTACTCATTACCATGTGGTCGGCAATCAGCTTACGCATCCGATCCATTTCGATGATTTCATCACCACCTGATACTGAAACAGTAGGTGCTGGTGCTGGTGCAGCTTTAGGTGCCTCTGTTTTTTGAGTTTCCGTTTTTTGTGGCTGTGGAGCAGCACTACCTGTTCTACTCGCCAGATAATCTAAAATATCTTGCTTGGTCACTCGTCCATCGGCACCGCTACCATTAATTGAATCTAATTCGCTAAGTGAAATAGCTTCTTCAGCAGCAATACTTTTTACCAGAGGTGAATAAAAACGCTCTGATGCACTGAAATCAGCTTTGGGAGCAACTACTTGTTCAGGTGTAGATAATTGTTCAATTCCAGGGATTTCTGCAGCTTTAGGGGTCTCCTCCGTAGCTGGCACATTTACCTGAACAGGTTCAGAAACAGTTGTTTCAACCGATGCGTTCATATCTGTATCGATGATAGCAATTACCTGACCAACCTGTGCAATGTCGTTTTCTACGAAAAGTTGTTTTATCAATTTTCCGGCAACCGGCGATGGCACTTCAGAGTCTACCTTATCGGTAGCGATTTCTAAAACCGTTTCGTCCATTTTGATGGTATCGCCGGGCTGTTTTACCCATTTAATAATGGTAGCCTCAGCGACACTTTCGCCCATTTTAGGAAGTGTTAATTGATATTCAGCCATAGGTTTTGTATTTCGGGCAAAATTAATGCTTTTTTGGTTATGCGTAATCTTCTTTCAACAATTTATGAAGCATAATGAGCGCACTGATGGCAGAACGTTCAATATTTTCTTTTCTTTTGTTACCAAACTGAAATTTCCTACTCATCGTTTTTGTTTTATTAGCTACCGCGATCCATACAGTACCCACTGGTTTCTCAGGCATTCCTCCATCCGGCCCTGCAATACCGCTGATAGAAACAGAATAATCGGCCTGGTAACGATTAATTACTCCTCTCGCCATTTCTTCCACCACTTCGGCACTTACTGCACCATGTTGAGTAAGGGTTTCATGCTTCACGTCCAACATGCTCTCTTTCATATCGTATGAATAAGCCACTGCACTACCTGCAAAAACGGAACTACAACCAGGGTGTTGGGTAATTTGATGAGCAAGGTAACCTCCGGTGCAACTTTCTGCTATGGCAAGTTTTAAATTCCGTTTCTCCATGAAATCTAAGATCACCTTTTCAATAGAGATATCAGTATCGCTGATTAAATAGGGTGAAATCTGCTTTTTGATTTCGGTAGCTATCAAATTTACTTCATTTTCTAAAGTAGCTTGGTCTGTTCCATAAGCACTTAATCTTAAGCGTACCTGACCCAATTTTGGTAGATAGGCCAGTTTAATGTGTTTAGGTAAAACATCTTCGATGGCGCTGATTTTTTCAGCAAGAAAAGATTCACCAATTCCGGCTGTAAGCATGGTACAGTGAACAATATGAGGAAGTTTAAATTGTTGTTTAATTCGTGGGATGACCTCCTCTTCCATCAAATACTTCATCTCAAAAGGTACACCAGGCAAAGAAATGATCAATTTATCTTCATCTTCAAACCACATGCCAGGGGCCGTACCATTTTTATTCGGGAGTACCAGACAGTTTTCAGGCACCTCTGCCTGAGCGATGTTTACAGGTAAAAGAGGCGCCTTGAAACGCTCAAACAATGTTTTAACCTGCACTAAGGTTCCTTCATCTTGCTTAAAGCCAACTTCGAAATAGTCTGCCAGGGTTTTCTTGGTGATATCATCTTTTGTTGGACCTAAGCCACCGGTAATGATCACCAAATCTGCCCGATTGACCGCCGCTCTCAAAGTTGAAAGGATATCATTTCGATCGTCTGAAATAGAACTAATTTGTTTAACTGAAATTCCTATTTCATTCAGCTTTTGACCTATCCAAGCAGAATTAGTATCCACTACCTGTCCGATTAAAATTTCATCACCTATGGTTATAATTTCCGCCTGCATATTAAAAATTACTAAAAAAGTCTCGTCTTTTGCTCAGTTTCAAATCTTGTAAAATAGATGCTTTTACCCTTAAATCAACGGTGTAGCTTCTGAAAGTTCCAAAAGGTATCCAACCAAAGGAAAGATCCCAGCAATGTAAATCACGATAAATAGATACTTGTGTTAAGCTGATCTTCTTCTGTTGAAAATCCCATCCCGAATTATAGACCACTTTCCATTTAGGGGTTACACTAAAATCACCATTGAAGTTAAGAGTGTTGGTGGTATTGCCAATCAATCCAAATTTAGAGTAATTGAAGCTATAAGAAGCCCTAAAATTCCAAGGAATGTTAAAATCCACAAAAGCATTTCCATCACGATTCAGTAAATCTAATTGATTTGCCTGCCCTGGATTTAAATTACTTAGACTATTATTCTGATTGATGTTTGTTTGTTTTTTATTCGATTGTGAATTCAGACTAAAGTCCAGTGAAAATCCAAAATTGGTTACTCTTGGTAGTTTACCCGAACTGAAAGTATATTTATCGATCCTCCTTCCCAAATCATTTACCATGTAGGGATCGAAGGTACCGAAGAAGTTAATTCCCATTTTTTGTTTAAAAAGGGCAGTTCGGCCGGAAAAAACGATGGGCGACAATTTGAAGGAATCGAGGGCAAAATTGTAATTCCCTGAAAAAGTTAAACCTTGTAGTATGGGGATTTTTTCGGATTTACCCGTTGAGTCACCTTTAGACTTGAGTTTAGCTTCAATGTTATTATCTATGCTGAAACCAATTCCAGCAACTCTCCCCCTACTAGGAAAACCAAATACTCCTTGCTCAAAATAGGAGTACAATGCTTGATCTCCATTAATATTTTGTTGCACATTGTCATAAAAGCCGAATCGAGCCGAGCTGAAATCGGGGCGAAAATTAAAACCAATGCTGGGCGTAGCAACATGTCTCAAAGCCATGAGCCTCCCTTTTTTAAAATTCACCTGGCCATAAAACTTAGTAGTCAAATTACTACTCAAACTATACTCATATGACCGTCTAAATCCTGGAACAGTGTCGATAAGTACCTTGTTTTGAACAGGATCAAAGTTTTTGCGAATACTGGTTGTATACCAGTTTTCTGTATAATTAACGCCCGAAGTCAGGTTGAAAAACTTGAGTAGATTAAGTGAAAAGTTGACAGGTACAGCATGTTGAAAACCATTCCTAAAGTTCTTGAGACTGGTTTGCTTAAACAGCTGGTTTTCTTTTGTGTCAATAGAATTAGTGCCTCTTAAACTATAACCTACGTTAAGTCTTTGATACCACTTTTGTTCACCAGTCCTTTTTTTAGAGTCGAAAGGACTGATGGTACTCATGTTTAAGCTAAATGTGGGTAATTCTAAGAAGACGGTTTTTTGCTGCATATCTTGCCTGTGGCTGATACTGGAGGTAAAGTTGAATAAGCCATCGGCAAAAACTTTTCCATAACTAATATTTGATGATAAAGTATTGCGGGTCAATTGATCAAAATTATAGGATCCTTGGGCAGCGGTGTTAGTAAAATAACTGGAAGTACCCGCATTGACTGATGCAGTGAAGGTGGTTCCAGGATTTGCTTCGGGCCTTTGTGTATGATTCCACTGGATGTTGAAATCTTTAAATGGTTTATAACCGGGTGTACCTTCAATTCCGGTACGAGTAGATGAATACCTAAAATTAAGGCCTCCATCATATTTATACTTTTTTTGATAACGTGCTGCTGCACTTAAATCATAAGAACCACGACTAAATACACTACCACGTAAAGTCATGTCCCAATAATCATTTAAACCGATGTAATAACCAAAATCGCGAATAAAAAACCCCCTAACTGCATCCTCGCCAAAAGTTGGAAACATAATTCCTGAAGCACGACGATTAGGTTTAGGGAAAAATCCGAAAGGAATACCCGCCGGAAGGGGAACATCTTCAATTTGCAGAAATGCAGGACCGGTTAAAATTTGTTTTTCAGTTACAATACCTCGAGTAATGAAAATTCCAAAATGGGGATGTTCTAAATTACAGGTGCTGTAAATACCATTTTTGAAAAAGCCCTCCTCGTATTCATTTTTTTTGAATTGACGAGCAGTCAAATAACCGCCATCAACCTCCGAGAAAACACCAAATGATTTTCCTTTTTTGGTTTCTACATTAAAAATCAGAGAATCGGTAGTGATGGGCTGATCTCCACCTTGCTTAAAAATTGGTTTACCCTGATATCGGTTGGTTTGCTTATTGATGAGTCCACTAGCAAAAACCGTGTTTGTTTTTTGATCTAAGCGGATAAAATCAGCATCTAATTCAAAATCACCATAAATTACTCTAGCTCTACCATACAAGTACACAAGGCCATTTTTCTTGTCTACACGTATGGAGTCTTCAGCGCTATATTTTACTTTTGAAGCTTTCTGAGCAGTTTTAGATGACAATTGTACGGTAGTGTCAGCTTTTATCGTTCTATTTGCCGGAGGATTATCTTGCTGCGCAAATGCGGTGTAAGCACTTCCCATAAAAAGAAAAAGCAGAAGCTTGTTACGAAAAAGGAGCTTAATAAATTCCAAATTAGCTGATGAATACTATTTTTGTAAATCTTATCACAAAAAATCGATCAAAATTAATGAAAATAATCCCATTCATCAGACCGATTTATGGATTGTTAACGGTTCTACTGCTTTTATCTGTATATTCCTTTGCAAATACAGGGCCTGATATACCCTATCGCATCCGAACTATCGTGGTTGATGCAGGACATGGGGGGCAGGATGGAGCCACCAAGGGCTTGATTTCAAAAGAGAAAGATGTGGCTTTGGCTGTGGCGCTTAAACTTGGAAAAGCTATTGAAGAATCATTAAAAGATGTGAAAGTGGTTTATACCCGAACTAGCGACGTTTTCGTTCCTTTATATGAACGAATTGGTATCGCAAACCGAGTTAAAGCTGATTTATTCATTTCTATTCATTGCAACTCGATGCCTATTTATACCAAAAAGGTTGTTAATGGTTATCGAACCAATAGTAAAGGAAGAAGAGTTCCTACTTATTCAACGGTAAGTACTCAAAGTACTAGCACCAGCGGTACCGAAACCTTCGTTTCAGGTTTTGGACGATTGGATGAACAAGATATTGCGATTAGAGAAAATGCTTCAATCTTGTTAGAAAAGGATTATAAGGAAAATTATGAAGGATACGATCCTAATGATCCGGAAAGTATCATTATGTTTTCTTTCCTGAAAAATGGTTTTAGAGAGCAAAGTATAAAACTGGCCACATTTATGCAGGAAGAATACAGTAAATCGGGCAGACCAGACCGTGGTGTAAAGGAAAAGTCATTAGCCGTGTTAGCTCGTGCGGGTATGCCTGCTGTTTTAACCGAAATTGGATTTATTTCTAATCCGGATGAGGAAATCTATATGAATTCTGAAACTGGCCAAGCAGATATCGTAAACTCTATGTTGAGAGCAATTCAAACCTATAAGAAGCAGGTTGAAATTGAATAGTATTGATTTAAATTATAAAAATTGAAAATTTCTAACGAAACCAAGGTCGGTATTTTTGCAACTGTAGCCATTACGGTTCTCATTTTGGGATATAGTTTCTTGAAGGGGATGGATTTGTTCACAACCGATGATGAGTATTATGCAGTTTACGATAAAATTGATGGCTTAACGGTTTCAAAACCAGTTTATGTAAATGGCTTCCAGGTTGGTAGGGTTTCAAAACTCAATCTTACTCCCCAGGGAAAGATCATTGCTGAATTTAGAATTGACCCGAGTTACCATGTTCCTAAAAACACCACCGCACAACTTGAAAATACTGATTTATTGGGCGGCAAGGCTGTTATTTTTTATTTAGGCGACAGTAAAGATTTTGCTGTAGATGGCGATACACTCTTGGGTACCAATCAAGCTGGCTTAATGGATCAATTGAAACCGGTACAAGAGAAAGCAGGCTTAATTGCAAGCCGTATGGATTCTGTTTTAAATAGTCTAAATCAAACGCTCAATCCACAGTTCCAACGCAATTTCAGTCAAAGTTTTAGCAGCATTGCCCAAACGCTTCGAACACTTGAAGGCACCAGTCGAAAAGTAGATGGATTAGTGAATGCACAAAGCAAGCGAATTGGAGATATTCTTGTTAACCTGGAATCGATGTCGGCCAATTTGAAAAAAATTAGTGCAGAAGGAGCAGAAGCTAACTTGGGCGAAACCCTCCTCAGTGCAAATAAAGCAGTGAACGAACTGCAGCAAGTGATTAATAAAATAAATGCAGGACAAGGAAGTTTAGGACTATTGGTCAATGATCAAAACTTATATAACAACCTCAATCAGGCTGCAGCTAATTTAGATCAATTGATGATTGATTTAAAAGCAAACCCCAAACGTTATGTTCACTTTTCGATTTTCGGAAAAGGATCGAAAACTAAATAATTTCGAATTTCTGGCCTTCAATTGCCAAGGCTGTGTTTTGGAATACGGATTTAGCCTCCTCCAAAAGTGGATTTAAATCTCGATAACGAGCCGAAAAATGACCAATCAAGAGTTGTTTTACTCCTGCCCTCTTTGCTATCTCTCCTGCTTGCAAGGCAGTTGTATGAAAGGTTTCTTCGGCACGAGCCAACATATCGTGCATAAAGGTAGATTCATGGTACAGTAAATTCACACCTTTAATCTGATCGAGGTACGACCAGTCGCATATCGTGTCAGAGCAATACGCATAGCTACGTTCCTCTTCAGGCGGTAAAGTCAAATCTTCAGGTTGATGAACTTTTCCAGTTGAATCGGTAAATGGAAAGCCTTTTTTTATCAATTGACGCTGTTCGGGTGGTATTTGTAGGGCTTCTACTTTATCCATCCGGATCTTGGGTAAACGCTTTTTCAGGGTAAATTTAAAACCAGTACAAGCGATCCGGTGACTAAGCGGTATAGTTTCCACCAACACATCCTGGTTTTCGAATAAAAGTTTATACTGATTTGTCGATGTTGGCTTAAATTCTAAGTTAAATCTGAGAATGGTGAGTGAGTGTTTCAATTGAAGATCGACGATCTCTTTTAATTCGGGTGGGCCAAAAAGCTTCAAGGGCTTTTTTCGGCCATTCAAATTCATGGAGGAAATTAATCCTACCAAACCAAGATAATGGTCGCCATGTAAATGGCTGATGAAGATGTGATCTATCTTTTGAAATTTACAATTGAAACGAAGCAATTGTTGCTGCGTACCTTCGCCACAATCAATGAGGTAAATTTTTTCATTGATGTTAAGTAATTGAGCGGTAGGATTCCTGTTATAAATTGGTGTAGCCGAACTGCTTCCTAAAATGGTAAGCTCAAACTTCATTCAGTTTCTGGAAATTAGCGTGTTTCATTTTTTAGCTCTTTCTCAATTTCCTCCATAAAAATGAGATCGATGGCTTCATCATTGCTGGGTACAATATTTAACACCTCTTCTAATTGAGAAATATGAATGAGTTTAGAAATGGTCTCGTTCAAATTGGTTAAGATGAAGATCCCATTGGCGCTTTTACAAATACGATGACCCACCAATAAGCTACCTAATCCAGAAGAATCAGAATATTTAACTACAGAGAGATCTAAAACAATGTTTCTCTGACCTTCTGTATTGATCAAAATCAACTCAGACTTAAGTTTAGGTGAAATTAAACTATTCAGCTTGGGTTCATCCAACCTGAAGATTACATATTTATCGTGCTTGTCAATCGTGAATTTCATCTCTATCTAAGATAGTTAAAAAATTGTTATCATCAATTATTTTTTTGAGAGTTGGTTTAAACTTTTAAGAATTTGTTGATGAATCCTGTCGAGTACATTATCACCTTCTGCCCTAACAAAAGGCTCACCAATGATTTGCTCGTAAAGTTCAATGTATCGATCTGAGATGGTTTGAATCCACTCTTTGCTCATTGCGGGAACTTGCTGACCGTCTTTACCTTGAAAACCATTTTCAATTAACCATTTTCTTACAAATTCTTTAGAAAGTTGTCGTTGTGGTTCATTTCGGTCCTGACGATCTTGATAGCCATCGGCATAAAAGTAACGCGATGAATCTGGCGTATGGATTTCATCAATTAATAAGATAGTTCCATCTTCCGTTTTACCAAATTCATATTTAGTATCTACCAATATCAGACCTCTTGCTGCAGCCATTTCAGTTCCCCTTGTGTAAAGGGCTCTGGTATATTGTTCCAATTGCAAGTAATCGGCCTCCGTAACAATTCCTCTCGATAAGATTTCTTCTCTTGAAATATCCTCATCATGGCCAAATGCAGCCTTGGTGGTTGGGGTAATGATGGGTGAAGGCAATCGATCATTTTCTTTCAATCCATCTGGTAATGCTACGCCGCAAACGGATCTTTTCCCTGCTTCGTATTCTCTCCAGGCATGGCCGGCAAGGTATCCCCTGATTACCATTTCGACTTTATAAGGCTGACAAATACGGCCGATCGTAACGGTAGGATCGGGAACATCAATGACCCAATTTGGGACAATATCGCTGGTGGCTTTTAGAAACTTGGCAGCAATTTGATTAAGTACTTGTCCTTTGTAGGGAATGGGCTCGGGTAAAACCACATCGAAAGCAGAAATACGATCAGTCACCACCATCACCAAAAATTGGTCTTCAATGGTATACACATCTCTTACTTTACCCTTGTAGAAGGCAGTTTGACCAGGTAATTGAAAATTGGTTTCCTTAAATGCAGCCATGTTTATATTATTTCTGAATATCTCCGTAAGCTTCTAAAATACGTTTTACTAATTTATGTCTAACCACATCTTCTCCACTTAAATAAATGATATCAATGCCCTTTATTTCCGGTAGAATTCTGAGGGCTGTATGCAGACCAGATTGCTGGACTTTGGGAAGATCTATCTGTGTGGCATCGCCGGTCACAATAAACTTAGCAGTTGGACCCATACGAGTTAAAAACATCTTCAATTGCATGTCAGTGGCATTTTGGGCTTCGTCCAAAATCACGAAACAGTTATCTAAAGTACGTCCACGCATAAAAGCCAGGGGAGCAATTTCAATGGTTCGGTTTTCGAGATAGAGCTTCAATTTCTCTGCGGGGATCATATCGTCCAAAGCATCGTATAGCGGACGCAGATAAGGATCGATCTTCTCTTTCAAATCCCCAGGTAAAAAACCCAGATTCTCCCCTGCTTCTACGGCCGGACGAGTAAGAATGATGCGCTTAACTTCTTTATTTTTCAGAGCCCTAACTGCCAATGCAACAGCGGTATAGGTTTTACCGGTACCAGCTGGGCCAATGGCAAATATGATGTCATTTTTCTGAATGCTATCCACCATGCGGCGCTGATTGGCTGTTCTGGCCTTTACCACAATGCCGTTCGGCCCAAAGACGATGGGTTCACTGCCATTAATTTTGTCTGGACCGGATTCAGAATCATTAGATGAATTACTGGCGCCCAATAGGTGTTCAATTTCGTTAGAATTGAGCTGCTGGAATTTGTCGGTGTGCTGGAGTATCTCTTGAAACTTTTGTTGAAATTGGCTCAACTCCTTTTCGTCTCCGAGTACTTTTACTTCATTTCCCCGTGCAACGATCTTGATTTTTGGATAATGCTTTTTTAAAATTTCGAAATTTTCATTTTTCGGCCCCCAAAGCATTACGGGGTTTACATTTTCGAGGGTGATGATCAGTTCGTTCAAAAGAATAATTTATAAAAATTTACTATTTAAAAATACGTTTTTTTGTGCGATAAAAATTGAATATTTGTAGGCAATTACCAATAGCAAGAATACTAATAAATATTCATTTTTCTGAATGGGCATCATTACCTTAACTACCGATCTGGGAACTAAAGACTTCTATCAGGCCGCCCTTAAAGGTAGTTTATTGAAATTGTTGCCAAGCGCTAATTTGGTGGATATCAGTCACGACATTTCTGCGTTTAATATTCCTCATGCTGCCTTCGTTTTAAAAAACTCCTTCCACTATTTTCCGAAGGAAACTGTTCACCTCATCGGTATCGACTCTGTTTATCATGAAAATTCCAAATACTTGGCCCTGCGGTATAAAGATCATTTCTTTGTAGGTTCAGATAATGGGATTTTCTCATTATTATTTGATGAACAGCCAAGTGAAGTGGTAGAAATTAACATCATGCAAGATCTTAACTTCCTGCATTTTCCGCTTTCAGATATTTTGGCCAAGGCAGCCTCTCATTTAGCCAAGGGTGGCAAATTGAACGAAATTGGAATCTCCATCAATGGACTGGAACAAAGGATGACACTGCAGCCGGTAATTGAAGGTGATATCATCCGCGGAAGCGTGATTTACATTGATTCATTCCAAAATGTGATCACCAACATCACTAAAGAACTATTTACCAAACAGCAAAAAAACCGGAATTTCAACCTCTTTTTCCGTAGAAACGAATCTATATCTTCACTTAGCTGGCATTATAATGAAGTACCAGAAGGTGAAAAACTTTGTTTGTTTGGCATTTCCAACCATTTGGAAATTGCCATCAATAAAGGAAACGCCAGCGGTTTGTTGGGTCTACACTTGGGCGACATCGTTCGGATTGAATTTCACAAATGATCACCCGAATCGTAAAAATGCATTTCAGGCCTGAGGAAGTGTCCGCTTTTCTCGAAATTTTCGAAGAGATGAAACAACATATTTCACAAAGTGAAGGTTGTTATGATTTACAACTGCACAGAGATCTAAATGAGCCCAACCAATTTTTCACCATCAGTTTATGGGAATCTGAACAATTCTTGAATCAATATCGTGAATCTGAATTATTTAAACTGACATGGGCTCGGGTAAAACCACTATTCGCCGAAAAGGCTGTTGCCTGGACATTAAATAAAATGATGTAATGAAAAAATCACTCAAATACTTCGCATTGCTATTGATTTTGAGTGTTTTGGCGACCGGTATGTTCTTTTGGGAGAATGACATTCCTTTTTCGATCCTGAAACAAAAATACGCTCCCAAGCCTTCTAAATTTCTCGAAATGGACGGTTTGGAAGTGCATTACCGTGATCAGGGAAATCAAACAGATACACTTCCACTTGTGCTCTTACATGGCACGGCCGCCAGCTTACATACCTGGGAAGGCTGGGTAGAAGTGCTGCAAAAGGAACGCAGGGTCATCACATTAGATCTTCCGGCTTATGGTCTTACCGGGCCTCATCCTGATGGTGATTATTCAGTTTCGTTTTATGTAGATTTTATAAATGATTTTTTAAATCGGCTGGGCGTTAAAGAAGGCATCATAGGCGGAAATTCTTTGGGTGGATATATAGCCTGGAATTACGCCTTAAAATATCCTCAAAAAACCAAGAAATTGATTTTAGTGGATGCCGCAGGTTACCCAATCCAATCAGAATCGGTTCCTTTGGCTTTTCAATTGGCCACTTTGCCTTTTATTAAAAATATATTTAAGCACATTACTCCACGACCAATTCTAAAGAAAAGCATCGAGAATGTATACGGTGAGCCATCTAAAATTGATGAAAAGCTAGTTGATCGTTATTTCGAACTCTCTTTAAGAGCAGGAAACCGTGCTGCATTCATAGACAGAATGTCAAAATTCAAAAGGAAAGGATTGGATGAAAACTTTGAGCAACTAAAAAATCTTCAAACCCCCACCCTGATCATTTGGGGTGAAAAAGATCTCCTCATTCCCATCAATGTAGCTTATCGTTTCCAAAAAGATTTACCGGTTGATACGCTGATCACCTTCCCGAAATTGGGACATGTTCCACAGGAAGAAGATCCTCAGGAAACGGTAAAATCAGTTTTAGATTTTTTGCGAAAGAATTGATTTTTTTCTTGTCTAAGAAGGTAAAAATTGAGTCATACTCAGTATCGGAAAGTATTATTGATTAATAATCAGCTAATTTAGGGTCGATTTTAAATACGGTTTAAAGCAACATGGCAAGAAATACACTTAATAGCGGAAATAAGCAGGAAGAAGATTTGCCGAAAGCAAAAATCAACAAGGAGAATATCCGTAAAATATCCCAATTACTTGCCTACCTCCAACCCTATCGTGTAAAATTCATATTTGGGATCGTTTTCTTATTCCTTTCGAGTCTGACCGGCTTGGCTTTTCCTTCCTTATTAGGGGCCATGATTGATGCCGCACAAGGCAAGCAAAAAATCAGTTTCATTCCTGGTGAGATTCATACCATCGGACTCATTTGTTTTGTGATCTTGTTTATTCAGTCTTTTGTTTCCTTTTTCAGGATTCGATTTTTTGTAGAAGTGGCCGAAAAAGCATTATCTGATATCAGAAGGGATACTTATTTCAGATTAATCACCTTGCCGATGAACTTTTTTGCCAATCGCCGGGTGGGTGAATTGAACAGTCGCATTTCTGCCGATTTATCACAAATTCAGGATACATTAACCACCACCCTCGCAGAAATGTTCAGGCAAATCGTGCTGTTAATAGGTGGTGTGACCTTACTTTTTGTGGTTTCTTACCAGCTCACACTTTTAAATTTGGCCATTCTGCCTATTTTGGTGGTATCGGCTGTTATATTCGGTCGATTCATCAGAAAGGTATCTCGTGAAGCTCAGGATCAATTGGCTGAGTCAAACACCGTGGTTCAGGAGACCTTACAAGGCATTGCAAATGTGAAAGCTTTTGTAAATGAGGCCTATGAGGCAAACCGCTATCAAAAAAACCTACAAAATGTTGTTAAAATTGCGCTCAAAGGTGCGAGTTACCGTGGTGCATTTGCCTCATTTATCATCTTTTGCCTGTTCGGAGCTATTGTTGCGGTCATTTGGTACGGGTCTGTTTTAGTATCCAACGGTCAGCTTTCTGTGGGTAATTTAACCACCTTCATTTTATATGCAATCTTTGTTGGTGCAGCAATGGGTAGTTTCCCTGAGCTGTATGCCAACGTACAAAAAGCAGTGGGTGCCAGTGAGCGGGTTTTAGAGATACTCAACGAGCCCAACGAGGAAATTTCCATTCATGAGCATGAAAATAGAATTGAGAAAACAATTAAAGGCGATCTGAGCTTTATAAATGTTTCTTTTCAATACCCCTCCAGACCTGAAATGACGGTGCTCCAATCAGTAAGTTTTGAAGCTAAATCTGGTGAAAGAGTGGCCATAGTTGGGCCAAGTGGTGCAGGTAAATCCACTTTAGCAGCATTGATTCTGAGATTCTACGAGGCACAAGAAGGAACCATTTTATTTGATGATCAATCTGCTGATCAATTCTCACTAACTGATATCCGAAATCAAGTAGCCATCGTTCCTCAGGATGTGCTTTTATTTGGCGGATCTATTCTAGAAAACATCGCATATGGAAAGCTGAGTGCAAGCAAAGAGGAGATCATACAAGCAGCCAAGCGGGCAAATGCACATGAATTCATCAGCAGTTTCCCCGAAGGCTATGAAACCCTCGTGGGTGAACGTGGTGTGAAATTATCTGGCGGACAAAGACAGCGTATAGCCATTGCACGTGCCCTGCTTAAAGATCCTGCAATTTTGATTTTGGATGAAGCGACCTCATCGCTCGATTCTGAATCAGAAAGATTGGTTCAGGAAGCACTTGAAGAATTGATGAAAAATCGAACTTCTATCATTATTGCCCATCGATTATCTACAATTCGTGAGGCCGATAGAATTGTAGTAATAGAAAAGGGCCGCGTGGTGGAAAGTGGCTCTCATGAAGAACTGATCAAAAATGAAGAGGGATTGTATCGATATTTAAGTCAATTACAATTTGAATCCTGATTTTACGTTCAATCTTTAAAAAGATGGAACCATGTCGGATATTTCTTTTAATGGATTAGGCTCATTCGCCCTTTTCTTGTTTAGCTGCTTCTTGTTTGCCTTTGTTATTGTTTTACTATTAATCAGGCAACTATTTCTTTATAAAAAGGCACATCCACTCGCAGTTAGAAGCAATTCAGTTTTTATTCTAGCAACATTATTTCCATTTTTTTCGAGTCTCATCGGTTTGATCATCATTCAATGTATAAACGATCCCGAAATAAATTGGTTAATGGATAGCTATCTTTCCATCTGCATGCTTGGTGTGGCTCTAATTATTGCGATTATTTGGGTGATAATCGGATTAAAAACTTTAAGAAAAGACTTTAGTCAAGTTGGTGGATGATTAATCCTGAAAGAAATTTAGGCTCAAACCAGGTCGATTTGGGTGGCATTACTTCACCAGCATCTGCTACAGCTATTAATTCATCAATACTAGTCGGGTAAAGCGTAAACAAGACATCGAAAGCACCTTCATCCACTTTATTTACCAAATCATTAAGCGGAGTTAATCCACCCGCAAAACTAAGACGGGGATCAGTTCTGGGATCAGAAATACCCAACAATTTAGTCAAAACTTCGTCTTGTAGAATAGCCACATCCAAATCCTTAACCGGATTACCTGACAAATCGCCTTTATAAGTAAGTTTAAACCATTTACCAGCTAAATACATACCGAACTGATGAATGCCGATGGGCTTAAATTCTGCTACCTGTTTTAATTCTTCCAAGTCGAATTGATGAGAAAGATGCGCTAAAAATGCACTCACCGATAATTTCCCCAAATCTTTAACCAAACGATGAAATTCGAAAATTCTGAGTTGATCTGTAGACATGTAAACAGAGCTGAAGAAATTGTACTCCTCGGCTCCATGGTGTTTCAAATTCAGTTTACGGCATTCAATGCCAAAGGTGGAGGCTGCGGCAGCACGATGATGACCATCTGCGATATAAGTATGTTGAAGCGCTCCAAATGACTGAATGATCGTTTTTAATTGGCCATAATCATCAATTTTCCATACAGAATGTAACGATCCAGATTTTTCGAATGATAGCAAAGCATCACGCTTAATGGTTTCAGAGATAATTTGATCAATTGCTGCATCAGCCTGGTAGGTAATCAATACCGGATTGGCATCAATCCCGGTTTGTTGTAAATAATCAATCAATCCACGTTCCCTATCTGCTCGGGTTAATTCATGTTTTTTAATGGTATTGTTCAGGTAATCATCAATGGCAGAGACAGTCCAGATTCCGGTTTGGGTAATCCCAAAGTGCTGAACTTGATAAATATAGATCGAGGGGTTTTCATCACGAATCAACCAAGCCTTCTCTATAAATTCCTCGAAATTTTCATTGATTTTTTTAAAGGCTAATTCTGTTTTAGAACCCATTAAAAAACGGTTTTCTAATTTCGGAACCAGCATATTGACAAAAGATCGTGATTCCTGGCTTCGAATTTTTCGGGCAGTTGGCAAATCAAGATTTTCTACCTCCAAAACCACATCAACCGCATAAGCTTGATCGGGATGTATACCTTTAAAAGCTTTAATTTTGGGCATAAAGGCTTTTTATGATTGCTTAAAAAAGTCGATGATCAAATTTGCCAGTTCCGTACCAATTCTTTCCTGTGCTTCATTGGTAGAGGCACCAATGTGTGGAGTTAAGGATACTTTTGGATGTGATAAAAGGGCTTGCATTGGAGTAGGTTCATTTTCGAATACATCTAATCCGGCGAAAGCCAGTTTACCATTATCCAGCGCCTCTAATAATGCTTGTTCATTAATAGTGCCGCCACGTGAGCAATTCACCAGTCCGCAACCTGTTTTCATCAATTCAAATTCAGCTTTACCGATTACAGGCTTTTCGGAAAAAGGTACATGCAGGCTGATAAAATCAGATTGGCTGACCAACTGATCTAAAGTCACACTTTTTACCGGTACATCAACGTTGATATTTCCACTTAGTTGAAGTGTTAAAACCGGTGGAACTTCATTTAAATCATAGGCTAATACATCCATACCCAAACCCAGTGCAATTTTTGCAGTTTCCCTACCAATACGACCAAAACCTACAATGCCGATGGTTTTTCCTCGAAGTTCAATCCCCTTGGCATATGCCTTTTTCAAATCATTGAATTGGGTATTTCCAACATGAGGCATTTTTCGGTTGGCATCCTGTAAAAAACGAATACCAGTAAACAAATGCGCAAATACCAACTCTGCTACGGAAAGTGATGAGGCAGCCGGGGTATTAATTACTGCTATTCCTTTACTACGGGCATATTCTACATCGATATTATCCATGCCTACTCCACCGCGACCAATTAGTTTTAGATTTGGACAGGCATCAATCAATTCCTTACGCACTTTGGTAGCACTGCGCACCGTTAAGGCACTGTAATTTTTTAATGCTTCTGCTAATTGATCTTGAGGAACAGTTTCTGTATCGACTTGAAAACCAGCTTTTTCTAACAAAGTTTTACCGATTGGATCGATACCGTCGTTGGCTAATATTTTAATCATGGGATCTATGGGTCGATTAAGCGTGTTTTTCAGCGAATTCTTGCATAATATCTACCAGTACATGTACACTGGAAATCGGAAGTGCATTGTACATGGAAGCACGGAAGCCGCCCACACTGCGGTGGCCTTTGATTCCTACTATACCACGGTCTTCAGCAAATTTCAGGAATTCCTTTTCCAGTTCCGGATTTTCCATTACAAAACAGATGTTCATGTTAGATCGGTCTTCTACGGCACAAGTACCTTTAAACAAAGGATTACGATCGATTTCTGCATATAAAGCTCTGGCTTTAGCCAAATTCTCTTGTTCAATTACTGGCACCCCACCTTTTGCTTTCAACCATTTCAGGTTGAGCATCGAAACATAGATAGAAAACACCGGAGGAGTATTATACATGGATTGTCCTTCGATATGGATTTTATAATCGAGCATAGAAGGGATCTTGCGGTCAATCTTCCCTAAAATTTCATCCTTAACAATTACCAATGTTACGCCTGCTGGGCCCATATTTTTCTGGGCACCGGCATAAATGAGGTCAAAATCAGCCACATTTACCTGACGGCTGAAAATATCGGATGACATGTCGCAAACCATCGGAATAGGCGATTTCGGGAAAGCATGAAGCTCCGTTCCATAAATGGTATTGTTGGAAGTGCAATGGAAATACACCGCATCTTTAGGTATATCGTAATCTTTTGGAATAAAAGTGTAATTCTGCTCTTTTGAGGAGCCCACTACGGCAACTTCTCCAAATAATTTGGCTTCTTTAATGGCTTTATTAGCCCAAACGCCGGTATCTAGGTATGCAGCCTTTTGACCGTCGCCCAATAAATTCACAGGCACCATCGAAAATTGAAGACTGGCTCCCCCCTGCAAGAAAACTACCGAGTAGCCAGCAGGTACATTTAATAAGGTTCTCACTAAACGCTCAGTTTCGGCCACTACTTCTTCATACTCGGGGGTACGGTGCGAAACTTCAAGTATTGACAATCCGGTTTGATCCCATTCTAATACCGCTTGTGCGGCTTGTTTAAATACTTCCTGCGGCAAAATACACGGGCCTGCGCCAAAATTATGTTTCATATAGATTTCAAATATTTTTCAATTGATGGATCATTTTTTCGGGATCTTCAGCAGCAAAGACCGCATTTCCCGCAACCAATACAGATGCTCCTGCAGTAACTAACTTAGCAATGTTTGCCGGCCCCACACCTCCGTCTACTTCAATTAACAGATGAGGATTAAGCGCATTGGCCAGTTGTTTCAATTTATGGAGTTTCTGATAGGTTTGCTCGATAAAAGTCTGCCCGCCAAATCCGGGGTTTACCGACATCACCAGTACCAGATCCAAATCAGGCAGGATATCCTCTAATACGGACACCGGTGTGTGTGGATTAATAGCCACACCGGCTTTGCAACCCAAATCTTTAATGGCTTGTACCGTTCTATGCAGGTGAGTGCAGGCTTCGTAATGAACGGTGATTACCTCCGCTCCTGCTTTTTTAAAATCGGCCAAGTAGCGATCGGGATCAACGATCATTAGGTGCACATCCAATGGCTTTTGCGAATATTTGGCTATGGCCTGAAGCACTGGAAAACCGAAGGAAATATTCGGCACAAACACCCCATCCATAATATCGATGTGCAACCAATCAGCTTCACTACGGTTGAGCATTTCTACATCGCGTTGTAGATTGGCAAAATCAGCAGAAAGTACCGATGGGGCTATGAGGCGTTTCATGAACCAAATATAGTTAATCGTAAACAAAAAAGCCCTTTCGAAAATTGAAAGGGCTTTGTCTATGATTGTTATTTTAATGTTGAATAATGACCTGCTTTTTGATTAACTGATCGCCCTGTTTGATGTGAAGAAAATATATGCCGTTGGGGAGGGTGCTGGTATTGATGAGCTTTCCATCCTCCTAGTTCTGTAACTGACTTGCCGATTGCAGAACGCCGTTTGCATTATATAATTCCACAGTGAAGTCAATTATTTGGCCTTCCATGGCATCTTCTGACTGTATATTTTGATAAGTCACTTTCAACTCATTGGCGGCTGGATTAGGGAAAACAAAATATGCTCCAGAAGTATTAATAAATAATTGTAAAGGGTAATCACAAGTTCCAAGAGATTCAATAAATGGATTTGGTTGCATACTGTATTTAAATTGCTGACAAAAAGTTGTTGAACCACAAATGTTTGTGAGTTTAAGCTGTACTTTAAAAACAGATCCTGGATCAGGAGGATAAATTACTAATGATTGATTTTGGGTACCTCCATAAACAACAGCATTAGTAGACCAGTCATAGGAATTACCTTCTATTACAGGTACAGTAAAAAGTATAGCATACGGTAAATAATTATCGGGAAGTTCAACCAAATTCGATTCGTCGTTATCTGGTTGTAAATCTTCACTTATTTGACCGTTGATTAAATGTTGGGCTTTAATTATCTGAACGTCAGGGAGACCGGTTGAACTGAAAGTTTTCACCACCGATTTTATTCCACAATTAGCGCTAACAAGCGTGGCAGTTAAATACCCCTGTCCGTTATTGATAGAATTAACAGCAACTATATCTTGATTATTAGCCCCTTGAATCTGAATAGAACCTGAGGCAAGCCAAGTAACGTTGGTTCCTGCCGGCAGATTAGCAATCGTATAATTGACCGTGCCACAAATATTATCAGGTCCCTGGATGGAATTGGGTGAAAAAATGCAGAAATAACTACAATCGGCTTGTGGCAACGGATTTGAAATATTTAACTCATTGGCCAACCAACTGCCATTGCGTTGTGTAAAGGAAATATGTTCTTCATTATTTCCAACACCAGATGAAAATGCTGTGATGAAATTATCAAATGGCGTATTTTTGGGTGCTGCTGGCGGTGTAGCGCCAATGTAGGACTGATAAAAATCAGCTTGCGTTAATGGTACCTGTCCTTTACCTATATCTAAGGCACTTGTAGTGGGAATAAAAGAGAAAAAGGGAACCAAATTAAATTGAATATTTGTGGGGGCTTTAATTTCTGGTACTTGAAAATAACTTCCAGGCAATTGATCTAAAGGTATTAATCCCGCCGGAGCCGTATAACTTTTATCGGTAATTGTGGTGGTCACAGAAACGGTCCAAAGGATTTTCTTTGTGTATTTAACATATCCTTTGTAAAGTGGATTTCCCCCTCCATCGGCCAAGGAGTTTGCTTCAAAGTGATAAGTTAATTTACTACTGCCTGGTATTACACCCAATAACGCAATTTTCGCATTTTTTAAAACAGCACCAGCAATGGGCATCGCAATCATGCCTAATAAATCTCCCCAAAATCCGGGCTTATAAGCCCCATGCATCAAAGACAAATTCTCACCCGGAACGATGGGAATAGGTGTGCCACACTCCGAACCATTACTTAAGGAAATATTTCTACAATTTTGAGGATAACCCAAATTCACCAGCTCATTTTGCCATTGATTATGTATTACATTATCTGTTGCATAGTTCCAATCAATACGATGAGAAAGCAATTGCTTGGCTGCCGGGGTATAATTTAAAAACAATAAATTTCTGTTACTCCCGGCAGCAAAATAATACGTAGCTGCGGTTACAAATGATTTTAATGCCATTTGTTGAACATGAATCGCCATGGCCTGAAAGCCTAAAGGCACATTGGCGCCCTGGTGTGGTGCATCATGGCTAATGTACAAACGGGTATCGTGATTTTCCCCTTCCAATTCCATTATTTTTAGGGCATAACGGGCAATGACCCCACCCATACTCTGGCCCAATACCACATTCTTTTCGATGGGGTTGGCCCCATCCGCCACCTTTACCTGATTAATAGATCTGATCACCGTTTTTACCAGCAGGGCATTGAGGTGCATATCGGCGGTACCATTTTTCCAGTTGATATAAATAATATCATATTGAGGAATATCGACCAAAATACTTAAGAGGTCATTGGAATAATTGATTTGATCTAAGAAATGCTTTATTGTGAAATCTCGTACACCAATCTCCGGATTCTTATAATTTGCCGGATCAAGCCCTTCTACCACAATGAATGGTTTACGGATCTGCTTATCAGCTGCAGCATATTGAATGATCACTTGTCCGATGGCATGTTCATTATTGAAAGTTTCGGTGCTGGCAACCTCGAAATAATCAAGCTTATATTGCGCCTTAGAAAGGTTCCAACCCTGAGGAATGACGGACACCGGAGATTCTTCTTCCAGTACAGGAATCAAATTGTCTACATCTGCACCCAGATCAAAACCCGGATTAAGCGGAGTAGACTCGTAAGGCAGTTTACTCACATGGAGCAAACTTCGGCTTTGCATCACGGTATTATTGCTTAACCATAATTTAAATTTGAGGATTTTAAGTCCCGAGTCGGCATACAGTACCGGCAAGCCTACGTTGGGGCTTAACTGGCGGTAACCCAGCCCATCGTTCATATCTACCTCTATCTTGCTGACTTGCTGTTTGTTATTGCTTAACCATAGCTGTGCAGGCAATATCAGACTGAAATTCAGTCCAATTTGCTCGGTAATGGCGGGGGTAAATGCCATTACTTGCTTGGTGGTATAAGGGTTTTGCCAAATACCGTTCACATATTTATCGTAAATCTGGTCGTTGATGATCGTTACTTTATTCAGCGCATCATCCGCAAATCGGTTGTATTGATAATACAAACCAGCCAGGGTAACCTGACCCGATTTTCGTTTACTTAACCAAATGCTGTCGACCAGCTGCGGGTTGGGCAAAACACCAGAAGGCAAATAACCCAACTGCGAAGTGGCCAATGTCAGGTAAATATCCCTGAAATTTTGATCGTAAACCAAATTCGAATCGGCCAAAATGAGTCCGTTGTAATTGCCCAGTTCTGCCAGCTCAAACGCTGCATCTTTAAGTAAGGCGGTTGGAATCTTGGTTTTATCCAGAAATTTAAAAATGTATTCTATGCGGGCTGCATAAGTGCTATCTACTTCCTGTGCCTGTACTCCGGCATGAATGATCAACAGCCAAACGATGGCCAGGATCCATTTAAAGTACTTGTTTTTCATTTACATAAGTTTTTGGTTGAATTATTAATTTTTACAACACAAAATGACTGTCAAAGCGTCCTTCACGCACCTGGACAGTTTTGCCATCTTTGTTGATGGCATCAAACCAAAACGTACCCGATACAATTTGATTGGCGAGATCGAAACGGCTTATGGTAATCTCACCTTTAACCATGGAATTGGTTTGATATTTATCTATCTCTGCGTAGTCTGGATATATGGTATAAAAAGCACCGAAACTTAGAGGCAAATCGGGTTCTGTTAATTCATAATTTTTCACTTCTAACTGAATTCCATGCGATCGTATTTGCATTCCCCTTAAAGGTGCATTAATCTCGTTACGGGTTACCCCAATATTAAAATGGTAAGCATTATTTACGTATTGGTAGTACAGCTGTAAGCCGCTGGAGCCCCAGGTACCTTTAGGAGTAAAGGCTTTTCCATCCACCAAACAGCCGAAAGTATCGGCACCGGTTTGGGTAATAGGCGGCAGTTTGTATATTTCGGGGGTTCCGGGAGGGTATTCTTTTTCGCAGCTTAATCCGCTTAGCAGCAGAAATAAACCTAACACAACTAATTGTGTTAGTGTTTTTAATTTTAGTAGGGTTTTCATAGTATTTAGTATTTATTAATGCCATAAATTAGACCGATTTTCAGCATACGACTGGATTCAAACAAAAAAGAAAGCTGTTTATGCTGGAACATAAAACTCCAGTTGTAAACATTTTCTTGGTTATTATCTGCATAGTATTCGAATTGATTTCGGTAAGTAATTTTGCCAAGTGTACGCCCAAGAAATAACCGGAACGAAAAACGGTTGTAAGTGTACTTTTTCTGATGCCAAATCAACTCAACAGAACCGCCTAGGGTACATAAATCTGATTTGGGTTCTGCATAAAAGAACTCCGATTGCTGGGTCAACACTTGACGAAAATCAGCATAAGCCCCCAATTCCTTGCTATAACTGAATTCAAAACCAGGGAAACGAAAGTCTGTTCGTCCGGTGCTCATCACATAATTCAGTGCCGATCGGAAACCATAGCCCCACAAGGATTTTTGTTCAAAGTAATAGGTATCATTGGGAGTTAATAATCCGTTGGTATAATTACCTACATAGGAATTGGCACCATAAGAGAGGTTCCAGTTGTTGAAGGCATGTGCCCTATTGACATTCAGCTCTGCATAAAATTTTTGATCATCAACATTATCCGCACCCCTCGCATGATAAACAGCTGATAAATAGGTATTAACTTTGAGCGAATCCGATATCATCGGTTTAGGCTGATAGGTCATATCAGATCCTAATCTGGCAGGACTATAAAATGCTAAACTACATGAAGCTAATTGTAACATACTCAGGTTGGCAATAGCTATTAAAAACTTTTTACGAAATAGGATTAATTGTTGTTTTGTATTCATAAGATTCAGATTTCATATTTTGATATTTTGATATTAGAATGGCTTACAAAGCGCCACTTACGCAACTGAATAATTTTAAAATTCAGATTAATGACAGTAAACCAGAATATCACAGAAATATAAATAAGGTCGATTAAAACAAGCTTTTGATTTAAAGCTTGCATTTTCAGTGAGGTGGAGATGTGACGAGAATTAACGTTCATATGCTTTAATTATTCACCGACGAACAAATCACCTAAGAAAGCCTCAGGCCAAATGAACATTGGGCATTGTTTAAAAAATGAGCGTTAATTTTTCGAAGTCAAGATAATTGCTTCAGCTAATTGACTTGAAAAAAAACCGACGAATGGTAGGATTAGCCAGATGGAGTGACCAGGTATGGAGATAGAGTGCTTAGCTGTTAAAACAACTATTAACCAAATACTAAATTGATTATTTTATCAACACATTAATATGTGATGTAAACACAAATTATTGCATATTCTGACAAATATTATGGAGAGGGGTCTTAAAAAAAAGCCCCCGATAACTCGAGGGCTTTTTAAAAATTAGGCTTCTTGTGTTTCCGGTTTCGGAGGGCGTGGCAATAAAGCTTTACGTGAAAGCTTCAGTTTACCTTGCTTATCTACATCCAGTAATTTAACGGTTACCATATCGCCTACGTTGAAGATACCATCCATGGTTTCATGGCGTGTCCAGTCAATTTCAGAAATATGTAACAAGCCGTCTTTACCTGGCATAATTTCGATGAAAGCACCGAAAGGCATGATGGTTTTCACCTTACCTTCGTAGGTTTCACCAATCTCCGGTTTAGCAGCAATGGCTTTAATACGGCCCACGGCTGCATCGATAGCAGCTTTATTATCTGCGAAAATCTCCACGATACCCTGGTTATCCACTTCTTCGATAGAGATAGTAGCACCGGTTTCACGTTGCATTTCCTGAATAATTTTACCACCTGGGCCAATTACAGCACCGATGAATTCTTTGTCAATTTTCAGAGTCACGATGCGTGGAGCATGTGGTTTATAATCTTCACGAGGAGTAGTAATGGTTTTCTTCATCTCGTTCAGAATGTGTAAACGGGCTTCTTTAGCTTGTTCTAAAGCGGCTGTTAACACCTCCCAACGTAAACCATTAATTTTCAAGTCCATCTGGCAGGCAACAATACCTTTTTCGGTACCCGTAACTTTAAAGTCCATATCACCTAAATGGTCTTCATCACCTAAAATATCACTCAAAATAGCGTATTTACCAGATTTTTCGTCCGTGATCAAACCCATGGCAATACCAGAAACTGGTGCTTTGATTTGCACACCGGCATCCATTAAAGCCAAAGTACCCGCACAAACGGTAGCCATGGATGATGAACCATTAGATTCCAAAATATCAGAAACGATACGGATGGTGTAAGGGTTTTCCTCTGGCAATACTTGTTTTAAGGAACGCATAGCCAGGTTACCGTGACCAATTTCACGACGACCCGCACCACGGTTAGGGCGAACCTCTCCAGTTGAAAATCCTGGGAAGTTATAGTGTAATAAAAATTTGTTGTAACCATTGATGAAAGCACCGTCGATCATCTGCTCATCAGATTTAGAACCCAAAGTAACGGAAGTTAAAGATTGGGTTTCACCACGGGTAAACACCGCAGAACCGTGTGCAGCTGGCAAATAACCAACTTCGCTCCAAATAGGACGCACAGTGCGGGAATCACGGCCATCTAAACGGATACCTTCGTCTAGAATGAGGTTACGTACTGCATCGTATTGCACATCGTGGAAATATTTCTTAGCCAGGAACTTGGTAACATCGTCAATTCCTTCGCCTAAGGAAGCAATAAATGAAGTTTCAATTTCAGAAAATTTAGCTGAACGCTCGTGCTTGCTTGAACCTGATTTCGCGATGGCATATACTTGAGCATAAGTATCAGCAAAAGCTCTCTCTCTTAATTCAGGATTGCTGTTTTCGTGGCAGTATTCACGTTTTTTGGTCGAACCTATCATTTCAGCCAGTTCACGCTGCGCCTGTACCTGAATTTGGATGGCTTTGTGAGCAAATTCGATGGCTTCTACCATTTCGGCTTCCGAAATCTCTTTACACTCTCCTTCCACCATCACGATATCATTATATGAACCTGCTACGATAAACTCTAAGCTAGCACGCTCTAAATCACTCATTAATGGATTGATTACTAATTTACCATCAATTTTAGCTACACGTACTTCAGAAATTGGTCCGTTAAACGGAATATCTGAAACAGCCAATGCTGCTGAAGCCGCTAAACCGGCCAAAGCATCAGGCATGATATTTTTATCGGCAGAAATCAGGGAAATCATCACCTGGGTATCTGCATGGTAATCTTCCGGGAACATCGGGCGCAAGGCACGGTCTACCAAACGAGAGATCAATACTTCATAATCTGACAAACGGGCTTCACGACGCAGGAAACCTCCCGGAATACGGCCTGTAGCGGCGTATTTTTCCTGGTAATCTACAGATAAAGGCAAGAAATCAACGCCTTCTTTAGCAGTTGGAGAGCTTACAACCGTTGCCAAAAGCATGGTGTCTCCCATTTTTACGACTACGGAACCATCGGCTTGCTTGGCCAATTTTCCGGTTTCAATTTCGATCATGCGGCCATCGCCGATATCAAAGGTTTTTTTAATTGGATTCATTTTGTTTTAATTGCGACACATTTTTCCTCTTTTGAATGTGCCTGATATTTTGTTTTTAGTTGTTTCAATCAAAAAAGCCATCCCCTAATGAGATGGCTTTTCAGTTTGGGTTAAGATTTACTTAATGATATCTCTTAACTCGAGTGCTTTGATAATTGCACGATATCTGTTGATATCTTTTTTGTACAAATAAGCCAAGATGGCTCTACGCTTACCTACCAATTTTTGCAGAGAAAGCTGAGTAGAAAAATCTTTTTTGTTCTTTTTTAAGTGCTCGGTTAAGTGAGCAATACGTGCAGTAAACAAGGCTACTTGTCCTTCGGCAGAGCCGGTATCAGTTGCAGATTTGCCATGTTTTGCAAAAATGGCTGATTTAAATTCGTTACTTAAATACATTACTTGAATAATATTAAAGCGTTAAAAATTCTATTAATTGCTGCAAAGTTAGGTATTTGCATTCAAAACCGCAACAAATCAGTCAATTAAAAAATTACCCATATTTGGAGTATGAATAATCCTTCGGGCCTAAGTGTTTTTAGCAGCGAATTTAAGGTTCGCCCAGACGATATTGACATGTTTAATCATGTACACAACAGCACTTATTTTGATTATGTGCTAGCTGCCCGTTACGAACAAATGGAAAAGTATTATGGGATGGCCATGGAAGAGTTTATGAAATTGGGCTACGGCTGGGTAGTCAAAACTGCCCACGTAGATTATAAGCGACCTTTAAACTTGGGCGATGAGTTCATCGTACATACCGGCATATCAGAAATCAACACCAAAGGATGTAAGGTAATCTTTGAGATCATCAACAAGAAAACCAATAAAGTATCTTGCGATGGGTGGTTTGATTATGTGATGATCGATCTGCAAACCGGCCGTGGAGCAATAGTTACAACAGAAATTATAGAGAAATACGCGATTTGATTCAGAGTATCACCTCTATTAGTTCTGTATAAAACTCGTTAATGGTGCGTCCGGCAGCACGCACCTGCTGCGGAATAATGCTGTTCTCTGACTGACCAGGAACGGTATTGATCTCTATAAAATAAAAACTCCCCGTTCCTTCTTCCAGGATATAATCAATGCGCACCACGCCCCTGCAATTCAGCTTGAGGTAAACGTCTTTGGCGATCTGATTAACAAGGCTAAGTTCTTCCTCATTCATTCGGCCAGGTGTAATTTCTTCTGATACACCCGGGGTATATTTGGCTTCAAAATCAAAAAACTCTTTAGAAGAAATGATCTCGGTGGCCGGCAGCACTTTAATGCCATCCTTGCCTTTGTACACGCCAATGGTAAATTCCCTGCCCTGAATAAATTCTTCCACCAGCACCTGGGTATCTTCGGCAAAAGCCTTATCCAAGGCTTCCTGAATTTCGGCAGGCGATTTCACCTTAGTCATACCAATACTGCTGCCACCATTATTCGGTTTTACGAAATAAGGCAGCTTCAACTCATTTTTTATGGTTTCCGCATTCGCGGGATGATTTTCGAAAAACTGACAAGACCTGGCAACATATAATCCCGGAATATCCTTTACAATGGCCTTGGTATAACCTTTGTTCATGCTAATGGCCGAAGTCAAGGCGTCGCAGCTGGTGTAAGGAATATGCAGCATGTCGAAGTACCCCTGTAATTTGCCATCCTCACCTGGAGAACCATGCAAACCGATAAAAACCGCATCAAAAGTCACTTTATTACCGCCCAAAAGCAGGCTGAAATCATTTTTATCGATCTCATGCTTCGCAGCAAACGCATCTTCGTAATACCAGCTGTCGGGTGTAATGATGATCTTATAGACGTCAAAACGGCTGGCATCCAAATTTTTTTCAATAACGGCGGCACTCTTAATAGAAATCACCGATTCGCCGGTGAAACCTCCCGTAACCAGAGCAATGGTCTTTTTCATATGCCTCAAATATAAATGAAATTTACGGTGCTATTACAGTACAATCACTTCCAAAATCCTTATTTTTCAAGTAAGTTTGAATGCAAAATAAACCATAATGAGTAATTTTTTTAGCTACCTCAAAACCAAAACCTTTCGTAAAAACTTATATTGGGCATTAGGCTCTGTATTTGCCTTTTTATTGATAATTTTTTACAGTTTGAGATTTTACACCCACCATGGTGAGGGCGTTCCGGTACCAAAATTGAAAGGATTACCCATTGAGCGTGCAATAGAATTACTGGAGAACCAAGGTTTTCGTTATCAAATCGATTCGGTTTATCAATTAGATAAAGAACCGGGTATTGTGATTGAACAAGATCCAGATCCAAATACCAATGTGAAACTAAACAGAACCCTCTATCTTACCATCATTACTCGTCAGGCTCCCGATATCCGATTCCCTGAAATAAGCGGTAAAACTTACTTGGAGGTAGCCGCTACCCTAAGTAATTATGGACTCAAATTGGGTGACACCTCATATGTAAATGATGTTGCAAAGGATGTGATATTGGCATTTCGATTTAGAGGTCGCGACCTCCAGGCCGGAAACTCTATCCCCAAAGGTTCAATCATTGATCTGATTTTAGGTGATGGTAAAGGTGCCAGCGAAGTTGACATTCCAAACTTATTGGGTTTAACACTAGGTGAAGCAAGAATGGCGCTCCTGGGTTCTTCTTTGAAAATGGGAACCATTAACTTTCAAGGTGGTGGCCGCGATACCATCAATGCGAAAATCATCAAACAGTATCCGGCGCCTACAGATTCCCTGAGCAAAATGAGCATAGGAAGCAGTGTAAACGTGATTCTTTCGGGAGGAAAATAATGGCAGACATCAGTCCGGAAGAATTGAAGCAAAGTCTTCAAGAAGGCAAAGATATACAGCTTTTGGATGTGAGAGAAGCCATCGAGTTTCACACTTTTAACATCGGGGGTGTCCACATCCCGCTTGGTCAACTACCACAGAGTTTAGAAGATTTAGAATGGGATAAGTCAACCGAAATTGCGGTGATTTGCCAAAGAGGGATCAGAAGTAAAACAGCCTGTCAAATTTTAGAAATGGCTGGTTTTAAAAATGTCAGAAACCTGACTGGAGGACTTTTGGGTTGGAGAAAAACGTTTAATTTATAAATCTATGAGCAAGAAATCTTCAAAAAAACTAAATACAACTACGAAAATAGGTTTAGCCTTTTTGTTTTTCTTACTTCTGATCGGGGGTATATATAGTTCGACTTATCTCTGGAAGTTTATAGGTGGCAATGTAAGTGCTAAACAACAATACCTGTTCGTACGTACTGGTTCAGATTTCGAGGATTTAGTCCAAAATCTTCGTGAAAATGAAATCTTAATTGATAGTAATAGTTTTAGATGGGTAGCCGGCAAGATGAATTTCAAGAAGATCAAACCAGGTAAATACGGTTTAGAAGAAGGCATGAGCAACCGTAGGCTGATCAATATGCTCAAAGCCGGAAATCAGGAACCGGTGAGACTCAATTTTCAAAATATCCGCCTCAAAGAAGAATTTGCCGATTTAATATCCCGCCAACTGGAGGCAGATAGTTTATCTATCATTCGTTTACTGGATTCTACCGCTTTTGTAAAGGCCCATGGCTTTACTACAGACGAGGTTTATGTCATGTTCTTGCCCAATAGTTATGAGCTGTATTGGAATACAAATGCTGAACAATTTTTTGAACGCATGCATGAAGAATACCAAAAGTTTTGGACAGAAAAAAAGAAGAAAAGAGCCGAAGAAATAGGCCTCACTCCCACCGAAGTGAGTATTTTGGCATCAATTGTGGATAGTGAAGCCTTGGTAGACAGCGAAATGCCGACCATTGCTGGATTGTACCTGAACCGTTTATTCACAGACATGAAATTAGAATCGGACCCTACGGTCATTTTTGCAACCAAAGATTTCACTATTCGCAGAGTACTTAATAAACACCTGAAAACGGCTTCGCCTTATAATACTTACCAAAATCGTGGTTTGCCTCCGGGACCCATCAGCATGCCAAGTATTGCTGCAATAGATGCCGTGCTTAATTATAAAAAACACAATTACATCTACATGTGTGCTAAAGAGGATTTTTCAGGCTACCACAATTTCGCTACGAATATGACAGCACATTTAGCGAATGCTAAGAAGTTTCAGCAGGCTTTAAACGACAGAAATATCAAGAAATAGTCCATGTATACCCATACCACAAAAATTAGAGTCAGATACGGCGAAACAGACCAAATGGGCTATATGTATTATGGCAATTATGCTCAATTTTATGAGGTTGGACGGGTAGAGATGCTCCGAAGCCTGGGCATGAGTTATCAGGAAATGGAAGACTCCGGCATTATGATGCCAGTACTCGAATTGAAATGCAAATACATTAAACCCGCTAAATATGATCAGGAAATTACGGTCAAAGTCATTATAGACAAAATGCCGGGCATACGAATTCACTTTACATATGAGTTATATAATGAGGCGGAGGAGTTGATTAACCTGGGTGAAACCACCCTTGTTTTTGTAGATATGGAGAAAAATAAACCTTGTTTACCTCCTGAAGAGTTTTTAAATAAAATGGCGGCATATTTTAACTAAATATGAATTCCTTGCACCGATGGTTATTGAAGTTTAAGCCCTATTTTCTATTCATTGAATGGACAAAGGTCCTTATTCTTCCAGGTTTTAAACCTCTACCATTGTATACCGTAGGATTGTTTTTTTTTAAAGAATTGGCTAAGGAATCGCTGGTGAATAAAGCTTCTTCCTTAGCTTATAATTTCTTATTGGCCGTATTCCCAGGTATCATTTTCTTATTTACACTTATTCCATACATTCCAATTTCAGATTTTCAGGATCAGTTACTTTCATTGGTGGAAATGGTGCTCCCTCAGAATGCCTACTTGGCAGTACAATCTACATTAGAGGATATCATCAAAAACCAAAACGGGAAATTGCTTTCATTTGGTTTTATTTTCGCCGTATTCTTTGCCACCAACGGCGTTCACAGCCTGATGCTTGCTTTTAACAAGTCATCACTCATTGTAGAAAACAGAACATGGCTAAAACAACGTTGGGTAGCTATTAAATTAAGTTTTATTCTCATTATTGCACTAATTCTGAGTTTAAGCATCATCACTTTCAGTGAGTACTTCTTTGGAATTTTACGCCGTGAAATCGGATTACTCAATCCGGGTTTTTGGATATTTTTAATTGAGGTAGCCCGTTGGATCATCTTAACCGGCCTCTACCTGATTACCATCTCCATTCTCTATCGGTATGGACCTGCTACTCCTAAAAAATGGAAATTTTTCAGTCCAGGAGCATGGCTGGCTACGATTTTAGCCATACTAACCTTTTGGGGCTTTGCGTACTACATCAACAATTTCGGGACTTACAATAAATTATACGGCTCCATCGGTACACTCATCGTCATGATGATTTGGATGTACATCAATTCCCTCATCATCCTTGTTGGATTTGAATTAAACGCTAGCATCGAACTCTCTAAGCGTATCATCAAGATTGTCAAACCCCTACCTCAACGCTTCAGACAAAATCTGGAACTAAAAAATCAACCTAAATAGATTATCTGGTACAACACTTGTAAGCTTAAAGGCAATTAACTATTTCGTTTTAATTAAATTATAAACGTATTATGAAAACCTTTAAACTATGGCAGTCTGCATTGGGATTAATGATAGCTGCAAACATGCTCTTCAGTTCTTGTGAAACCTTGAAGAATGAGGAGATTTCACCTCAAAATGAGGAAATTTTAACAAACTCGTCTTCAAGCTCGGGTCAAACGGTACTCATGTCGTATGACCGCACGAGTACCTCCTCTCCTTATGCCATTACCCTCGACACGATCATTGATAATGATAACGGTACTTGGACTTGGAGCTGGACGGCACAAAACCCGTATCCGGGTGATGGCACCAACGGAACTATCCAAGATCTTGATCACTGGAACATGACTCTCGGGCATTACGCCAGCATGAATGATATCGTAATTGGTGAAGTAAGTACCGATGGTATTACTTGGACTAAATTCAGACCAGAATACCGGATCGACATTGACCAATCTTGCTCGGCAGACACTGTGATTCAATTGAATTTGAGTACGCGTGGAGATCAAAAATCATATTACAGAATTACTGTAAACAAAAGCTTTGCTGTAGATGATTCGGTTAAAGCCATTTATGTTTCGGGTCGTGAAACGGGCTGTGGTATATTTCAATTCAGTGGATTCGGTCGCCCAGAGGAAATAAGCACCAGTTGTAGTTTAGGCCAAGGTTATTACCTGAATAAGGATGATTTTGTTTGGAGCAGTAATGTTACCGTTGGAGGATATACCTACACTCAGGCTGAAGCCAGGGCCATTTATGAAACGAGCAATAAGGGTGGCATCAGGGATGCTAAATACGCATTTATCAATGCCGTGGTGATTAAAATGAGTGAAGCAACCATCAGCCGAACCGAAACTGTCTGGGCCGATCTCTTGATAGTGGATAATTACCTCAGTAGGTTAGGCAAGTTAACGCCTTCAAATCTTCCAACAGGAAATGATGAAGTGAGAGACGCTGCCAGCCGCCTGAATAGGTGGATAGATTCCCATTTGTGTAATGATAAAAAATCCATCTCAAAGACTTTCCGTACGAGTATTATTACTTGTGCGGAAAGTTTGGACTTGGTATTGCATCTATTACCACAATTAACCTTTTCTTAAAATCATAAACCTTAATCAAATGAAAAAATTAAACAAATTCTGGCCTATCATAGCAACTGTATTGGTCCTAGCCAGTTTAATGGGTGCTTGTAAAAAAATGAGCCATGAGGAAGAAGTTCCACAGAATGTGGTCAATTCAGTGAATAATTCCGGTCCTCAGTCCTTTATTGCCTCCAATGCCACCAGTACCATTTTACCAAGCATCAGTACCTCCTCGCCCTACGTCGTTACCCTTGAAAGCATTAATAATAATGGAGATGGTACTTATACCTGGATTTGGTCAGTACTTAACCCAAATCCTGGTAATGGCCTCAACGGTACAGTGCAGGACTTGAGTCATTGGGACATCACGCTGGGGCAATGTGCCACTATAGACGATGTGGTGAGTGCATCCATGAGTGAAGATGGAATCAACTGGTTGGTGAATTATCTGCCAAGCTTAAGACCCGATCCAAGTCAAAATTGTTATGCAGATTCGGTAATCAAATTCGACCTCGGAACGCGAAGCAACATTAAATCGTATTATCAATTAACTGTCAGTAAAAATTTCAGTGTAGATAATACTGTTATAGCGGTGTACAAATCAGGTAATAATACCCGATGTGGCACATTTCAATTCAGCGGACTGGGTTGCCCGATCGTACCAGGAATATCCTGCGCTTTCTCTCAGGGATATTTTTTCGCAAAACCAAACCTGATCTGGCCAAGCAATGTGACAATTGGAGGCTACAACTATACCCAAGCCGAAGGTAAAGCCATTTGGAATACTTCCAACAAAGGTGGAATTAAAGATTCAAAAGCCGGATTTCTCCAAGTTGCTGCCATTAAGCTCAGTGGAACTAATGTTGCTCCAACTGCAAGCGTATGGGCTGATGTAGCAATCGTGGAAAATTACCTCTCTAGTGTGGGCAAACTTAGTCCGACAAATTTACCTACCGGAGATGCAGCAGCAAAAGCCGCTGCGGGAAGAATTGGGGATTGGATTGACCAACATCATTGTACACTATGATTATAAAAATATATGAGGAGCCTAGTAAGCTCCTCATACATTTTTCTGAAACTTTTAATGCGTTCTGGATGTTAAAATTAGACTACCTGAAAATTATTTTCAAGCTTGCACAATTTTAACCAATTATAATAGTTATTAATTATAAATTAAATATAATGTATATGGAAGCGATTAAATCATCTCAATCTAAATATCAAAAAAGATTGAGAAGCGCCCGTCTTAAGGAATTAAGACATCTGCTTAAATTCACTCAGAAAGATATGGCTAAAATACTCAATATCACGCAAGTAGGGTATTTTAGAATGGAAAACGGTGACAATGACATTACCGTTGATAAGGTTTACAGCCTATCGAAAGAATTTGGCCTATCTCCTACCTGGCTCATTTGTGGTATCGGCTGCATGTTCGACCCAAAAATTAAAATGCAGAAGTCGAAAGAATGGAAGCACGATGAACTGAATCATGACTTGGCCATGTAGCGAATATTTCTTGTCATCCGATTTTAAAAATAGAAAATAAACGCTGTGGCATTGAATACTGCTGCTTAACATTGTAACATGAGTACCAGCATTCAAAAAATTCAAGCAGAGATTTCGGAACTTCGTAACAAACTCACGGTCCACCCGGTTTACAGCAGCATTGTAAAGAAAGAAGATTTAGAAGTTTTTATGCAGCACCATGTTTTTGCGGTATGGGATTTTATGTCATTACTAAAATCTTTACAGCAATCATTAACATGTGTGGGCACTCCTTGGTTTCCCGTGGGTAATGCCTCCACCCGTTTCTTAATCAATGAAATTGTAGTAGGTGAAGAAAGCGATGTGGATGAGGAAGGCAATCGCACCAGCCACTTTGAATTATATTTAAAGGCCATGGAGCAAGCAGGAGCAAATACCGGTCAAATTCATTCTTTTTTGGAAGAACTAAAAGCTGGTTCGAGCCTTCATGATGCCTTATCTAATGCAAAGGTATCTCCATCCATTTCTGAATTTGTAAAATATACTTTTGAAATCATCGATTCTGGTAAGCCCCACTTACAAGCTGCTGTTTTCACTTTTGGAAGAGAAGATCTCATTCCTGATATGTTTATCGCCATGGTGAAGGACCTGAATGAAAGTTCGGGCGGCCAAACTTCCATTTTCAAATATTATCTGGAGCGTCATATTGAAGTAGACGGCGATCACCACAGTCAACTGGCCCTACAAATGACCGATGAATTGATCGGTGGAGATGAATTGAAAACTCAAGAAGCACTAGAAGCCGTGAAAAAAGCACTACAGGTGCGCATTAAACTTTGGGATGGCGTAATGAATACCATTCAGGCTAATGAATTGATACTTAATTAATAAACGGTTACCTTAGGATCAAAAATTAGCTTATGCCCTCTTTCGATATTGTTAGCAAAGTTGACGGTCAAACACTTGACAATGTCATCAACATCGCCAAAAAAGAAATCCTGAACCGCTATGATTTTAGCGGATCAAACAGTTCTGTTGAGTTGGATAAAAAAACCAATACTGTCTTAATTATCACCGAAGACGATATGCGTTTAAAAGCCATCCAGGATGCCATTATTTCCCGTATGGTGAAACAACAACTCGATCCTAAATGCATGGATATGGGCAAAGAGCAATATGCCTCGGGCAATATGATTCGTAAGGAGATCAAGATTAAGCAGGGGATTGATAAGGAAACTGCCAAAAATGTGGTGAAGAAGATCAAGGATAGCGGCCTGAAAGTACAAGCTTCCATCATGGACGATCAAGTAAGGGTTCAGGCTAAAAAAATTGACGATCTGCAAGCTGTCATCTCCCTTTGTAGAACGGAGGATTTCGGTCAACCATTACAATACATCAACATGCGGAATTAGATGGTTTTCACATCTTTCGCATCAAAATCTTCAATATCTGTTATATAGGCATTGCTTACCAGGAAATCGAATAAAGGCTTAGCCTCTGGCGATACCGGCATATTTTGAGTATTGATAATCGTATTGCTCGATTTATCTAAATAAGGATAGGCATACAACTTCACGTTCTTACTGAACAGATCACTCACATAAGCCAATAATTCATCTGTATAGTTTTCACCGTAATTATTGGAATTAAAGATATTACGAAGGTTGGCAATATTGGTGGATATACCCACACTATTCGGTTTACAACGACTCAAAAATTGAGCAAGTTTATGATTTCTGGTATAATTGGAAACAATCACATAATTGCCGGTTTTATAAAGTTCTTCTGCCCTAATCGCGAAACTTTTAAGATCTTCCGCACTTAACTCATCTTGGTCCTCCAGTAAATTAGTCATCAAAACTTCTATCAAAACCATCACGTTCTCATCTTTTAATTTTTGAGAACGTTTAAATTGCTCAATAGCCGTATTGAAAAGATGAAAATTAGGGGTTGATTTTTGACCATACTTTGTACGCAAAATCATTACATCCTTTTTGTATAGCAGGTCTTTACTCTGACAAGCTTCACCTTCAGGATTAAAAATGGCGGCACTGGAGAAACCTTTGGCAATAAGATAAAGATTCACCAGTCGATCGTCGGCAGCAGCAAAGGCAGGGCCGCTTAAACTAATCATGTCTATTTCCACAGAACCGATGGCTAAATTATCTACCAGCGATTCGATCATGGTTTGGATATCTTGATGATAAAAATAGGCTGCATAAACCAAGTTCACACCCAATACACCCAATACATTTTGTTGTAAGCTAGCATCGCTGTCGAGTAAACGAACGTGAAAAACAATATCATTTGAAGGGCCGCCGGGTTGAGTTTGAAAGCGAATACCTAACCAACCATGCGGATCATTCGATTTATTGAAATTGAGAGTGGTAACCGTATCTGCAAAAGCAAAAAAAGTTTTTGTAGCATACTGAGGACCATCTAAACGTTCTGTCAGCAATTCGAATTCATGCTGGAGCATCTTCTCCAAACGTGATTTGGTGACGTAGCGACCAGAACTCTCGGTACCGTATATGGAATTACTAAAAACCATATCGTATGCCGACATGGTTTTGGCAACGGTACCAGACGCAGCACCCGCGGTAAAGAAGTTACGAGCTACTTCCTGCCCGGCACCAATTTCTGCGAAAGTGCCGTAAATGTTCGCATCAAGATTGATTTTTAAAGCTTTCCTTTTCGTTTCTAATATTTCGCGGGCCATGCCTCAAATTTACAAAGAATTATGAATGGCCTAACATTTAAAACAAAAAGACACCCGAATTATATCGAGTGCCTTTTAACAAAACCCGATTTAAAACATCTTAACTGATCTCAATTTCACGAGTTTGGTACTTGGCCTCTTCTCTTTTGGCTACATCGATTTTCAAAATTCCGTTTTCATAAGCTGCCTGTATTTTAGACTGATCTACAGAATCTGGCAAATTGAATGAACGAACAAAAGATTGATAACTGTACTCCCTGCGGCTGTAATTTTTCTTTTCTTCTTTTTGATCTGATTCCTGCTCGGCAGCAATACTGAGCACATTTTTATCCAAAGAAATTTTAAAATCATCTTTCTTTAATCCTGGAGCTGCCAATTCAATATGGTAGTTTCCCTCAGATTCCGAAATATTCACAGCCGGCACCCTCGCAACCATTCTATCGGAAAAAAACGTATCATTAAAAATATTGTCGAACACCTCGCCAATCCATGGGTTTAAAGCGGTTCCTTTGTTTCCATTTGAAATTTTTAACATTGTCATAACTAGTCCTCCTATTTTTGTTTTTGATATACAGATTTCAACTGGCATACCAATCTGAAATAACACCAAAAAACAGGACAAATTGACACCCAAATTGATGTTTAAACGACTGATTGTCAGACAAATAGTGACAAATACGGAAATATTGACTTAACGTGAGGTTTGTGCAAGGTTGAAATTTGCTATATTCTTTGAGCCCAAAAGATAGGTATCTAATTTTTTGATACGATTTTTACGTCCAAAAACGAGAAGTGTAACCACTAACTTACTGTCTTGCTTTGCGATCTCTTTTCTGGCGAATTTTAAATTAGATTTCTTTAGGTGCGTTTCAAGTGTTTTTAGGGAGTCGAGCTCATTGTCATTAAATGTGACGATCAAAGTTTTACGATGGTGCACCCAATCCAGTAGATTCTCTAATCCATGAAATAAAGAAAGAATAAGCACCACCACCAAAGAAACAGTAATACTTAAATTGTAGTCATACATACCTACCACCATACCAATTGCAGCTGCCATCCAAATAACTGCAGCAGTAGTCAATCCGGTAACCGAATAACTGTCTTTAAAAATGACCCCGGCTCCAATAAAACCAATACCGGTGATTATATTCGCCGCAATGCGATCATCACCCATGGTTTCAGACATCATGGTAAAAATGGTAGAACCGAGCGTAATAAGGATAATGGTTCGGAAACCGGCAGATTTATTCCGGTATTCGCGTTCAAAACCTAATAAGGCACCACAGGCAACAGAGATACCGATACGTGCTAAATCAACTTGACTAAAATCAATCATTTTCTAAAATATTTTACCCGGGTTCAGAATCATATTAGGATCAAAAACTTTTTTGATCTGACGCATCAGTTCCAGGTGTACGGTGGTGTATTTAAGGTGCATGTACTCCTTTTGAACCAATCCTATTCCATGTTCTCCAGAAATAGTGCCTCCTAAGGCTACGGTAAGTTTAAAAATTTCGGCGATTCCTGCTTTGAGGTCATGCTCCCAAGCTTCGTCACTCATATTACCTTTAATGATATTAACGTGAAGATTACCATCTCCTGCATGGCCATAACAAATGGATTCAAAACCATAACGCTCACCCAGAGCCTTGATACCAGCTATCAGCTTTGGGAGAGCAGCCCTAGGCACCACCGTATCTTCTTCCTTATAAACAGAATTCGATTTAACAGAAACTGCCATTGTCCGGCGTAGCTTCCAAAGCTCCTCCTTCTGAGCAGCCGTATCGGCAAATAAGACTTCTTGGCAATTAAATCCTTCTAAAACACTATTGATCTTTTCACATTCGATAAATAAACGCTCCAAATCATCGCCATCTACTTCAATCAATAAGAATGCAGCAATACCCTCTTTTAAATCGAAGTTCAAATGATCTTTTTCAATCACCCACTCTACTCCTTTTCGCTCCATAAACTCCAGTGCAGAGGGCACCATACCTGCTTTAAAAATTGCAGAAACGGCAGCGCAGGCTTCTTCATTTGAACTAAAGGAAGCCAGCATTAAGAGATTTTGAGTGGGTTTGGGAATTAATTTGGTAACAATTTTTGTGATGATTCCCAAAGTTCCTTCAGAACCGATCATTAATTGGGTCAGATTATAACCTGAAGCGTATTTAAGGGTATTTGCCCCGGTCCAAATAATTTCACCATCGGGTAAAACCACTTCTAAATTCAGAATGTATTCTCGGATAGTGCCATATTTCACTACTCTTGGGCCCCCACTTCCATGTGCCACATTTCCTCCTAAAAAACAAGAACCTTTGCTGGAAGGATCCACCGGATAATAAAATCCTTTGGCCTCCACTTCGTTCATAAATTGCTCGGTTATTACTCCCGGTTCTACTATCGCTTGTAAATTATCTTCGTCTATACTGATGATTTGATTGAATTTCTCCATCGAGATCATCAAGCCACCATGTATAGCCAATGCAGCCCCGCTCAAACCTGTTCCTGCTCCTCGTGGTGTTACAGGAATGAGGTGTAGATTGCATAATTTGATCAAATCAGAGATTTGCTGACTATTTTGTGGCTTTACTACTACTTCAGGATAATAAAGCAGGTCTTCGGTTTCATCTTTAGCATACTTTTCTTTTTCGGAGAAATCTGTAATTACCGATTCGGAGCCAACAATAGCCACTATTTCAGCCAAAATTTCCTCATTAATTGCTTGATAGGTTCGACTCATCTGCTCCAATTTAATACTATTTGAGAATGACCAACTTCTCCTGCCAAAGGCGGATGCATTTTTCGAATGACTACGCTGATCTTTTCTAAAGCACTAAACTCAGACTGAATTCTTTCGAGCATGTGCTGGGCAACCGTTTCAATGAGCTTTGCTGTTTTTTTCATTTCCTGCGTTGCAATGGAAAACAGCGCTTCATAATTCACCGTATTGGCCAGCTGATCGCTCAAAGCTGATTGGCTCTGAAAACTTACTTCCAGATCTACAAAGAATACCGAACCAATTAATTGCTCTTCCGGATAATACCCGTGATAGGCAAAAAAGCGCACATCCTTTAAGGCAACTTGCTGAATTAGTTTAGCCATTCAACAAAAATAAGTCATGAAATCAAATACTTCTTATTTTTGGGCCGAAGAAAATCCTATTTTCATAAATTTGAGCAAACATAAAGAAAGCTTATGTCTGAAAACAAGCATCACGTATCGCAAAAGAAAGATTTATTTGAAGCACCCGATTATTATTTGGTGGATGAATTATTAACCGAAGAGCATCGCTTGGTAAGAGACAGTGTTCGAGATTGGGTGAAAAAAGAAGTCAGCCCCATCATCGAAGATTATGCCCAAAGAGCGAAGTTCCCCAAGCATTTATTAAAAGGTTTGGGCGAAATAGGAGCCTTCGGCCCTACCATCCCGGTTGAATACGGCGGTGCAGGTTTAGATTATATTTCTTATGGTTTGATGATGCAGGAAATTGAACGTGGTGATTCGGGCATTCGATCTACAGCCTCGGTGCAGGGCTCACTCGTGATGTATCCCATTTATGCATTTGGATCGGAAGAGCAAAGAAAAAAATACTTGCCGAAACTCGCTACGGGCGAAATGATGGGTTGTTTCGGTTTAACTGAACCAGATTTTGGATCTAACCCATCGGGTATGGTTACCAATTTCAAAGATGCAGGCAGCCACGTTATTTTAAACGGAGCCAAATTATGGATTTCGAACTCTCCATTTGCAGACATTGCCGTGGTTTGGGCTAAAAATGATCAGGGAGAAATTGAGGGAATCATTGTTGAGAGAGGAATGGAAGGTTTTTCTACTCCGGAAACACACAATAAATGGAGTTTAAGAGCTTCGGCTACCGGAGAACTGGTTTTTGACAACGTTAAAGTCCCTAAAGAAAACATTTTACCGAATATCAAAGGCTTAAAGGGGCCTCTAAGCTGTTTAAATCAAGCTCGCTATGGCATTGCCTGGGGTGCTTTGGGCGCAGCCATGGATTGCTATGATACCGCATTAAGGTATTCAAAAGAACGTATCCAGTTTGATCGTCCAATTGCCGGATTCCAGCTACAACAAAAAAAGCTGGCCGAAATGATTACTGAAATTACCAAAGGTCAATTACTGAACTGGCGCTTAGGAGTTTTGAAAAATGAAAACAGGGCTACCCCAGCACAAATATCTATGGCCAAACGTAACAGTGTAGAGCATGCACTAAAAATTGCCCGTGAAGCACGTCAAATGTTAGGTGGAATGGGCATTACAGGTGAATATCCGATCATGCGCCACATGATGAACCTGGAATCGGTGGTAACCTATGAAGGCACACATGATATCCATTTATTGATCACCGGAATGGACGTGACCGGCTTAAACGCTTTTGCTTAATTATTGATGATAAACAGCAGTAATGGGCTCCCTAAGATTGTAACGGGAGGCCATTACTTCTCCATAGGCGCCCGCTGTTCTAATGGCAATCAAGTCGCCACGTTCACTTTCAGGCATTAATACTTCTTTACCAAAAGTATCCGTGCTTTCACATACAGGGCCCACCACATCATATTTTATTCCATTTTTAGATGTAGATGAGAGGTTTTCTATTTTGTGATAAGCCTGGTAAAGTGCCGGACGCAATAACTCGGTCATACCGGCATCCAATATCATAAAATTCTTTTTAATACCTTTTTTGATATAAAGTACTTTAGCAAGTAAGGCGCCACAGCCCGCTACAAGCGCCCTACCCAGCTCAAAATGAACTTCCTGACCCTTTCTTCTCTCTAAAAACTGATCGAAAACCTTGAAATAAGAATCAAAATCGGCAATGGAATTTTCATCGGGATGGCAATAATCTACACCTAACCCTCCACCCACGTTTAAGACTTTTAAATCAAAACCACGATCTAAAAACCAGTTATTAAACTCATTAACTCTTAAGCATAAGCTTTTGAAAACATCCATGTCTCTCACCTGCGACCCGACATGAAAATGAATACCGACCAATTCAATATGCTTGGCCTCATGCAAAATTTTAACACAATCGTTCAATTCCCAAGTATTGATACCGAATTTGTTTTCTTCTAATCCGGTGGTGATGTGCTGATGCGTTTTAGCATCTACGTTTGGATTGATACGTATGGCTACACGGGCTTTTTTCTGTTGTTTAGCCGCCAATTCGTTAATGATACTCAACTCCTCCACCGATTCCACATTGAAACAGAAAATATCCAAAGCCAAGGCTTCTTTTATTTCTTTATCCGACTTTCCGACGCCTGCAAAAACCACTTCATTATTTTTGAAGCCCATCTTTAGTGCCAACTTAACCTCATTCCCACTTACACAATCGGCTCCAAAGCCTTTGGCCGCAATCGTTCTCAGAATAGTTTCATTAAAATTAGCCTTCAAAGCATAATGAACTTTAAATCCGTAAGGATTGGCTGCCTCCGAACAAGCGTATAAAGTTTGTTCGAGCAGGCCTAAGTGATAAAAATAAAAAGGCGTTTCTTGCTTGTTCAGATCAGCCAGCACCTCTGGAGTAAACATTTTCATCCTTATTCAAATAAACGATTGTGTAATGAACGCAGGGCTTCCACCTTATCGTCAGTTTTTACCAAAAGTGAGATGTTATAGCTACTTCCGCCATAAGAAATCATACGAATAGGAATGTGTTTAAGCGCTTCGAAAACCCGGGAAGCAAAACCATGTTTATCGGCTCCAAAGTCGCCCACCACACAAACAATGGTTTGATCTTTGTCTACCTCAACGGTTCCAAAATGATTCAATTCTTTTAAAATATCACCCAGATGGTGAGTATCGTCAATTGTTAAGGACACGGCCACCTCCGAAGTTGTGATCATGTCTATTGGTGTTTTGTAGCGCTCAAATACTTCAAATACACGACGTAAGAAACCATAGGCAAGCAACATTCTGCTAGATTGCACCTTAATGGCCGTAATGCCATCTTTTGCTGCAATTGATTTGATTTTACCAGACTCACTATCTATACTGATTAGAGTTCCAGGAGCATCAGGCTCCATAGTATTGAGTAAACGGACAGGGATTTTGTATTTCTGAGCCGGAAAAACACTTTGAGGATGTAAGATCTTAGCACCAAAATAAGCCAACTCTGCTGCTTCATCAAAAGACAGTTGTGCAATGGGTTTGGTACCCTTCACAATTCGTGGATCATTATTGTGCATACCATCAATATCTGTCCAAATCTGTACTTCAGACGATCGGATCGCTGCACCGATCAATGATGCGGTATAATCACTCCCTCCTCTACGTAAATTGTCTATTTCTCCGTAGGCATTTCTACAAATATATCCTTGAGTAATAAATAGTTTAGCTTCAGGATGAGCTGCAATCATTGGTTTAAGCTGTTCAGCAATAAAGTCGACCATGGGTTCGTGGTCTTCATCCACTTTCATAAAACTTAAAGCAGGCAACAAAACAGATTTAACGCCGATCTCCTCCAAATAATAATGATATAATGTGGTAGAGATCAATTCGCCTTGGGCCAATACCATCTTTTCTTCTTTCGGAGTGAATAGGTCATTTGCCAAGGAGTTAATGAGACCAAAATGGTAATCGAGTGTACTTTTACCTCTTGCTTTACCTGCTTCACTCTCAAACAATTCGTCTACAAAAGAGTCATATTCACCACGTAATTCTTGGATGGCCTTCACCGCATGTTCTTTTTCTCCAGTTACAAAAAGTGTTGAAATCTCCACCAATTTATTGGTCGTTCCGGCTACGGCAGACAATACAATAAATTGAGGCTCATTGGGACGAATGATGTTCAATAATTTTTTCATCCGATCTGAACTACCTACAGAAGTGCCTCCAAATTTTAATACTTTCAACATGATGCCATCCAGATTTTTAATTGCAACAAATGATTTATATACTTGCGAAATGAGGCTTTAAAAATAGCTAAAAACAGTCAATTTAGTATGAAAAACAAAATAAAGTTCGGTACAGATGGTTGGAGAGCGATCATTGCAGATGATTTTACCGTTGAGAATGTTCAGAGGGTTGCCTATGCCACCGCACTCTGGTTGAGAAAGAATTATGAAGAACCATGTGCAGTAGTCGGTAACGACTGTCGCTTTGCAGGTCAACTATTTGCAGATACTACCACAGCAGTATTGGCCTCCCAAGGAATAAAGGTATTCCGTTCCAATAACGATTTCGTATCGACGCCCATGGTATCATTGGGAACAGTTAAATTGGAAGCCGATGCCGGTATCATTTTAACGGCATCTCATAACCCTCCATCCTATAATGGTTACAAAATCAAGGCGAGTTACGGTGGCCCGGCTACCCCAGCGATGATTGATGAAGTGGAAGAACTGATACCAGATAGTATTCAGTTAAATTTAAAGAGCCTCGAAGAATATCAAAAAGAGGGCTTGATCAATTTTATAGATCTGGAGACCATGTACTGCGATCATGTGGAGGCCAATTTCGATATGGAAGCCATTCGCAATTGCGGCATGAACTGGGCATACGATGCCATGTACGGTGCCGGGCAGAATGTAATGCGTAGGTTATTGCCGGACTGTACTTTTTTGCATTGCGACCACAATCCGGGTTTCGACGGACAAGCTCCGGAACCTATTCACAGAAATTTGGCCGAATTTTCAGAACTGATTAAACTGTCTGAGGGTGAAATTGCGTCTGGTTTGGCAACTGATGGCGATGCCGATCGCATCGGACTGTACGATGAGAACGGAAATTTTGTGGATTCGCACCACATCTTATTATTGCTCATTCACTACATGAATAAAGTGAAGGGCCTTAATGGTGAGGTTTACACGACTTTTTCTTGCACCAACAAAATTCAAAAATTGTGTGATCTGTATGGAATCAACAATACGGTCACCAAAATCGGATTCAAATACATTTGCGATTTAATGGTAAACTCCGGAAAACCTTTTTTAACTGGCGGAGAAGAGTCGGGCGGCATTGCAGTTGCGGGTCATATTCCTGAAAGAGACGGCATTTGGATGGGTCTGACCATTTGGGAATTCATGGCAAAAACTGGCAAATCGCTCACCGAACTCATTGATGAAATCTATGAACAAGTTGGCTCATTTGCATTTGAACGCTATGATCTTCATTTAACTGAAGACTTAAAGCAGGATATTATAAAAAACTGTAATACAGGATTTTATAATAATTTTGGTGAGTATGATGTAGTTAAAACTGAAGATATTGATGGCTTCAAGTTTCATTTGAGTGAAGATTCATGGGTAATGATCAGACCCTCCGGTACTGAGCCTGTTTTAAGGGTTTATGCTGAAGCACCAAGTTCGGCTGCTGCGTTCGAGATATTAGATGCCACCAAGAAACAATTAATAGGATAAAGCCATGAGAAACCTTTTTTATATTTTCTTTATTGGCTTGATTCTGTCAGCTTGTAATCAAACACCTGACCAATTGCCGTACCTCGGGGAGAGGGCACCAGTGGAGAAGATGGTAGATGGTAAAAAAGTAATAGACACGATTTATCAAAGTATTCCTCCATTTCAGTTCAGAAATCAGGACAGCATCATGATCAGTGAAAAGGATTTTGAAGGCAAAATCTATGTGAGCGATTTCTTTTTCACCAGCTGCAACACCATTTGCCCCATCATGCATCGAAACATGTTAAAGGTTTACGAGAAATATAAAGGGAATCCTCAGGTTAAAATACTCTCTCACACCATAGATTATAAGTATGACCTGCCTTCGAGACTAAAAAAATACGCTACAAAACTGGGCGTAAACGACCATCAATGGGAGTTTGTTCATGGATCGAAGGATTCTATTTATCAGTTTGCCGCCAAGAATTACCTGGTTGCAGCCTATGAAGATCAACAAGATCCACAAGGACTGGTTCACCAGGGGTGGTTTGTTTTGGTAGATAAAAACAGACACCTTCGTGGGGCATATGATGGCACAAAAACCGATCAGGTGGAGCAATTGTTAAAAGATATGGACATTCTGCTCCAAGAAAATGAAAAATAATCGCCGCTGGACTTTGATCCTTTTCATAACTATCATTTGTTTCATCGGAGCCTGCCAATCAGAAGAGGAAATTAATTACGACCGATACTATACAACCGGTAAGCAACTATATGAAAGCAGATGTGGTAATTGCCATAACAATGATGGTAGTGGCTTGGCGCTCTTGTATCCTCCACTTACAGATACCACTTACCTACAATCCAATAAAAATAAACTGGCCTGTATAATTAAAAATGGTCTTAATGGCGAAATTAAAGTTACCGGTAAAACTTATAATGGACAAATGCCTGCACAGCAAGATCTGAGTGATATTGAAATTGCTGAAATTATCACTTACATTACCAATTCATTTGGCAATAAACAAGGTCTGAAGAAAACGGAAGACGTGAACAAGGACCTTAAAAACTGCCAATAGCTGTCATAAACAAATAAATTTTAATAAAGGATTAGAAGGTATAAAAGCCTTATCTTTGTGTAAGCAAGCCGTTCTATCGCTCCTGTTCACATAGGAGAGGAAAGTCCGGGCAACACAGAGCATCCTGCTTCCTAACGGGAAGGATTCCGATGCAAATCGGGAGCCGGAAAGTGCCACAGAAAATAAACTACCTCGATTTATTGGGGAAAAGGTGAAAACGTGAGGTAAGAGCTCACGGCTTAGTATGGCGACATGCTTCGCGGTAAACCCCAGGAGTTGAAAGACCAAATAAACTGACGCTAAAGGCCTGCTCGGTCAATGTCAGAGGGTAGGTCGTTAGAGCCTTATAGCAATGTAAGGCCTAGATCAATGATAGAAATCCTGATTTTTCAAGATACAGAACCCGGCTTACAGGCTTGCTTTTTTCTTTTAAAAATATTTCGTTTAATTTAAATTTATTATTCTGTTTGATTGCGCTTCGCTATATTAGTGGGTATAAATCATCTCCTATTTAAAAACAGAATAATCCCTATGACTAAAATCCTAATCATTGATGATGAAAGGGCGATCAGGAATACCTTACGTGAAATCCTGGAATATGAAAATTTCATCGTTGAGGATGTAGATAATGGCCTACATGGAATTGAAAAAATCAAAAGCCAGGATTTTGACTTGGTACTTTGCGATATCAAAATGAATAAAGTGGATGGCATTGAAGTACTTTCACAAGGCTTATTTCATAAACCAGATTTGCCATTCATCATGATTTCTGGGCATGGAACTGTTGAAACGGCTGTGGAAGCGAGTAAAATGGGGGCCTACGACTTTATTTCCAAACCACCTGACCTGAATCGCTTGTTGATCACCGTTAGAAATGCGCTGGAACGAAAAAACCTCATCACTGAGTCGAAGGTATTACGCCAAAAAGTGAGCAAAACAAGGGAAATCTTAGGGAAATCAGTTGGAATTCAAAAAATAAAAGAAACCATTGAGCGGGTAGCTCCTACCGATGCCCGGGTGCTGATAACCGGCGCAAATGGCAGTGGAAAAGAATTGGTTGCCAGGTGGTTACATGAAAAGTCAAGCCGATCAGCAGCCCCTTTGGTGGAGGTCAATTGTGCAGCCATTCCCTCAGAATTAATCGAAAGTGAATTATTTGGACACGAGAAAGGCTCGTTTACCTCAGCTGTAAAACAAAGAATTGGCAAGTTTGAACAGGCAAACGGTGGCACCTTGTTCTTAGATGAAATTGGCGATATGAGCCTGTCGGCCCAAGCAAAAGTTTTAAGAGCACTTCAGGAAAACAAAATCACCCGGGTGGGTGGCGAAAAGGAGATTGAAGTGGATGTAAGAGTAATTGCAGCTACTAATAAAGATCTCCAAAAAGAAATGGAAAATGGAAATTTCAGGATGGATCTTTATCACCGAATCAGCGTAATTTTGATCAATGTGCCGCAATTGAGTGAACGGGTGGAAGACATTCCCTTTATTGCTCAGCATTTTTGCGAAGAAATCTGTACTGAATACGGCATTCCTGTCAAAAATATAACAGAAGGAGCTATGGAGGCTTTAAAAACGCTCCCCTGGACCGGGAATGTACGCGAATTGCATAACCTGGTTGAACGACTCATTATTTTAAGTGACCGAATGATCACCGAAGTCGATGTACACAATTTTGCCAATCCTCAATTAGAACAAGAAGCGAGTAGTAATGGAAATAAAGCACCCATCAGTCTGATCAATAATTTTGACCGATACCAGAGTTTTCAAGAGTATAAGGAGGCTTCAGAGAAGGAATTCATCCGCTATAAATTAGAAAAAAACAACTGGAATGTTTCTAAAACAGCTGATGACATTGATATTCAACGCAGTCACCTCTACAGTAAGATAGAGAAATACAGCCTGAAAAGGAATGCTTAGATTTTATAGGAGGAAATAACTGGCCATACCCAGCAAGAGCATGAATCCAAAAACATCCGTAAATGTGGTAATAATGATGGAAGAGGCGACGGCCGGATCAATCCCTACCCTTTTTAATAAAAGCGGAATAGCTGAGCCGGTCACACCTGCAATAATGAGGTTACCGGTCATCGCCAGGAAAATAACTAAACCCAACATGGGATTTTGGTCATAAAGAACCGCTACCGATAACACGACCAGGCCGGTTACTCCACCATTGATCAAACCTACTGTAAACTCTTTCAATACAGTTCGGTAAGCCTGATTATCGGTCAAATCGTTGAGTGAAATACGTCTTACCGTTACGGCCAATGCTTGCGTGGCTGCGTTGCCGCCCATACCAGCAATCATGGTCATATAACCTGCAATAATGCTTAATTTAGCAATGGTACCGCCGAAATGACGAATAACCGAGGCAGCTAAAAAAGCAGTCATTAAGTTTAAAATTAACCATGGCAGCCTACTCTTTACGGCCTCTTTCCAATTACCGGAAAGTTCCTCGTCCTCAGACACCCCGGAAATCTTCAAGATATCCTCGGTATTTTCTTCTTCCAGTACGTCAATTACATCATCAAAAGTAATATGACCTAATAACTGCATGTTATCGTCAACTACGGGTATACTGGTTAAATTATATTGAGAAATTAATCGGGCTACTTCCTCCTGATCAGTTTCTGCTTTTACATATTCAAAATCAGTTTGAATCAGATCGATGATCTTAATGCTGTTTTTTGATTTGATGATTTCTTTGAGAGAAACAATACCCATCAACAAATTATCATCATTCACCACATAAATGGTGTAAAATTCTTCCATCTCCTCAGACTGACGGATCACCGCATCGAGGGCCTCTTTTTTGTTAGAATTGCTGTTAACCTTGATGACCTGGGTGTTCATCAAACCACCCGCAGAATCCTCGGCGTAGGTTAATAAGGTCCGTATATTTGAGGCATCCTCCTCATCGAGCTCCAGCAGGATCTCATTTTGCTGCTCTTCAGGAAGCTGACTAATGATGTCTGTAGCATCATCGTAATCGAGTTCTTCGACAATTTCAGATCGTTTCTCTGGATTTAAGTTTTCGAGGATCTTCTCCGGGTGACTTTCTGCATCCATCTCCGACAACACATCGGAAGCTTTTTCAGCCGGAAGAATATTGATGATTCGATCGCGAGAGTCCTGCGAAAGGCCCTCCAGTACGATGGCAATTTCGGAGGCATGGAATTCTGCAAGCAATTCCTGGAGTGTTGCATCATCCGCTTCGAGCGCATCTTTGATGCGCAGCAAATCGTTTTTATCCAGCTCAAAAGATTGCATGTTGCTAAATTAAGCAATACCTGCGAATGTTTCGGTTATTAATAATTTATTAGGGATGATTTGCAGAAATATCTTGTACCCAGGCACTGTTTTTCTTCAAAACATGATACGGAAGGGCCAAAGAACGAGCTTCCAGGATCCATTTTTTGATTTTATAGTCTTGATTGGTGCCATCAATTAACAAGCGTTTGAAACTTACGCTTCCTACCAAATCTTTAAGTTTTAAAACCGGGTTTCCACTCAACAGCAAAATATCCGTTTTAATCATCCGATTTAATGATTGACCGTTCATTTCAGGCCCCCACCTTATTACTGTCAAACCACCAAATTGCAGCAGGCACTTTTGTTGACAAAAATCTGCCGAGTAGTAAGATTCTCCCGGATCATGCCAAGATATCAAGCTTGATCCATGATGATCCAATGAAGGCTTTACAGAAAAGAGGTAGGCTTTGTCTTCGGGGTTTAATTCAGTTACCAAATGAATTTTGTTCCCATTAAAAAAAGCGATGGCACTGTTTTTCCGTAGACTATAAAAAATGAGTTTTTGCCTTGAATTGGCACGGTACCATATGAAATTCAAAATCAATAAAAAAATAAACGAACAGGTCAATGCGCTCAATAACAGTATTTTGCTTTTGTGCATGAATGCTAACAAACCAGAGAAAAAGATAAGGTATAGCAGAATTAATTGCCATTGATTAAACCAGATTCCTTGCAGACTGGCAAATGGCATGGCTTCAATCCATTGAAGAGTCTGATTAGTAAAATTGATCAAGTAATGGAGTATGTACCCAGTTAAGTTTAAAAAAATACCAAAAGGTAATAACAAAACAAATATTACCCCAACATACATGATGATTGTTACCGGAATAACAATTAACAGGTTACTGAATAGAAAATACAGCGGGAACTGATGAAAAACATACATACTGAGCGGTGATGTGATGGTTTGTGCTGCCAGAGAAAGTGCCACATAAGCCCAGGCAGCATCCAGTATTTTATTACTGAAATACAATTTTTCATAAATGAATGGATGAATGAATACCAAACCAAAGACTGCTAGATATGACAATTGAAAGCCAATGTCGAAGAGATAGAATGGATTAATGAGCAATAAAATTAAAGCTGAAACAGCCAATAAATTATATGCATTCATGGATTTATTGACCGCCTTTCCGATTACTACGAAACTCAACATGAGCGCTGCCCTATTAACAGATGGTGAGAATCCCGTGAGCAGGGCATAAAACCAAACCAAAAAGATCAAGAGAAAAAGTTTGGCACAATGAAGATTTTTATGCTGATCAAGCGGCTTAAGTAAGAAGGCAAATAACAAAAAAAATAGCGCCACATGCATACCAGACACAGAAAGCACATGCATGGTACCCGTTTTAGCATACGCATTTAAAATCTCGGGGCTTAAATCAGCACGGTAACCCATAATTAGAGTGGAGGCAAATGAAGCAGCTTGCTGCCCGCTGATGTGGACCTTAAACTGATCGACAATTTTCCGTCTTAGATTCAAGGCAAAAGCCACTATTTTATTTCCATATCCGCTGTCTATCTTCAAAATTTCATGCTCATTAATGAAACTTTGGTGGAGTATCTTTCTAGTTTTTAAATAATATTTGAAATCGAATTCATCAGGATTATAGGGTGGTTCTATTTCCTGATAAGCTGAGGGAATCAACATCAGATCGCCATATTTGACAGGAGACGCTTGATTGGTATCCACTTTAAGGGCAATGAGTAGATTACCATTTACCGCAATACGATCTGCAAAACGAACCCTGGCTTCAAAGCGTAAAATATCATTCCTGAGTGAGGGTTCGGAATTAACGCTAATGAGTAAGGATTTAGAACGGAGAGTAGCAAAGTAAGACTGTTCTGAACCTGGTAAATCACGACAAGTAAACTGATATGCAAATAAACCTATCAGTAGATGAGCTATTAACCCGATGTAATGATTAAAGAAATAAAGCTTTCTTTTTTGATATTGGCTCAAAGCCACAAAAAATGCAGCAATTAGGATCAGACTAATAATCAACAATAATAAACTAGTATGATTTATTGGAAAATACCAGGCCAGAACTACTCCTAATATGAATGGAAGCAATAAACGAACGTAAGGAATTTCGCCTTTGTACATACGTTAAAATTGATACCTGATTTGAATTTTTAGCTCAGAAGCTTTGTTTCCCGCAATTTCATTCAAACCCGACCCAATGCGATCCAGATTAGTGTATCGGAAAGAAACATAGTTCAACCAGCAGTCTAAACCTCTCTGTAATCGATACCGTAAATTGGCGAGGAACTGCATCCCTTCATTTTGAAAAAGCCTGATTGAGGTTTGGTACAATACATCCGGCTGATAAGTGTATATCCTCGAATCGTAGGAGGGTACTTTAAACAAAGTGAAACGACAATTAAAACTCAACTTACTTTGTAGAGGTTTATACTGGAGTTCCTGGTAAGTTAAATAACTCCTTTCCGATCTAGTTTGGATGGTTTCCAGCCGGTTCCTGATTTGTATTAATTTATTGATCCAATACCTCAAATCAATTCGGATTCTTTGAGATTTTACCGTTTCTAAAAAATGAAAAGTTTGCTCTTGATCATCATTTTCTTGTTTTTGCTCTATTTTGTAAAGTCCGATTAGCTGCAAGCGCTTATTGGGCTGATAACTCAGCTGACTCAACATTTCAAAGCCATCGGATGGTGCATCCACACCATATCTCAACCATGGAAAAACAAAATAATCCACAAAGTAACTCCACTCCCATTTTCGATCAAATTTGAAATTGAGTACTGCATAAAACCCATTTTCGTTGTTAGATGAACTAGATTCTGATAAAGCAGCATTAAAAAATGAATGGTAACTTTTGGGATAATTTCGATAGTGGAGACCAAGAGATAGTTTAGGACTCAGACTGGTCAATATTCCAGCCAAAAAAGCCCTGCCTCCCGATGAACTTTGGGCGATTTCTGAAAATAAATAAGAATTACCAATGGTATAATTTGCAGAAAATCCATAGTTATTTAATGTTTTGCCATGGAAATCAAACAAATTATAAGGCTGATCACCGGAAGCAAAGGGCTGATCAAATCCAGAATGAAAGGCAATCATTCCCAAATTCAAATCACTGCTCTTCCATTCTAATACACCACCATAGCATTTGTATTTTAAATTTTTCTGACGCTCTATTTCAGTGGCTGTCCGGTGCAAACCCGATAAATTAATGGAACCTACTTCCATATTCTGATCTTGAGAAGCATCCAGTTTTCGTGAAGAATAAAATGAAGTAAATTTGATAGTGCCCAGACCGATGGTAGTGGCTAAACCCCTAAAAAACAAGCCCTCATTAAAGGAAGAATAGGGTTTAAGACCAACTTCAGGCTTAACTAAGGTATTAACATCCGAACTTTTACCGAAGCTCAATCCAGACCACAAAGTTAACCCCTGCCCAAATTGTAGATCATAATCACCTATGACCAGTTTTTGGACTGGCCCTATTGATTTTAGTGAAATATAAGCAGATCTATAATCGAAAAGACCCGCACTCTTAGAATAAAGGTGTTCACCAGCATCTTTCTCCAAATTTATTCCCGCACCGATGTATTTATTCAGCACATATCGGTATCTCATCAATAAATATTGCGGAGAACCCTCGTACCTTGACTGTGTACTATCCGACACTTGGTAACCTTCTCTTTTTTGTAAATCTTGTTTAAACCTGATAATAAGATCGTGTTTTGCACCCAAAAAATCCGCAAAATCCAAACCATTTAATGAATTAGGTAAACCAATACTCAAAAAGGGAAGCAGTTGCTGAATAACATTTAAATCGAAATGTTCAACCGCCTGTAGCTCCAACAAATCAAATAAAGCGCCATTTTCCTTAATGTGATTCAGCAAAGAGCTAATTTGTAAGGGTGAGAGTAAAATAAATTCCTTTAATTCAGCTTCTGATGCAGTATTTAAATTGAGCGGATGAGAACGGTAGTAATTGATCCGATCCAGCACCTCTGCATAATCTAAATTTTCGTCCGAAATATGAGATAAGGACTCGATCAATTCAGCCAGTTGTTGCTCGGTTTGTTGCTGTGCGGTGCAAGGCTTTAGAAGGCCCATCAACATCAAAAAACAAGCAAATAATCGACCGAAATTAAAATTCATAGGAAAGCCCGATTTGTGAACCGAATCCCAAAGAATGATGACTAATAAAGGCTAAATCGAACTTGAAATCTTTAATTAGTAAACCCAGACCAGCAGATTCTCTAATCGGATTTGTCTTGATTCCAGCTCTAAAACACAAGGATTTAATCATTCGATAATCTAATCCCAGTTTGAATGCGGCCTGACTAACAGCGTTTTGTTCCAGGGCAGCTGCAATCATCAGCTGCTGACTTGCCAAATAAACTGTACCAAATTGGATACGTAAAGGCAGCGCCATAAAACTGAGGTTTTCACCAAAAGAATGATTGTTCAGATTACTTATATGCGCCCCTATACTTAAAAATGGACTGATTTTATAAATCAAGCCTGCATCAATTGAGTAAGCCGAAGCTTTGCCGTAAGCACCAATGGTTAATTGATGATAATGAAAAGCAAGAGCCGCAGCTATCTTAGGTCCGAATGCCCGCCCAAATGCGAAAATTATTTCCTGTTGTTTATAAGTATCGAAACCATAGTTTGAAAATCCTAAACCAAGCACATAATTTTTGAAAGGTAGAGCCAGGATGAGTTTAGACGCTGAAATTTTTTGATCTAAGAGTAATTTCTGATGATCTAATGCTACGGAGAAACTGTCTACATCCAATAATCCGGCCTGATTTACGTTTAATGACCAGATATCACCTATTGCGACGCCTGCGTCCGCAATAGCCGTCATTCTTGCTCCTGAGGGCGGTTGCCCAAATAAACTTGTCGAAAACAAGATCAGGAATATAGATGTTATCTTCATTAAATTAAATATATTAAAATTAATTTAATTAATTAAATAGAAAATTATTGTTGATAGATTGCGTTATATAAACATGAAAAAAGGGGGAAAAGAGCTGCTGCAGATAATAAAATCAATAAAAGGGTGTGAAGAGTGTTTGCTCAAAATAAAGGAGAAATCAGCTATTGAATGTGGGATTAAATTAATCCATCAAGTAAAAAATCCGATCCTGAAATTGATTGAAAATCATCTAAGAAACGATGAGGTCAAACAAATATGCGAAGTACTCATAGAAGTGCTCATCAGGTGCGGAAACATGAGTTATAAAGATCGCCCGCTGGAGACAGTACAGCTAAGTGCTATATTAAATTATTGTTGTTTCATTCAAGAAGAATTCAACCTAAGCAAGGAAGTCTCAGATTATTTGAGTGGCATTTATAATGAGTGGTATTCGTTGGGAGAAAGCTGAAGTTTTATTGAAATGTTGTAAATTGAGCGATCAAATTTGAGCACATGAAAAAATTCTTTTTGGGCCTTTCTTTATTGATGATGAGCATGGCCAGCTTTTCACAACAAAAAATCAATGAAGGTGTAATTACTTACGCTCTTGAATGGAACGTTCCGCCTCAGGCACAAGCCATGGCTGCGAATTTACCAACCCAAATCAATGTATATTTTAAAGGGGATACCTCCAGTATGAAAATTGAGTCGCAAATGTTTTCTTCAAAAAGCATTTTGAATGTACCCAAAGAATACGAACGCCTTTTATTAGATATCCCAATGATGGGTAAAAAGTTTTCGGTGATATTTACTCCTGCAGATCAAGAAAAAATGTCGGAAATGATGCCTCAGATGACCCTAAAGGCATCTACTGAGAGTAAAAATTTTTTAGGATATCAAGCGCAGAAGTATGCGGTCAGCGAAAGTCGCACCAACAGTTCATTTGATGTTTGGTTTACTAAAGACGTTGAGATCGTAGCGAATCCGCTCAGTCGTTTTTATGAAAAATCTTATGGCTTTCCATTGGAATTCACTTCTTTCCAAAATGGGATGTCTGTTAGGGCATCAGTGAAAGAAATTCAATCTGGTAAAGTACCCGCCGGCACCTTTGTTGCAGGCACCGATTATGAAGAAATAAGCTTAGACCAACTCATGCAAATGAGTGGCAGGTAATTTTTTTTGTAGCCAGCAATTACTTGTTGGCTACATTTTACCCTCACCTTATCACAGCTAAAAACATGTTAAAACATCTGGCTGTTTTGCTTCGTTTCCTTGTTTTTTGGTTAACGGTCTTTTTCCTGGATCGTTTAGTTTTTGTGATCTATTTCAGGAATCAACTCCATTTTGACCAAGTTTCAGATTTTTTAGCCCCATTTTATCATGGTCTGCGGCTCGATCTCTCCATGGCGGCTTATTTTTCTTTATTGCCGCTGATTTTTTATTTGATCAAATATTTTTATCCAAAGTTTCCGGTAAATACATTTTTAGCTAAAGCTTACATCTTTTTTATTGTTTTCGTGTCGTGTATCATCACGATTGTCAACCTGAATATCTACCGAGAATGGGGAACTAAATTCAATTACAGGGCATTAGATTTTGCCATTAATTCGCCCAATGAGGCCCTGGCTTCCAGCACTTCTTCCCCCCTTTTGCTCTCTTCAGGCTTGCTTATTTTTTTGTTGCTGAGTTCAATTTGGCTCTCTAAATCAATCATTGTATATCAAATACCTAAAGATGATTGGAAACTACCAATCAAAATTTTAGCTTCTCTTTTCATCTTGGGCATTACCTTTTTATTGATTCGAGGAGGTTGGCAATTAGCCCCGATCAATCAGAGCATGTCTTATTACGATCAGAAGCCAATTGCAAATCATGCAGCGGTAAACACCAACTGGAATCTTTTGCATGACATCAGCAAGAATTTATCTAATCAGAAGAATCCTTATTTGTATATGGATTCAAATGAAGCGAAGCGATTGGTAGCGAAGCAATATCCGGACTTACCCAGAGCTGAGCGCACTATTTTTAATCAAACAAGGCCCAACGTAGTACTCATCATCCTGGAAAGTTTCCATGCAGACCTGGTAGAAAGTTTAGGCGGTGAAAAGGGATTAAATCCTCAAATGGAGGGAATGATTAAGAACGGATTGCTTTTTAAACAGATCTATGCCACCGGCGATCGAACAGATAAAGGTATCATTGCTATTTTGAGTGCCTTTCCGGCACAGGCTACCCGTAGCATCATCAAGGAAAACGGTAAACAGGAAAAATTGCCTTCCATTTCTCAAATTTTTAAGAAAAATAAGTACCGAACTTCTTTTTACTATGGGGGCGAAAGTGAGTTTTTCGGGCTTAAATCGTATGTATTGAGTCATGGCTATGAGCAATTGATTGATAAAAATCAATTCGAGAGCAAAGACATGAACTCTAAGTGGGGCGCCTATGATGAAAAGGTTTTTGAACAGCAGTTAAAAGACCTCAATCAAACGCCAGAGCCCTTTTTTTCCACTTTGCTAACACTCACCAATCACGAGCCATTTGAAGTTCCAGGAAAACCTAAGTTTCCGATGGATGAAGGTCCTAATTTGATCAGAAATACCGCTTTTTATACCGATTCATGCCTTGGAGCATATATCAAGGCTGCTAAAAAAACATCCTGGTATAAGAACACTCTTTTCGTGATCATTGCTGATCATGGGCATCGTTTACCCAGAAATGAATATGAAATTTGGCACCCACGCAGGTACCAGATACCCATGTTGTTTTTTGGAGAGGTGATCAGGCCTGAATACCGCGGTACACAAATTGCTAAAATTGGCGGGCAAACCGACTTAGCCAAAACTTTATTAAACCAGCTGGGGATGGAAAGCCAAAATTTCAAATGGAGTAAAGATCTATTGCATAAAAAAAGCGTAGATTTTGCTTTTTACAGCTGGGACAATGGCTTTGGCTGGATAGACAAACACCAGCAGATCAGCTTTGACAATGTGGGTAAAAATGTAGTTTCTCAGAGAGTTTTAAAGCAAAATTCATCTGCCGAAATACCACTCCAACAAGGGAAGGCTTATTTACAAAGCGTTTTTCAGGAATACCTTAATTATTAGGTCGATCTTAACTTCAACAGCTCCAAAACCTTCTGATCTGTTGGAAAAGTCAGCTCAGCTAAGCTTAAATCTGGCAGGTATTTCCACCTGAATGCTTGTTTGATATCTCCCGTTTGGTCGAAATCAAATGCACTTGATTTGAAGTTCAATTTTAAAGCATTTAAGGGCTTCACCAAATAATAAATACTGATTACCTGACTATCGTTAAATACAGATTTGATAAAAAAATCGGTGGTGTAAAAATGTTCCAACACTTCGATTTCAGCATCACATTCTTCCTTAAATTCTCGAATCAGACCGTCCAACAAGCCTTCCCCATATTCCAATCCGCCACCCGGGAATTTGCTAAAGCGGAAACCATATTCTTCTTCGTCGCTGATCAATATATTTTGCTGATCGTCCATCAACAAGCCATAGACTCTCACATTGAAAGGATAGTTCATGCTGCTATGCGTAATGTTTTTGATCCTTAACTAACTTATCAAAAGTCCATTCAATATCTTTCTCTTTCGGGGCGGTTCTCACTTTACAGTTTTCTACACTGCAATAGTGACAACATTTTGGGATACATGGATCGGCATGAATAAAAAATTCAGTCTCCTCAAACACATGTTTGTTCACCAACTCATCAATCAATGTCACCTCTTCATGCACCATGTTCAAATCATAGTAATATGGAAGGGTCACATGGCAATCGATGTGCAAATCGGAACCATAGCGTTGTGTTCTAAAATTATGAATATCGATCCAAGCTGCTTTCCTATTATCGTTCAGAACTTGTGCAATCTCTTTGATGCGCTCCACGTCTGATTCATCCATTAAACCGCCTACAGACTTACGCACCAATCGATACCCACTGTTTATAATATAAAGCCCGAGCCCTATGGAAAGTAAACTATCCAGCTGATTTATACCGGTAAAATAGATCAGCATTAACCCGGCAACCAAACCCGCACTACTAATTGCATCGGTCAACAAATGTTTTCCATCTGCCTGCAAGGTCATCGAATTGAATTTTTTACCAGATCTTAATAAGTAATAGGCTAAAATTGCATTCACTAAACCGGTTACTGCAATGATGATTGCGCCCTGACTTAAATGAGTGATTTCATGAGGAAAAAACAAATTATAGCCAGATTTAAAGACGATCAGCATTCCTGCCAGTAAAATCAGCACCCCTTCCACAAAAACGGAGAAAAACTCCACTTTACCATGGCCGTAGGGATGATTAACATCACGCGGTCGGCTTGATAAATAAATACTATAAAAGGCAAAAGCACTGGCTATAACATTCACAATGCTTTCTGCTGCATCAGTTAAAATGGCATTAGACGAGGTAATGAAATAGGCCACAAATTTGGCTAGCATCAGCAGGATGCTCACACTTAAAGAAATGGTAATGACCTTTTTTTGCGGATGCAATGTATTTTAAATTGATAATCAAATTTAAGGATCGAAATCAGAAAAAGCGATTCTAAATTTATTATTACAATTTATCTGAAGGATTAAAGCAGGTTTTTATATTTGCTTCATGACATTAGCTCACAGGATCTACCAACTTGCTGAATCACAAACCATCAAAATGGCCAAAATGGGCCGAGAATTGGCTGCGAAGGGAATTGACATCATCAATTTAAGTTTCGGCGAACCCGATTTTAATACACCCGAATACATTAAGGATGCGGCAAAGCATGCTTTAGATGAAAACTATACATTTTATACCCCGGTTGCAGGCTATCCTGAATTAAGAAAAGCAATCGCAGGTAAACTAATGCGAGAGAATAACTTAGCCTACGATTTTGATCAAATTGTAGTTTCAACCGGTGCAAAACAAGCATTGGCTAATGCCATCTTATGCTTGGTAAACCCGGGCGATGAAGTCATTATACCTACACCCTACTGGGTTTCTTACTCCGAAATGGTAAAACTGGCGGAGGGGATTTCAGTGTTTATTGACACTACGGTTGAACAAGATTTCAAAATTACCGCTAAGCAGCTGGAGGCTGCCATCACACCGAAAACCAAGGTATTTTTCTTTTCCTCTCCATGTAACCCTACCGGGAGTGTTTACACTCGTGAAGAACTGGCTGAATTGGTCAAAGTATTCGAAAAATATCCTCAGATATACATCATTTCAGACGAAATTTACGAACACATCAATTTTGGTGAAAAGCACGAATCTATTGCTCAGTTTCCTTCCATTAAGGAACGAGTGATCCTGGTGAATGGTTTCTCTAAAGCTTATGCCATGACCGGTTGGAGGATAGGTTATTTGGCCGCCAATAAAGAACTAGCACAGGCTTGCGACAAGATCCAAGGACAATTTACTTCGGCAACCTGCTCTATTACACAACGGGCCGGTATTGCAGCCTGTGAAGGCGGTTTAGAAAGTGTATTAAAGATGAAAGAGGCTTTCTTGAAACGTCGAAATTTAGTTTATGAGCTTTTAAAAGACATTCCTGGTATTAAAACTAATTTACCAACCGGAGCATTTTATTTCTTCCCAGATGTAAGCGTATATTTCGGAAAAGCTCATCAGGGAGTAGTAATAAATAATGCTCTGGAGCTGAGCTTGTACCTACTAAACGAAGCACACGTAGCTATTGTTTCAGGGGAAGCTTTTGGTGATCCCAAATCGATCAGGATTTCTTATGCCGCTTCTGAAGAAAAGTTAAAAGAAGCCTTAGAAAGAATCAAACTTGCTTTGGCCAAGCTAACCTAGTCATTATTTACTTCTGATAGCTTCCACCGGATCTAATCTCGAAGCCATGAATGCAGGTATAAATCCGGAAAGCAGACCAATAATTGTTGATAATACGACTGTAAGTACTACTTTGCTTATGTCTACTACAATTGTTAAATCGGCAAAAGCTTTACCCAGCATGGCCAATAAGAACACAATGGCCAAACCAATAGCTCCTCCCATTAAACAAAGAGCAACAGCCTCGAACAAGAATTGTAACAAAATAAAATAGTTCTTCGCTCCTAATGACTTTTGTATGCCGATGATGTTGGTTCTTTCTTTAACCGACACAAACATGATATTAGCGATGCCAAATCCGCCAACTAAGATGGAAAAACCACCAATAAATGCACCTGCAAAATCAATGATACCGAACATTTGATCTAGTTGTGCAGTTAAAATAGTTGATTTATTGAGCGCAAAATCATCCTCTTCTTTCGGACTTAAACGATGTATCGAACGCATTAAACCTCTCAATTCACTTTCCACCTCATTAACAGCAATATTTTCTTTACCCTTCACGGTAATTTGAGGGCCATAACGCTCGTCTTCCAAATCGATGATATTTCTGGCGAAATTCAAAGGCAAGAGCATCGTCTTATCGCTTGAAATACCCAACATATCTTCACCTTCTTTTTCAAAAACACCAATCACTTTGACTTTTCTACCCAATACTTTGATCGATTTTCCAAGCGGACTTTCATTCGGAAAAAGGGCATCGGCAATGTCTGATCCAATCAAAACAACTGGACTGCCTCCCCTGCTCTCATTCTCCGTAAAATAACGACCATCCTGAAAATTGAAAACCCGAGTTTTATACAAATCATGGCTGGAAGCTGCTAATTGAGCTCCCTCCACAGAATTACTACGGTACTTAACCACCCGATCTCCAATTCCAATTTCATAGGCAATGCCTTCTGCAGTTTGCAAACGTGCAGAAAGTTTATCAAAATCGCGGATTTTAGGAACCGGGCGACGCATGTATTTCCACCAGGGATAATCGCCAAAACCACCCCAAGGCCACTTTTGAACATAAATGGTATTACTACCTAATTTTTCAACGCTATTTTGCAAGTTGTTTCTAAGGGTATCGACCGCAGAAAACACCCCAATGATGGTCATGATACCAATGGTAATCCCCAATAAAGATAAAATGGTACGCAATTTATTCTGACGGAGTGCGTCGAATGCGAAATTGAAACTTTCTCTTAATAATCTTAGAAACAACATATATCTATAAGACGTTCAATTCATCAAAACGTTACAGCTAATTTAGTGTTTATCATTCAGGGTTTTAAACCAGCATTATAGGAACATTTTTCGATTTTTTTTCATAAGTTTGCGCCCTGAAAACATTAAAAAAACGGCATGAAATTATCACAGTTTAAATTCAATTTACCCGAATCTTTAATAGCCCATACACCCGCAGAAAAACGCGATGAATCACGCCTCATGGTTTTAGATCGTAAGACCGGAGCCATTGAGCATAAAATTTTTAAAGACGTATTGGATTATTTTGATGATAAAGATGTGATGATCATCAACAACACCAAGGTATTTCCTGCCAGGTTATACGGAAATAAGGAAAAAACCGGTGCCACCATCGAGGTTTTCTTATTACGAGAACTTAATAAAGAATTACGCCTATGGGATGTGTTGGTAGATCCGGCTCGTAAAATTCGCGTAGGTAATAAATTATATTTTGGAGATGATGACCTACTGGTTGCCGAAGTGGTCGACAACACCACCTCACGTGGCCGCACCATTCGTTTTCTGTTTGATGGAACCGATGAGGAATTCCGTAGAAATATTGAAATTTTAGGAGAAACTCCCCTACCTAAATACATTAAACGTAAACCAACCGATGAGGATAAAGAGCGTTATCAAACCATCTTCGCAAAAAATGAAGGTGCAGTAGCTGCCCCAACTGCTGGTTTACACTTTAGCCGTGAATTAATGAAGCGCCTTGAATTGAAAGGCGTTGAATTTGCGGAAGTTACCTTACACATTGGTTTGGGCACCTTCCGTCAGGTGGAAGTTGAAGACCTTACCAAACACAAAATGGACTCTGAGCAATTCATTATAGATGAGAAAGCTGCCAGAATTGTGAACAAAGCAATTGAAGAAAAAAGAAGAGTGTGTGCAGTAGGCACCACCTGCATGAGAACCATTGAGTCTTCTGTTTCTGCTTCAAGAACTTTAAAACCAGCTAACGACTGGACGAGCAAGTTTATTTTCCCTCCTTACGATTTCAGCATTGCAAATGCCATGATCACTAATTTCCACACGCCTGAATCTACATTACTAATGATGATTGCGGCATTTGGAGGATATGAGCATGTGATGAATGCCTATGAGATTGCTGTTAAAGAAAAATACCAATTCTACAGCTATGGCGATGCCATGCTCATCATCTGACGTAACTGCTAAATGAAATACTATGCCATCATTGTTGGGGGTGGTTCTGGCACAAGGATGCAACAAGAACTTCCTAAGCAGTTCATTGAGCTGAACGGTAAACCCATATTGATGCATACTATTGCAGCTTTTGCCCAATGTGCCCTTAAGCCCAAAATCATTTTGGTGCTCAATGTACATTATCACCAGCTTTGGGAGGAATTGTGTGCTCAGCATCAATTCAATATACCTCACCAATTAGTAAAAGGTGGCGAACAACGTTTTAATTCGGTTAAAAATGGGTTAAAAAACATCAAATCGGGTGCTATTGTAGCCATACATGATGCCGTAAGACCTTTGATCAGCGCTGAATTAATTACCAAAAGTTTCGAAGAAGCAGCAGCCAAAGGCAATGCAGTAATGGGAGTGCCCAGTAAAGATTCCGTCAGACTCTTGAAAGGAGATGAATCAAAAGCTATTAAGAGAGAAAGCGTTTATTTAATGCAAACACCTCAAACCTTTCAAATTGAGCAGCTCAAAAAGTCATATGAACAAGAATACCGGATGGATTTCACAGATGATGCATCGGTAGTTGAGCGAATGGGATACCCCATTCATTTAATAGAGGGAGCAGCAAGCAATATCAAGATTACCTATCCTGAAGATCTCCTTTTCGCCGAACAATTGATGAGCAGAAGGTCTTAATCGGCCGATTTTCTGATAATTTTAAGTAATACCGCAATAATGGCAATCACCAGAAGTGTATGAATAATGCCACTGGTATAATATCCTCCGAAATAAGTGATTGCCCATATAATCACTAACAATACTGCTACCCAATACAATATATTTCCCATTTTGATGACTTTATCTCTTTAAATAAAGAAATCAAGGATTTTGTTTGAATAGCATTTCCAGAACACTCAATATGCTAATCCGGATATGCAACAAAAAACCCTTCCAAGATGTCGGAAGGGTTTTTTATTAATATTCATCCTCGTTGAAGAAAAAGTCATCTTTGGTTGGATAGTCGGGCCAAATTTCTTCGATATTTTCGTAAGGCTCGCCATCATCTTCTAAAGCCTGCAAGTTTTCAATCACTTCAACAGGAGCACCAGAACGAATTGCATAATCAATTAATTCGTCCTTGGTTGCGGGCCATGGAGCGTCTTCTAAGTGTGAGGCCAATTCTAATGTCCAGTACATAATTTTATATTTAATTCTTGTTATTTCGCAAAAATATAATAATCTGAATTATTTTTTCAAGAAGTTTTTAACATTTTTAAACCCTTGGAATCCACTTATTTTCTTCAATTTTTTGATCGAAACAAAGCATTCGGGCTAAAACAAATAAATAATCACTGAGACGATTAAGGTAAATCATCACCGTTTCATCTACCTGACTTTCTTCACTCAAATGCACACAAATTCGCTCTGCTCTACGGCAAACACAACGGGCAACATGGCAATAGGAAACCACGGTGCTTCCTCCCGGAAGGATGAAATGACGCAGCTCAGGTAGCACTTCATTCATTTGGTCGATCTCATTTTCTAATAACTCGATGTCTTTCAAATGCAAATCGGGCAGTTTCATTTTAGATTTTTCAGGATCTGATGCCAAAATGGAGCCGATAGTGAATAAACGATCCTGAATTTCTTTCAAAACAGACTGTTGGTGATTGCTGATTTGCTGATCGCGAATTAAACCTATGTAGGAATTCAACTCATCTACCGTACCATAGCTTTCAATTCTCAAATGATGCTTGGGAACACGGGTACCACCAATCAATGAAGTTTGACCTTTATCGCCTGTTTTGGTATATATTTTCATAAGGTCGAATTAACGAATTTTAAAAGATATTTTAAGCCGTTAAACATCAACTTAAGGTCATATTAACACCGCATGAAAATAAGTAAAAATCAAACCAAAAATGAGGTAGAAAAAAAGCAGATATGCGGTCTTAATACGAGTAAAAATTAATAACAGAAAACTGGAAAGCATTAAACTGACAGAAAGTAAATCGATGGGTTGAGATTGAAGAAGAAACAGTACAGCGGCTCCAAAAAAACCAACAGAAACAGCATTGATACCGGAAAGTGAGTTTTTAATTTGACTGATCCTTTTCAGATCGTTCCAAAAAGGAACAATAAAAAGTATTAAAATAAGTCCGGGTAAGTTGATAGCCAAAACTGCTACCAAGCCACCACCTAATTGACCCCACCAACCATAACCTGCATTTTTTAAACTCATAGCTCCCAAAAAGGCAGAAAACGAGAAAGTTGGACCCGGCATGGCTTGCTGCAAAGCAAATCCTGACAAGAACTCGGCAGAACTCAGGTATTTTTTCATTTCCACAAACTCAGTGTACATGAAAGGTACCAGTACCTGACCGCCACCAAAAATCAGGATACCATTGCGGTAGAAATTTTCGAACAAACGGATGGGCAAACTAAAAGGTGAAGTTCGGTTAATGAGGGCTCCTAAAGCAGCGAAAAACAAAAGGACCCCTAAAAAATAAATTAGTTTACGTGTATTGATATTGGCAAAAAGGCGGGTCCGTAAAGCTGTTTCTTCGGTTGTAGTATCTAATGCAGAACTCACAATGCCACCAATCAGGATCAAAACAGGAAATACGTAGGCACTTTTCAAAATCAAAGTGCTGATGAGCGCTCCTGCCGCCAAAAAATAACTGAGTTCTGATTTGAGGGTAGATTTAGCAAATTGAAAAGCTGCAAAAGCCACAATACCGATAGTGACCGGTTGTAAAAAAAACAATGCACGCTCAAATACAGCTTGTTGATTAAACACATAAAAGGAAATAGCTGCCAAGGTCATGATGGCAGCAGAAGGAAAAATCCAAATCAAAAAAGTGAGAATGGATAGCGTTAAGCCGCCAACTTTGTACGCCATCCCCACCAGCGTTTGGGTGGAAGCCGGACCGGGCAATACTTGAGAAAGTGCATTTAATTCTAATAATTCCGACTCAGTAATGTACTTACGACGTTGTACAAAGTCTTTGAGCATATAGGCTATGTGCGCTTGGGCACCACCAAATGCCGTGAAAGTATAAACAATCACATCCCTTAAAAACATTAAGTGCCGCTTTCTCAATCGAAAAAAATTTAATCGTCTTCGTAATCTAAACCCATGATAGCGTTATAAACACCTTGCAATTCTGACAAAGCATGCCTGTCATTCGCTTTTCGGGCTACCTGCATCCCTTTTTCATACGTACGCTCAGCATCGACTTTACGGTTGATATTTTCATATAGCTTACCTAAGTGATAATAGGTACCAACATAATCTTCATGATTTTTGACCAAATCTTCGAAATAAGCCAATGCTTTATCCTGCATATTCATTGCCAAATACTCTGTAGCCAAGGCATATTTCAGGAATGGATCATTGGGTTCGTTTTTAATGAAATCGAGTAGCTTTTCCAGACGGTTTGATGACATTATTGTTTAGGCTTTTTTAACTAAATTTGCAAAAAATAGAGCTTATGAAAATACTTGTTTGTATCAGTAACGTACCCGACACCACAACAAAAATAACCTTTACCAACGATAATACAGAATTCAACGCTGCTGGTGTGCAGTTCATCCTAAACCCTTACGATGAAATTGCCTTGTCGCGTGCGATTGATCTTTGTGAAGGCGGAAAAGGAACTGTTACGGTGATCAATGTGGGTGATTCATCTACCGAACCTACCATTCGTAAAGCCTTGGCCATTGGAGCCGATGATGCTGTTCGTATCAATGCCATTCCACAGGATGCATATTTTGTAGCAACTCAAATTGCTGAATATGCCAAAACCCAACAATTCGATTTGATCTTAACAGGAAGAGAGTCTATTGACCATAATGGAGCACAAGTTCCGGCAATGATTGCTGAGCTGTTAGATATCCCTTCGGTATCTATTGTTAAAAAATTAGATTTTGACGGAAAAACTGCCACATTGAGTCGCGAAATTGAAGGCGGAAAAGAAGTAGTTGAAGTGGATGCCCCATTTGTAGCCAGTTGTGCAGAGGGTGTGGCCGAATGGAAAATTCCGAACATGCGTGGCATCATGTCGGCCCGTACCAAACCTCTGCAAGTAATGGAGGCGGCGGCTACCGAGCAATTAAGCAAAATCAATCAATATCAAACACCAGCTCCGAGAAGCGCTGTAAAAATGGTTGATGCAGATAATGTAAAAGGTCTGGTGGAACTTTTACACAGCGAAGCAAAAGTGATTTAATTATAAAAAAACGAACATCCCAATGGGATTAAAAGAAAATAGTATGTCAGTATTAGTTTACGTTGAAAACACTGAAGGGCAATTTAAAAAATCAGCTTTTGAAGTGGTATCTTATGCAAAAGCCATTGCCGATCAATTAAACACCAATTTGGTGGCCTTATCCATTGGCCAAGTGGCGAATGAACAATTGAATAATTTGGGTGGATATGGTGCTCAAAAAGTATTGAATTGCAATAGCATTCAAACTTTCGACAGCCAGGCTTATGCCGCTGTAATTTCCGAAGCTGCCACCAAAGAAAGTGCAGAAGTAGTGGTGATGGCCAATTCGTTTAGCGGAAAAGGTTTATCGCCACGTGTAGCGGTAAAGCTCAAAGCAGGACTTGCTTCGGGCGCTGTAGAGTTGCCACAAATTAATGGCGGGCAATTGAGCGTTAAAAAAACAGCTTATTCTGGCAAGGCATTTGCAATGCTTGCATTAAACACCCAGGTGAAAGTAATTGCATTGAACCCTAACGCTTTTCAGGTAAAAGAAAACAGCACTGCAGCACAAATTGAAAGCTTCCAGGCTAGCTCTGCTACTTCCAGAGTTAAGGTAAAAGAAGTGGTGAGAGCAAGTGATAAAATATCTTTACCCGAAGCTGAATTGGTGGTATCTGCCGGTAGAGGAATGAAAGGCCCTGAAAACTGGCATTTGGTAGAAGATTTAGCCCAAGCATTGGGTGCTGCAACTGCCTGCTCAAAACCAGTTTCTGATGCCGGATGGAGACCACATGAAGAGCACGTTGGTCAGACAGGAATCGCAGTAAGTCCAAACCTTTACATTGCAGTGGGTATTTCCGGAGCAATCCAGCATTTAGCCGGTGTGAGTTCTTCTAAAACTATTGTAGCCATCAACAAAGATCCGGAAGCACCGTTCTTTAAGGTAGCAGATTATGGAATTGTGGGCGATGCAATGGAGGTTCTACCAAAACTAACCGAGGCTGTGAAGGCCTACAAAGCTCAATCTTAATCTTAATGGTGATGAGGGGAATATGGAGAAAGTAAAGTTAGACATCGTCGGTTTATCCTACAGCCAAACACAATCTGGTGCTTGTGCGCTGGTATTGGGTGAAGTGAACGGCCGACGACGTCTTCCTATTATTATTGGAGGTTTCGAGGCGCAGGCCATTGCCATCGAAATTGAGAAAATGACACCTGCCCGCCCCCTCACTCATGATCTATTCAAAGATTTCGCTCGGGCTTATCATGTTAATATCCTGGAAGTCATCATTTACAATTTGGTTGGCAGTGTTTTTTATGCCAAGTTGATCTGCACAGATGGCAAAAAAAATATCGAGATTGATGCCCGTACCTCTGACGCCATAGCACTAGCCGTACGTTTTGAATGCCCAATCTACACCTACGAATTCATCCTCGCTTCTGCAGGTACCATTATGGAGGGCAATGAGTTTGCCTATTTGGAAAATATGGTTCCAAACACAGAAGAAAGTCCTGAAACCATCAAAAAGGTGAATTATACAGACTTAAGTGATGATGAATTAAAACAAAAATTGGAAGAAGCACTAAAGGACGAAGCCTACGAAAGGGCGGCTAGCATACGTGATGAATTGAGCCGACGTAAGAACTCCTAATTTATCTACATTTCTTTATTTATCTACATTTCTTCTGTATTGTTATTCTTATTTCTATTTTTCAGGATTAAATACTAATTGAAATCTAAAAAATGGAAAGATTTACCGGCCTTATCGGCATCGTTTTAATATTCGCAATTGCTTTTTTGATGTCGAATAACCGTAAAGCCATTAATTACAGATTGGTGATCTCCGGATTGACTATACAAATATTACTCGCTTTATTTATCCTGAAAGTGCCGGTAGGTAAAGAAATTTTTTCCTGGCTGGGTGCAGCAGTAACTAAAGTACTCGACTTTTCTCAAGCAGGTGCCAATTTCGTGTTTGGAGGTTTGGTAAACAAGGAATTAATGGATAAAGCTTTCGGACCTGGTAATGACTTTATTTTCTTCTTTAAAATTATTCCTACCATCATTTTCGTAGCCGTATTGGTGAGTGTGGCCTACTATTTGGGCATTATGCAACGGATTGTGAAGTTTTTTGCCTTTATTGTTTACAAAGTGATGGGCGTTTCTGGTTCTGAAGCAGTTTCAAACGTTGCCAGCGCATTTGTTGGCCAAGTAGAAGCACAAATCATGATCAAGCCTTATTTAAGAGGCATGACGATGTCTGAACTGCTGGCTTCTATGGCAGGCAGTATGGCTTGTATTGCAGGCGGTGTAATGGCGGTTTACATTGCATTAGGTGTACCTGCAGAATATTTAATTGCGGCCAGTATCATGGCTGCTCCGGGCGCTTTGGTTATTTCTAAAATCGTGTGGCCCGAAACAGAAGTTTCTGAAACCAAAGGTGAGGTTTCACTGGAAATCAAAAAAACCAATGCCAACTTGGTGGATGCCATCTCTCATGGTGCCAGCGATGGTTTAAAAGTGGGCCTGAACGTTGTTGCCATGCTGATCGGCTTTATCGCGATTATTGCTTTGTTAGATTATGTTTTGGGTAAAATCGGCGCAGGTTTGGGAAACCTTGGATTAAGTTTAGCTGCTGTAGGCATTGATATCAACACATTAAGTTTGAAACAAATTCTGGGTGCCCTATTTTCTTTATTTGCCTGGGCCATGGGCGTACCTATGAAAGATATCCAAGTAGCTGGTTCTTTGATGGGCACTAAAATGGTAATTAATGAATTTGTAGCTTATCTGGATCTTGCTAAAATTAAAGCAACATTAGATGCAAAAACCTTACTGATTACGAGTTTTGCACTTTGTGGTTTTGCCAATTTCAGTTCTATTGCCATACAAGTGGGTGGTATTGGCGAATTGGCTCCGGAACGCCGTACTGATTTAGCTAAACTGGGCGTTAAAGCATTGATCTGCGGTACACTGGCCTCCTACCTTTCGGCTACCATTGCAGGGATTTTGTATTAATACTTAATGAAAAGATACCGTAAAGAGACCAACTGTTTAAATTGCGGAGCTACAGTAAATGGCAAATTCTGTTCGGAATGTGGACAGGAAAATATAGAGACCAGAGAACCCTTCTGGTCTTTCTTGTTTCACAGTATTGGGCATTACTTTCATTTTGATTCTAAGTTTATCAATAGCTTAACTCCCCTGATTACAGAACCGGGAAAACTTACGCTGGCTCATATCAATGGCAAGCGTGCTGCTTATTTTCCTCCGGTTACCATGTACTTATTCATCAGCTTGTTCTTCTTCCTGATTTTATCTTCCAAGAAACCTAATATAGAACCAGGTAAAATCACCGAAGGTGGAAACAAAGCAATAAAAATGGAGATCGATAGTCTTCAAGCAGTTAATAAAAATGTGAAACTTACTATTCCTGAAAGGAAGAAGAATGAAAGAAGAATTAAAGAGCTCAGTGTATTACAGAAAAATTTCAAGGAGTTTAGCCGTGGTTTACAAGATGGCTCTCAAAGCAAGATCGATTTAAACATAGCAGAGGATTCCATTTATCAGAGTTTAAGAAGTTACGAAATTCAACAATCCAAGCTACCTGTTGACAAGCGAGATACTTGGCTGGAGCAATTCTTCATTAAAAAGAACTTTCATTTAAAACAAGAATACGGCGATCAATTGTATAATAAAGTGATGGAAGCTGTGCAAAACCATCTCCCTAAGATGATGTTTGTGCTGATGCCCTTGTTTGCCCTCATTCTGAGCCTCAGTTTTTATAAATCTAAGCTTTACTTCATCGATCACCTGGTGAATACTCTTCATGTCCATTCTTTCTTATTCCTGCTTTATATCACTATTGAATTGATAGCTATGGCCTGGCCATCAGCTGAAGACTTTTTGATAGGAATGGGAATGATCGTGAGCACCTGGTATGTTTACAGGGCCATGAGAACGGTTTACCAAAGAAGCCGCTGGCATACGGTTTTTAAATTGGGATTGTTGGGATTTTTCTACTTCCTGCTTCTCAGCTTTAGTTTTATAGGTGTATTTGCCCTATCGTTTATCTCTTTGTAAATAAAAAATCCCGTCAGGTATTTCCTAACGGGATTCGTGTTTATTGAAAGCTTATAATTAGCGTTGTGCCAAAGGAACGTATTTGAGGTCCACCTCTCCTACATACACCTGACGTGGACGGCCAATTGGTTCTTTGTTTTCACGCATTTCTTTCCATTGTGCAATCCATCCCGGAAGGCGACCCAAGGCAAATAACACGGTAAACATGTCGGTTGGGAAACCAAGTGCACGATAGATGATGCCTGAATAGAAATCAACGTTTGGATAAAGCTTGCGCTCTACAAAGTAAGGATCGCTCAAGGCGGCCGCTTCTAATTGTTTTGCAATATCCAATACCGGATCGTTTACGCCTAATTTTGCCAACACATCGTCGCATGCTTTTTTAATGATCTTGGCACGTGGATCGAAGTTTTTATAAACGCGGTGTCCGAAGCCCATTAAACGGAATGGATCATTTTTATCTTTAGCCTTATTAACCCACTTCGCTACATCTCCTCCATCATTTTTAATCTGCTCCAACATTTCAATTACAGCCTGGTTGGCACCGCCATGCAGCGGGCCCCAAAGCGCTGAAATACCGGCAGAAATGGATGCATAAAGGTTACAGTCTGCCGATCCTACGATGCGAACAGTTGAGGTAGAACAGTTTTGCTCGTGATCTGCATGCAGTATGAGTAACACATTCATGGCGTTAACCACCACCGGATCGATCACTACTTCTTCTGTACGTTGACCGAAGGTCATGTGCATGAAGTTAGTTACGTAATCGTATTTGTTTTGTGGATAAATGAGCGGATGACCCAATGATTTCTTGTAAATCCAAGAAACGATGGTAGCCATTTTAGCCAATAACTTAATAATAGTGAGGTTTTGTTCTTCTGGTGTTTGATGCGGATTTAAAGATTCCGGATAAAAAGAAGAAAGGGAACAGATGAGCGAAGAAAGCTGACCCATTGGGTGTGATTTCGATGGGAAACCATCGAAAAATTTCTTCATGTCTTCGTGTACCAATGTATGTCTGGAGATTTGGAATTGAAAATCTTCAATCTCTTTTTTATTTGGCAACTTACCGTAAATTAACAAATAGGCCACTTCCAGAAAAGTTGATTTTTCGGCCAACTCTTCAATCGCGTATCCACGGTATTTAAGGATGCCATTTTCTCCGTCTAAGTAGGTGATGGCGCTTTTGGTGGCTCCGGTATTCTTAAAACCTGAATCAAGCGTGATGAGGCCAGTTGTATCGCGGAGTTTAGCAATATCAATGGCTGATTCATTCTCCGTTCCGGTGATGACAGGTAATTGTACAGATTGTTCTCCGTAGGTTATGGTTGCTGTAGATGACATATAGATTTGATATTATAAAGCAAAACTAATGAAAACGAGCTGTTTTAGAACAGTTATTTTCGGTGATTTTGTAATATTAATGTTTTATTTAATGGTTTCTTTTACTTCGCCACAGTTCAGCATTTCGTCTCCGTAATAAGGATTACGAACTTCTTCTTCCTGGGCCAACCAGTAGCCACCCGATCCTTCATTGGCCATTGGACAGAACTGCACATAAAATGCTCCTTTACTGAGCACAGCCTTACGAAATATGGGTATCAACTCGTTATTTAAGTTGGTAAATACTTTACGTTGTTGGGCTAAATCGCTGGTAGTAGCAATGGAATCAACCATTTTTTGTGCCGTTTCGAATCCCGATGTTTTCGCTAATGTTTCTTGTAATTTTTTTGCACCCTCTTGAGCGCTCCCTGAGTTAGAGGCAACCAGGGCATCTTTGATGCTTAGGTATTGGTTGAGTACGGCTTGCTGACTTTCGTCTTTGATATTGAAATTTGCCGCCGCATTGACCACTGTTTCCACTTTTTCAGTCTGAGCTGCTTCTTTGTTTTGCTGGGTACATGCAGTCAAACCGGTTTGTAGGACGATGATGATTAAAATATTGCTTAGATTTTTCATGTTTATATGGATTAGTCTGACATCAAAGCTAAGGTAGCGCACGATTTTCAAAGTCAGCGGTGTGTTAAATTAAAAAAATTAAAAACGGGTTTGCAGTTTAACGGCGTATTTGTACTTTTGCCCCCGGAGAGATGGCAGAGTGGTCGATTGCGGCGGTCTTGAAAACCGTTGACTGTCAAAGGTCCGGGGGTTCGAATCCCTCTCTCTCCGCCAAACATGATCCCGGTCGAAAAACCGGGATTTTTTGTTTAGATAGGAATCGGATTTATTCGATGAAGGATAATAAACAAAAATTAGATTGAAGCGTAGCGAAATAATCATGTTTAAAGCCTCCCCTCTCAGGGATCGCCTAAGGCAATCCTTCTTTGTCAAGCAACAAAAAAGCCCTTCATCTCGGAGGGCTTTTCTATTTTCAAATATTATTCAATTTAGAAATGGTACATCAACGAAGTGTAAAACTGCATGTTTAACTTATTGTTATAAAGTTGCCATTGATAATTTCTAATCCAAGCTGCATTTAATCTAACTTGCACGCCTAAATTACCATATCGGCGGTAGGCATAAGTGTTAAACATCAGATCGGCCCATTTACGACGATAATCATTATATGTTCTAAAGAAGTAGTCTTGGTTGTGAAGATACCTTTCCAACTGAAAACCCAGGATACGATCAGGCTCCCAAATACTCAGGTCGAAGGTTTGCAAATTACTCCCAGGTCCAATTCCTGCTCCCAATAATTCGCCGCGATGGGTATAACCATGTTTCACCTGATAATGTAGGTACCATGAATCTGGCGGTCGTAGGTATCGGTCTTCTGATTGTTGCATTTGTGTATGCTCCAAATTAATTTTAAGGTACCTGGATTTTGACTGGTTTAACCAAAAAACTTTTCTGAATCCTAAGAGATAGGCCCTTGAATGTTCTGCCGATTCAAAGAAATCCCAAAAACTCATGGCATGATCATTTCTCCCGTATTCGAAATAGATCTCTGATTTTGATTCTTCAAATTTCCAACGAAAGAAAACAGAAGCCAGTTGATCTCTTTTCTTAGCATCTTCATTTTTAGTATTTTTTTTCTGAAACGGAGAAAGAATTGGAAAATAGTCGCCTAAACCATTACCCATGTCTCCACGATATATTTGAAATACTCGATTAATTCCAACAAAAAGTCCGGGAACCCATTTGGGCTGATAGTTTAGGGTTACTCCAGAGATGTAGCGCCAATCTTGGGGCTTAGGTTCTTCCCAATTGGTTCCATAAGCCATAAAATTTTTGCTATCATGCTTAAAACCCGATTCTTCCAACCTTCCTGCTATTAATTGCCCTTCAAAACTTCCAATTTTAGTTTGAAGCGGCTTAGTGGTGTTGGCGGTGAAGTGCATAAAACCGGGTGCATGATTACTCATAATCAAAGAATTTCTGACACCAGGCCCCCACCAAAGATTTTCATTTGACAAACCTACTGAAACACTTTTATGGTTCCACCTAAAGCTGCTTTGACCCAAGTATACTCGCTGAAAAGATTTATTTCCAAAACGTTCAGGCATGTCAGCCTGGTTTAAATAGACCGTTCTAAGATACTTTGCATCATCTGTTTCACTAACAGGGAAGCGTTCATAATCCGGATTGGCTGCAAATACTATTTCGGGTCTTAGTTGCAAGCTAAATTTCCCCATTTGGGCAAAAAGTCCGCCTGATATCAATGCCTGATAACCCTTCGCTGGAATCATGGCACCATCATTCCAGCCATAAGGTGCAAAAGTATTATACTGCTGGTTGAGCACCATTGGAAGAATTTTAATGCGGGTCGATTGAGTATTAGTTGTTGAGCTGTCTGAATGAAAAAAAGGCCGGAGCGTAAAGGACGAATTTTTATTTCCTGAACCTAACAGCTGTAGATTTCTATATTGTTCATCCAGCATGTCGGTACCTCCCAACAAAACTTGCTGAGCATACAATTTTGCACTTCCATTAAACAAAATGGAAAAGCAGAATAGCTTGAATAAGAGCTTCATTTTTGGCATGTAAAAAAGGTAGATTTAACGGTAGACTAATTTCGCAAAAAAAATGATTTTTAAACATTAAACCTAATTATTAAGTGTGTATGGCGTCAATAATTAGAAATTAGTTTTAATTTAGCAATTAATGAATCTATCCTATCTAAACAATAAAATTTCTAAACTTAAGTCCAATTTTAACCAAAGTATTTTTTCTAATCTAGCCAATTTAAGCATCATACAACTAAGTAATATCTTTTTCATGATGTTACTCTTCCCGGTACTTACTCGATTGCTTGGCATTGAAAAATTTGGCGAAGTAATGGCGGCTAATGCTTTTGCAGGTTTAGCGGGTGGATTGGTTAATTATGGAACCATTCAAAGTAGTATCAAAGAAATTGCAAATGCAAAAAATGACACTTTAGCCTTATCCCGAATTGTATTTGAAACACTCTGCATACGGCTTCTTTTCTTTGTATTGCTTGTTATTGTTTTAATTTTCTCCAACCCGGTTTTAAAAGATTATTACCTGTTGTACTTGCTTACCATTCCTCTTCTGTTTGCTGAGGTGCTTAATCCAATGTTCCTGTTTCTTGGGTTGGAAAACCTTAAGTATCTAAACCTTGCTAATCTTATTTCCAAAATACTCACCCTTCTATTTGTGCTATTTTTTATTGAAAATCAAGCTGATGCACCATGGGTGAATTTCATCATGGGAAGCAGCCTTTGCATTTGTTATTTATTCGTACTCATCTGGGGTATCAATAAATATAAAATTAACTGGGTAATGCCAAGCCAATTAAGCCAAAAAGTGATTTTAAAAAGTAATTTTTACTTGTTGGTAAATAATTTTTCTGTACACCTTCAGCAGTCATTCATGCTGTTTGCATTACAAATATGGGGTAAAGTTGCCTGGCTCGGAGCTTACGCACTTTGTGATAAAATTATCTGGTCTTCACGACTTTTGATTATTTCCATTTCTAACTCGGTCTATCCTACTGCAGCCCAATTACATAAAACAGACACCATGAAGTGGTTGGCATTTAAGCAGCAATTGAAATGGCGAACCGGTTATCTTTTTTTATGCGGTTCGGTAATCTTGTTTCTACTCTCCGATCCGATCATATTGCTTCTTTCTGGAAATTTAAACGCTGAGGCGAGCTTATTTTTAAAACTGATGGCATTAGCTCCATTTATTGCTTGTTTGAATTTTATGAATGTTTTGGATAGAGTGTTAAACAATGACAATTATTCTATTTTTCAGATTGCCATTATTTTATTGATGGTTTCTTCATTAAGTGCGTTTGGTATGGTTTATTGGGGAAATTTTTGGGGAATTGGCTTATATACGCTAACTATTGAAACCATCGCCTTGCTACTCTACGAATTCAAAGCACGTAAACTCAATATAGTAACCAATTATTAGGGTATGAATAAGAAGACAGCACTAATTTTGGTTAACTGGAATAGTTTTGAATACACCAACCAATGTTTGGTCTCATTAAATAATTGTATCCAAAATTTTGAAGTTATTGTAGTTGACAATGGTTCCACCGATGGATCGGGTAAAGAATTAAAAGCACAACATCGGCACATTACCCTTCTCCAATCAGCATCCAATCTGGGGTTTGCCGGAGGCAACAATGTAGGCATTAATTATGCCATTGATCAATCATTTGAATACATCATGCTCTTGAACAACGATACATTTGTAGAGCCTGACTTTATAGACGTACTCGTTAATTATATGGATAAACATCCGGAAGTTGGAATTATTCAACCCAAAATTTATTGTCACCATGATAGAACGCTTATTTGGGATGGAGGATCTTATTTTAATCCAATTTTCACTTTACCATATACCCCTGGAGCATTAAAAAAAGAAAGGGCATCGCACAATCAATTAAAAGGTATTGATTGGGTAACCGGATGTGCATTCTTCACCAGGGCAAGCATCCTAAAAAAATCAGGGCTTTTGAATGAAAAGTTCTTCATCTACTTTGAAGATGTTGATCTATCATTCAGGATCAAAAAACTTGGCTATCAATTGAAGTATCATCCTAAATCAGTAGTTTATCATATTGCAGGGATGTCTAATAAATCAAAGTCGAAGCAAAAGGAAGGGTATGTGAACCCAATTGTTCACTATTTAATCCAAAGAAACCGAATCTGGTTTCTAAAGAGATACACGAATCCTATATTTGTAGTACCAACAGTAATATACCATACCAGCTATAGTATAGCCATGATGATTTATTTTATTATTAGGGCTAGGTTTAAGAAACTAAATGCACTACTAAGAGGTATCAAGGATGGTATTTACGACACACTATGAAGACCTACATATTTAAATGAAATCTATTCTTATAACTGGCGTTGCCGGACTATTAGGCTCGAGAATGGCTGATTGGATTATTGAAAATCAGCCAGAATATCAAGTAATTGGAATTGACAACTTAAGCGGTGGCTACCTGGAAAATCTATCAGATAAAATCATTTTTTACCAAATGGACGTTTCCAGCGATGATCTAAAACCAATATTTGAGCAACATGAAGTAGACTATGTTTATCATTTTGCTGCCTATGCCGCAGAAGGATTGAGTCCTTTTATTCGAAAGTATAATTACAACAATAATTTATTGGCTACTGCCAATCTAGTGAATGAATGTATCATTTTTGATGTAAAAAGATTGATTTTCACTTCCAGTATGGCAGTTTATGGCCAAGGAGAGCCTCCATTTGACGAAAACGATACTCCAAATCCGATCGACCCATATGGCGTGGCAAAATATGCTTGTGAATTAGATATTCGTATTGCAGGAGAGCAACACCAACTCGATTGGTGCATCATCAGGCCACATAATGTGTACGGAATCAATCAGAATATTTGGGATAAATACCGCAATGTACTCGGTATTTGGATGTATCAAAAACTAAATAACGAGCCCTTCACCATATTTGGTGATGGAAAACAAGAACGGGCTTTCAGTTATATCGACGATTGTTTGCCTAGTTTTTGGAATGCTGCCACTGAAGCCAAAGCTTCTAAACAAATTTTTAATTTGGGTGGAATTCATAAAACAACCATCCTCGAAGCTGCTGAAATTTTGAGTGAAATTGTAGGCGGTGCCCCAATCGATTTTTTAGAAAGCAGGCACGAAGTAAAATATGCCTACCCTACTTTTCAAAAATCGGTAGACATACTTAATTACAAAGAAATAACCCCATTAAAGGAGGGATTGAGCAAGATGTGGGAATGGGCTCAAAAACAACCCGTAAGAGAGCGATTTAAATGGGAAGCATACGAGCTGAACCGTGGAATTTATCAATATTGGACTTAGTGCTGGTTTCCTTGTAATTATAAAAACTGGATAGATAAGCCTATGTTTTTGTTTCCTCTCATTTATATTTCGAGCTTTCTTCTCAGTATTCGTGAGTTTTTAAGGGGGAACAAAGAATCAATCCTGCTTTTCCTGATTTTTGGTTTATCGATTTATACCAGTGCTACATCAGTAGCCTTTCAACTTGGTTTCAAAGAGAGCATTCCTTTTTTGCAACTTTTCAAAGAAATTGGCATCATCAGCCTGCTTTCTTGGGTTCTATATCACTATAATGATCGTTTAAATTTACACCTGATCGATTATGCCATGATCGGTTTTTTTGCATATACCCTGCTATATGCGCTGCTTCCGTTTGGAGATTTAGATGCCATTAACCGTATCATTGCTCTTAAATCCTCTTCGTTCTTTGTGTTGGTTTATTTTACAGGGCGTCTCCTAAATCCAAAAGAGATTTTTTTAAGTAAATACTTCCTTTATCTGATGATATTGGCTGTTGCCGCTGCAATCGTTGTTTTATTTGAGGTTTACACCAACCAACATTTACAAACCCGAACCGGATATACAGAATTCAACTCCCATTTTTTCAATATTGAACCAAGTGGTCATTATGATTTAAGCTGGACTTTTGAATCGGAAGGTGGATTTAAACGTTTTGCCAGTTTTTTTTCTAATCCGCTGGAACATGCTGCAGCTACCCTCATTTCCTTAGCGGTATTGGCAGCTTTTTATACCGACGATCAATATCGTTTTAAGCTCGATTCTTTTGGGATGGTAGCTTTAGCAGCTACGCTCATCAGCATTATATATGCGGTTTCCAGATCCTCCTTTGTGAGTTATTTTATCTTAATATATGCTTATGGCTGGATCACCCGAAAAAAATACATCACCAAAATTGCACATCTAGGTATTTTAGCAGTCATCCTTTACGTATGCTATTTACTAATCCCAAAAGGCAACGACGATTATGTTGGGGTACAAGAAATCATCGTCAGAACGCTCAATTTCACGAATACATCCAGTGTTGCGCATTTAATTGAGTGGATTCAGGGTTTAAATGCAATGATTCAATCTCCATTAGGATTAGGCATTGGCACCTCGGGGCGTGTTGCCGGATCTTTGGGAGAAAACGTGGGCGGCGAAAACCAATTCATTGTTATTGGAGTACAATTTGGTGTGATTGCTCTTTTTCTATACCTATTCATCTATGCCTCTATCCTTAAAAGCAGCTGGCAATGGTATTATCGTTTAGAAGGCAAGGAGAAAAAAATGTGCCTGGCATTGTTGTTAATTAAAATCGCTTTTTTAATTCCCTCATTTACTTCCGAATTAGAAAATTCTGTTTACATCTCCTACCTAACCTGGTTCATGACTGGCATCTTTGTCAATATGGTTTCACTTAAAAGCTTAAAAGAAAAAGATGCCTAAACCCCTTATTATCGGTGTTGATATCCGCGATTTAAGGGTTGCCATGACGGGCACCAAAACCTATCTCGAGGAACTATGCTTACAATTTAAAAAAATGGAAAGCGATGAGTTGAAATTTCATTTTTTCGACAGCGAGCGGACCATCATTACCGGTAAAACTAAGTTTCATAAGATTTTAAGTCATTTGAGTTTTCATTTATGGAAACAACTCATCTTACCCTATCGAACCTGGAAACATGGTTGCGCCATTCTTTTTTGCACTGATAATTTCGTTCCATTCATCCAATTTAAATTTAAAACTGTTCCTGTTTTTCATGATGCCTTTTTCTTCGAAGACCCTGAACATTACAATCGACTCTGGGTATGGCTTTATCGCATAACTGCGATTCCAGCTGCAAGAAGATCGGCTGTAATCATTACTCCTACCAATTATGCTAAACAACAAATAATTAAATACACCGGTTTCCCCGATGAAAAACTGATCAGTATTCCAGAGGGTCCAAAAAGCTTAAGAATGCAGCCTGATCATCTTGTTGATGAACTCTTAAAAAAGCTTGGCTTGAGCAGTAAAAAATTTATTCTACATGTTGGGCTGATGAGCAAGCGGAAGAACTTACCTGCACTCATCACGGCATTTAAAAAACTTAAAGACCAGGGTCATGATGATCTAAAACTGGTTTTGGCAGGTAAAATTGATGATAAACAAAACAGCAACGACTTTCCCTTCATTCAACAAACCATCATCAATTGTGGATTAGAAAAGGAGGTGATACTTACTGGTTATTTGAATGATAGCGAATTAAGCATGGTGTATGCTCATGCTTTAACATATGTTTTTCCATCAACTAATGAAGGGTTTGGAATTCCGATTTTAGAGGCTTTCTACTATCAAATCCCAGTATTAGTTGCTAACAATACCTGCTTACCAGAGGTGGGTGGCGATGCCGTGATCTCATTTGATCCTTATTCCGATCAAGATATCTATGAAAAAATGAGCGGTTTAATTAATGATCCAGTATCGCAAAAACTATTAATTGGTAGAGGTAAACATCGCCTGAAAGAATTTAGCTGGGAAAAAACAGCAAAAGAATTAGTTCGTATTTTTAGACAAATTGCTTAGAATTCTCTTGCTTTTTGTAGATTTACGAGTACATCGTATCTACCTAAGTATCATTAGCACGAATGATTCTTTATTATAATGAAAAACATCCATTGTCCTCTTTGTCGGCAATTAGCTGAAGCTCGTACCACCAAATTTATTTTAGAACGCGACAGCCATCAGTTTGAGGTGATAGAATGTAAATCGTGCCATCATCATTTCACCTATTTTAATCAAGAAGTTGCTATTTCAATCTATTATGATGAAAAAGATTACCAGGTTCGTGATAATCGAAAATCTGTATTCCATCAAATTCAGGAATTAGAATATCAACCAATTATTAATTACCTGAAGCAGAAAAAATCGAATCAAACCATCAACTTACTCGATTTTGGAGCCGGCAAGGGCTTGTTTTTAAATCTAGCCAAACAACATGGCTTGGAAGTAAAAGGGGTGGAAACCTCTGCACCCAGAGCAGCATATGCCAAGAATTACTTCGGTTTAACCATCAACTCATCCTATTATTCTAAGGGTAATATATTTGGTCAAAGCTTTGAGGCAATTACAATCTTTCATGTATTAGAACATCTGGAAAAGCCATTTGAACTGCTCCATCATTTAGTAGAGGAAAACTTAACTGCTGAGGGTCTGCTAATTATTGAAGTTCCAAATTTTGAAAGCTGGCAATCTAAATGGGCGGGCAAATATTGGTTACATTTAGATGTACCCCGACACCTCAGTCATTTTAGCCCGATAACCTTAGAAAACCATTTAAAAGAAATTGGATTTTCAATTCTTAAAAAAGATTATTTTTCCTGGCACTTAGGCATTATTGGAATGATTCAAAGTATTTGGTCGTGGTTTGGCTATCGTGGATTTTTAATTGGAGAACTCAAGGAGCGAAAACAATTAAGTCTATTGTTTAAGATTGGGCTTACCCTACCCTTTGCCATTTTTTTAGAGGGCCTGGCTTCCTTAGTTGGACGTGGAGGCATCATGAGGTTTTACGCACAAAAGAAAGCTGTATGAATATCCTCATGGTAAATTGGACATGGCATCCCAGTGGGGGTGATTGGACTTATGTAGAAAATATGTCTAATCTGTATGAGCAAGCCGGACACCGGGTAATTCCATTTGCCATGGATCATCCTGATAATTATCCTAATGCTTACGAATCGTATTTCATTAAAAACAGAGATTACAGGCAATTGAATAATGGAAAATGGTGGAAAGGTGCCGGATTTGCTGCAGAATCTATCTACTCTTTTGAAGCGGTAAAATTGCTCAAAAAGTTACTACTAAAAGTAAAAATTGAGCTAGCGCACCTTAATATTATCCACCGCTACCAAACACCTGCCATAATTAAAGTGCTGAAAGAAGCAAATATCCCAATTGTGTGGACCTTACATGATTATACCATACTTTGTCCGGAGGGCACTTTCGTTTCGAATGGTAAAATTTGCGAAGCATGCAAAGGCGGTAAGTTTCATGAGGTAATTATCAATAAATGCAAAAAACAATCATTATTGGCCAGCACACTGGCTTGTGCTGATAATTACATAAATGAGTACTTAGACTATTATTCATTAGTTGATTATTATATATGTCCTTCCAAATTTCTACACCGAAAATTTTTAGATTATGGATTCAAGCCTGATAAACTCCATCAACTTTACCATAGCTATAACCTGAGTCAGCTTCCTGAAACACCAATCAAAGAAAAGAGAGCGGATGAAAAATATATCGTATTTGTAGGACGACTCGAAAAAATCAAAGGCATTCACACCTTGCTTGAAGCAATGAAAGCTTGCCCCGAGATTCCCTTAAAAATCATCGGAGATGGCACTGAAATGGCTAATTTAAAAGCATATGCTGAGCAAAATCAATTGCAACAGGTGAGTTTTCTGGGCAAAATGGATAAAACTGAAATATGGCCAATCCTGCAGTTAGCCTCTTTCATGGTGTTTCCCTCAGAATGTTTAGAAATACTTGGATTTAGTATTATTGAGGCCATGCTTTGCAATAAAGCAGTGATTGGAAGTAAAATTGGTGCTATTCCTGAAACTATTATTGACTGCAAAACTGGTTTATTGTTTGAGCCGGGCGATGCAAAAATGTTGGCTGAAAAAATAAAATCTCTATATCATGATGAAAAACTATGCAATGAGATGGGGATGGCAGCCGGTAGTTATATTAGAGCGTTGACAAATCCGGAAAAGTATTACGAACACTTAAAAGGAATTATACCGGTTTTAAATTGATGGCTAAGCAACCCTATACTCCAATCAAACTGGCCATTATAGGCACCCGAGGTTATCCTTATGTTTATGGAGGCTACGAGACCTTTGTTAGAGAACTGTCCGAGCGTTTAGTAAAGCAAGATGTAGAAGTGCATATTTATTGCCAAAAAGGTTTATTTAAAGAGCGGCCTTCCCTACTGAATGGTATTCACTTGCATTACATTCCAACTGTTAAAATTCAAGTGCTCAACCAAATCACACATTCGCTATTCAGCCTTTTTCATGCTTGTTTCAGTAAAGTAAATGTAGTATTGGTGCTGAATTTAGCAGCCGGTCCGTTCGGTTGGCTGGGCCACATTTTCAGCAAGAAAATGATCATTAACACAGATGGATTGGAGTGGAAAAGACCTAAATGGAAAGGTTTGGGAAGCGCTTATTTCTATTTCGGGGCCTGGTGTGCCACTAAGTTTTATCACCAGCTGGTAAGTGATGCAAAGGCGATGCGGGAGGTTTACTTAAATAAATTTAATGCCGATTCTGAAGTGATTGCCTATGGTGCACCCCCCTATAAGAAACAATCTCCAAATAGTCTTGAAAAGTTCAATATCAGTCCGCAATCCTATTATCTCATTGTAGGACGAATGATTCCAGATAATAATGCCCATGTATTGATTGATGAGTTTTTAACTTCTAATTCGACTAAAAAACTGGTCGTGGTGGGCGATGTACCTTATAAGGATGAATATGCCCATCAATTAAAAGCCAAAGCTTCAGAACGATTGATTTTTACCGGCTATGTTAATCAGCAGGAAGACTTGCTCAGCCTATACCAACATTGTTTTATTTATCTACACGGACATGAATTTGGGGGTACCAATCCTACTATGTTAAAAGCCATGTCTAATAATTGTGCTATTTTAGCATTAGACACCATATTCAATCGTGAAATGCTTGGAAATGGACAATTCGGTTTATTTTTTACGAAAAAACCGGGGGCTTTGGCTCAGGAAATGGAAAGACTAGAGCAGAATAGTTCTAATGAAATTGATCAATTGAGAAAAATTGTGGGAGAGGGAATTGGTGAGAAGTACAATTGGGATAAGGTGACTGATCAATATTTGAGTTTGTTTAATAAAGTATTGTTGAAATAAGAAAATGAATACACCCTACGTTCGCTTCCAAAGCCTGCGTTCTTTTATTGATGGCCCCATTTTGCTCCTATGCATGTGGTGGGGGCAGCTACTCTTTCCGGGTAATGAATTGAAAGAAAATCAACTTTTCAGTTACCTCTTTTTGGTATTATTAATCATTTCCTGGTACCTGGCAGCTCAAATCACCAAAATTTATAGCGACTTAAGAACCAATAAATTTTCTGAAGAAATTGTTTACATAGCTTCAACGGTGAGCCTGCATGCCGTATTCTTGACCTCATTGCTTTTCTTTTTTAGAAACTATGTAAGCTTTAGCAATTTCTTTCTACTGTTCTACCTATCAGCCGTCTTTTTATTGGTAATTATTACCAAATATATTTTGAGAAAATACCTACACCATAGTATTTATCAGGGTAAATTAAGTGAGAAAGTTTTACTGATTGGTTCTACGCCTGCTGCTCATAATTTTATTGAGACCATTGAGAGTCACGCCTATTATGGCTACCAATGTTTAGGCTTTTTAGACAATGAAAAAAGAGAACTGAATGGCTGCAAATATCTCGGTAAAATTGCCGAACTGAAAAAAATCATCGAAACGCAAGAAGTAGATGAAGTAATCATTGCCCTACCCAACTCGGCACACGAGGAAATCAAATACAGCATAGAGGTTTGTGATCATTTAGCTAAAAGGGCCCGCATCATCCCCGACTTGTATTTCTATGCCAGTAGTAATATTCAGATCAATACCATTGGCTTATTGCCTGTGATCAATTTAAGGTCACTGCCGCAAGATCGATTTGGGAACAGAATAGTCAAAAGGACTTTTGACATCGTTTTTGCTACCTGCTTTTTCCTATTTATAGCCTGGTGGCTCTTCCCAATTATCGCCTTGTTTATAAAATTGGGATCTAAAGGTCCGGTGTATTTTAAGCAAGAGAGATGGGGCTTAAATAATGAATTGATTGTTTGTTATAAGTTTAGAACCATGCGTCATGGCAGCCCGCAGCTTGATGAAAATGGCCATTTGATCCAATCCTCTCGAAACGATGAAAGAGTGACCAGCATCGGGAAGTACCTTAGAAAATTTAACCTGGATGAGCTCCCTCAGTTTTGGAATGTATTGAAAGGCGATATGTCAGTAGTGGGTCCGAGGCCACACCCTACGCCGCTCAATAAAAGTGCTATTGAAGAAGTTCAATATTATTTGCTTCGCCATTTGGTAAAACCGGGCATTACCGGCTGGGCCCAGGTAAATGGTTCCAGAGGAGAAATGGTGAACAAGGATGAAATTGAAGAGCGTATCAATTATGACTTATATTATATTCATCGATGGACATTTAGACTAGACTGCTGGATTATATTGCAAACCATCGTTAATTTAATTCGAGGTGACGAGCGAGCTTACTAAGCTCTATATTCACCATACAAGTTTTTAATTTTAAATAACTCAAAAGAATAAATTAAAAAGCATTATACGTAAATTTGAACACATCCATTTGGAACCCTATGCGTATCATCAAGTTTATCTATCTCTTAATTTTTGTTTTTGTTTTCAGCTTCAAATTAAGTGCACAAACTTTATCATTAGATAATATTCAAGACGTCAAAATCGATCAATTGAGCGATAGTGACATTTTATTATTTCAAAAGAAACTTCAAAGTTCTGGCATCAGTCTAGATAATGTAACGCAGATCTTAAGTCAACGTGGCATGAAAGCTACAGAGATTGATAAGCTGAAAAAAAGGCTAAGTGGATTTGAATCAAATAAAAAACAAAACAACTTAATCAAATCCGATAGCATTAGTTATGCCCGAAAGGAGTTGATCATTGAACCTGAAAGTTTTGTAAACATCCGATCGGAGATTTACGGGGCTTCTTTCTTCAATAATTCAAGATTGAGCTTTGAGCCTAATTTGAGAATTGCCACTCCGCAAAATTATGTGCTGGGTGCCGATGATGAATTGATCATCATTTTATCGGGATTGAATGAATCATCTGTAAAATCAAGAATCAGCCCTGATGGTTATGTTCAGATTCCATATGCTGGTTTGGTGTTTGTAAACGGATTAAGTATTGAACAGGCCAATGTAAGAATCAAAGAAAAAATGGAGCGTGTGTATCCTGCATTGGCTTCCGGACAAACTAAACTCAATGTATCATTGGGAAATATCAGAAGCATCCGTGTAAACATCATCGGTGAAGCTAAGCAACCCGGAACTTATACTATTTCTTCGCTTTCTACCCTATCTAATGTTTTGTATCAGGCGGGCGGCCCTAATGCCAATGGTTCACTCAGAAATATCGAAATCATCAGAAATAACAAAATTTATCGCTCGGTAGATTTTTATCAGTTTTTGCAAAAAGGTATACTCAATACCAATGTCCGCCTAGAAGATCAGGATGTGATCCGCATTCCTTTTTATCAAAAACGGGTGGTGATTAATGGAGAGGTGAAGATGCCAGCCATTTATGAACTCAAGGATGGCGAAAGCCTCAAGCAATTGATCGAACTGGCAGGAGGTTTCAAAGATGAAGCTTTCAAGGCCATGGCCAAGGTTTATCAAAAAGGCGATACGGAGTTGAGTGTGAAGGATGTCCCTCAAAATTTCTATGCTAATTACATGCCGCTCAATGGAGATTCGGTGTACATCGGCAAAATATTGAACCGCTACACCAACCGGATTATGATTAATGGAGCGGTTCAACGACCTGGTACCTATGAATTGATTGAAGGCCTGGGTTTAAAAAAATTAATTGAAAACGCAGGTGGCTTAAGTGAAGTAGCCTTTTTAAGCAGGGGCTATATCAACCGTATTAAACCCGATTTAACCAAGCAGACCCTTTCTTTCGATTTAGCAAAAATCATGAACGGAAATAGTGCGGATATTCAGTTACAGCGTGAGGACGATGTATATATCTTATCTGCCAAAGAAATGGGCAATGAATTGAGTGTAAGTATCTCCGGATTGGTTAAGCAGCCGGGCACTTATACCTACCGGGAGGGCATGCAATTGGCCGATTTGGTAGCCATGGCCGGTGGTTTTAATTATAATGCGGCTAATCATCGCATCGAAATATCTCGGATCATCCCTAATAAATCAGATGTAGTGGCCAACCAGTTGGTAGAAACTTTTACCGTTAAACTAGATAGCAATCTACAACTGAACCAAGCGCCAGTTTATTTGCAGGCACTCGATAAAATCACGGTTCCGCAACTGGTGAATTACCAGGTATTGGGTAATGTAAGCATTGGTGGAGAAGTATTATTTCCAGGCATTTATGCTTTACAACGCCGTGATGAAACAGTGATGGAGGTATTGAGCCGTGCCGGTGGATTAAGCCCGGCGGCTGCATTAGAAAATGTGCAGATCTATCGGAATGGTTTAAGAGTAGATGCCGAATTAAGTGGCAGGGCTAAGGAAAGAAAATTAATCCTGATGCCTCAAGACAGCATTTATGTACCTAAAGACAATCCATTTGTAGAAGTGGTAGGTGGTGTGAATACGCCTCAACTTTTCCGTTTCAAGAGTCGCAGCTTTAAATATTATGTGAATGCTGCCGGTGGAACCAAAGCAAATGTTCGTATCAATAAGGCATACGTAGCTTATCCTAACGGAATCAATAGCCCGGTGAAACGTTTCTTATTTTTCAGAAACTACCCTTCTATCAGTAAGGGTAGCCGATTGGTGATTCCTCAGCCTGAAACAGAGCTGAAAGTAAAACTGGGGATGGGTGAGATTTCTGCCGCGGCTTCCATCCTTACCGCTTTGGTTAGTCTAATTGCCGTCCTAAACTTATAACATGGAAAAGTATCCTGCCAAGTATCCACAAGAAGAAAATTTCTCTTTCAGGAAACTAATTTTAGAGCGCAAACAAGATTTATTTTATCTCTGGAGCCATCGGATTAGAATTACGATGATTGGACTGAGCGGCGGTTTACTGGGATTGTTGCTTTCTTTCCTATGGCCGGTGAGCTATACCGCACGTTTGAGTTTTGTGGTGGAAGATGTGAAACCCGGTGGCGGCTCTATCGTTTCTGCCCTGGCAGGTCAGTTTGGATTTGATGTGGGTGCCTTAGGCAATAGCTCTGGGGTGATGGCTGGAGAGAACGTGTTGGAGTTATTGAAGAGTAATACCATTTTAAAAAATGCGCTACTCACCCCCTATGATGAGCAAAAGCAATGGAGTCTGGCTGATGCCTATGCACAAAAATATAAATTGAAAGAGCGCTGGGAAAGCAAATACCTGGATGGTGCAGCCTTGAAATTCTCTGCCGAAAGAAGTACTTACACGCGTTTACAGGATAGCTTACTCCAAGACATTGCAGAACGGATTGTAAAGAAAGAATTATCTGTATACAAACCCGATAAAAAACTGGGGTTCTTTGAGCTGAGTACCACCATGAAGGATGAAAAACTGGCCAGTCTGCTCTGCAGCCGCATCTTAGAGGAAGGTGCCAATTTCTATATCCAAACTAAAACGAAACGATTAAAGGTAAATGTTGACCGTTTACAGGCCCGTGCAGATAGCTTAAGTGCCTTATTGAATCGCAAAACATATTCAGCTTCTTCTTCTACCGCTCAATTATTAGATGTAAACCCTGCTTATGTTACCGCCAAGGTGGGTACCGAAGTAAAAGAGCGTGATAAAATGGTTTTATCAACCATTTACGCCGAAGTAGTAAAAAATTTAGAAGCGAGTAAAACGATCCTGGCTCAGGAAACACCTACCGTACAAGTTGTTGATCGCCCAGATTTACCGCTGAAGAAGAATAGATTAAAGTGGTATGAGGGCATTGCCTACGGCGGCTTTTTCGCAGGCTTACTTTACACTTTGTTTCTGCTCTTTGTTAAACCGGCTAAAAGAAATAATTAAGCCCTAAACGGAGGTGTAAATTATTTTGATCTTTCCCCATGGGTAAGTAATTGCCTGCCGGTGTCAGGTTTCTCCACTGATAGTTTAAGGAACGGATATAATTGATCTCTGAGTTGAGCACCAGTTGACGCCAGTTCCATCTGCCCAGCAGGGCAAATGAATAATCTACCCATCTTCTGCTTTGGTTATTATAATCGCCTATGGCTGCATGATAATAATCCTGATCATTAACCAGGCGTTCTACTCTAAATCCGAGGCTTTTTAGCCCTTTTATCCAGCTGATATCCAGCGATTGTAAATTACTACCCGAACCAATGCCTGCTCCTAATACCTGTCCATTATGAGTCATACCTTGTAGCACTTCACCATGGTAGTACCAGGCACCTGCCGGGCGCAAAATGCGATCGATGGTTTGGGAAAGTTGCGTGAACTCTCCTTGTACAGAAATAAAGGTTTCCTTTTGTTTCAGGGGAACTAATTTCCTGAAACCAAATAGGTAAGCACGGGCATGTTCTGGTGAACCCAGAAAATCGCGAAAATCCCAGGCATTGTCGTTTTTACCAAACTCTACATAAACTTCGGCATGCGCTTCAGGAAATAACCATTTAGCGTATACTGAAGTCAATTGATCTCTCGGTATGGGATCACCATCGTCGGTGTTGATTTTCTGATAAGGCATTAAATATGGAAAATACTCTCCCGATTCCTCTACATCGGTATGGTAGGCCTGGAAACTTCGCGTTAAACCAAAAAACAAACCGGGTATCCACCTGGGCTGGTAAGTAAGGTGCATGCCCGAGAAATAACGCCACTCCTTGCGGGCTGAAAAATCGTAGTCGCTGCCTTGTAATTTGCCTCCAATTAACTGAAACTCGATACTCCCAAGAGGTGTTTTAAGGGGTGCGGTACTTTGCAAGGCCAAGTGCATGAAACCGTCGGCATGATTGCTCAATAAGAGGGCATTGCGTTGGCCAGGGCCCCACCAAATATTTTCATTAGACAATTTGAGGGCGAATTTGGAAACCTGCAATTGGATGTAAGACTGACCTAAATTGGCCCTGCTGTAATTCCTGTTTCCGAAGCGTTCCGGCTGATCGGTACCGCCTTTTATAATTCCTGTGGTTTCGAAATCAGTATTGGCCGCCCACACATATTCCGGTTGTATTTGTACAGATAAAGGACCGTATTTAAAATGAAATCCGCCGGAGAGCAGGGTTTGATAGCCCCTGGCGGGTATCATAGCGCCATCATTCCAACCGTAAGGGTGATGGGTATTGATTTGCTGCTCCCACCTGAAAGGCAAGATACTGAGTGTGGCTTTATTGATTCCTGTCTTGATTTTTTTAAAATCCAGATAGTCTGCATGCGCAA